>CALUYV010000006.1 GCA_944325095.1 Candidatus Gastranaerophilales bacterium | reverse complement strand
CTCTGAACTCGATTCAGAGTCGCATAGTTGAACGAATTGTAAAGAGTTATTGTTCCCTCCCCAACTCGGGGAGGGCTAGGGTGGGGAGCGACCTGTTCTTTGTCATTCCGGGCTCCGACCCGGAATCGCATTGTTGGACAAATTGCAAGGGGTCGAAATAATTTAAAACCCTCTATATTTGCAGGGGACTCCGTGTCAAGCACGGAGTGACGATTCTCTTTTCTGTCACTCTGAACTTGATTCAGAGTCGCATTGTTAGACACTTTGTGAGGCACGGAATAATTTTAATACCCTCTGAACTTGAAGGGGACTCCGTGTCAAGCACGGAGTGACGATTCTCTTTTCTGTCACTCTGAACTTGATACAAAATAAAAATATCTGTGACACTACAAATAGCAAAAAAAATTTTCAGGAGGTTTATAAGAAAAAAGGAGAAATAACATGCAAGAAATAAACTTTACATCAACCTACAGAATCCCTATCACACAGGCAGGCGTGAATTCAGCCAAAAAAGCAAAGTTAAAAGAATTGATTCAATCATACCCGAACGGACTTATCGGAAACAGCAAAGTCGGCAATGCGAGAGTTTCAATGCCGGATAGTGAAGATGCAACATTCATTCAAAAACTTAAAACAATAGGTTATAAAGTTTATCAAAAATTCGAAGGAGAGAACATTCCAAAAGAAAATTTAGATGTTTATATCAAAGAAAGACTTGACAACAGAACATACAATCAAGCAGGAAAAAACATGAAACGAATGAGCCGTGAACTGAAAGAAAAACGCAGATATGAAAGACGGCTTGATGCCCTGCCGTTCCACGAACAAAAAACGATTGATGAAATTGAACAAATAAAACCCGAACAGGCACAAAAACCAATTAAAAAACCTATTCAAAAACCTGCTCAAAAAGATATCCAAATTGAAAACGAAAAAATCAAAAAATCACCGGAATACCTTAAATACAAAGAGCAATACGGTGAAGAGTTTGCAGATGCATTGTTTTTCGGGATAAAAAAATAAATCCCGATAATATTTAAATATAAGATTATATTGCATTGATTACCGCACGCAGATTTTCATCGGAAATACCTGACAGTGCGGTTTCCTTATCCTGTGCTGTCAAAGTATCAAGCATTTTCAAAACTTCCAGCGATTTCAGCACAAGAGCCGGATTGGATGAATTAAGCAGATTTCTCACAAGCGGTTCATTTTCTGTATATTCAAGCGCAGTGAACACAAACGGGCTGTTGTGTTTGAGTTCTTCATCCGCAAGGGAATATAAAACAGCAGTATCAGCCGTGTTAAGCAGATTTTTAATATCCAGAATTTCTTGTTTTGTATCTTTGGTTTCATCAAATAAATACTCATCATTTTCAGTAAGAGTTTCAAATTTATCCTGAGCCGCCAGCAATATAACTGCTGTTTGCGGATTAACCGGTTCTTTAATAATCATTTCCAAAAATTCATATAATTGGAAATCAAAAACCTGCGAAAGATTTAAAATCTCACCTAACCCTTCAATAACTGCATTAAGGACATATAAACCCTGTGTCGCATTTTTTTTATAAATACTGAATAAATCAGTCAGATACAAAAGTTCTCCCGCAATATTATCTGCCATTGAAGAGTGCATCATTGTTTTTATTATCGCATCTGAGGCGGACGAATCACCGTAAGATACAAGGAATCTGACTGCATCAAGCTGAGTAAAACTGTCCTCTGAATTTAACATTTCAATTGAATTGTCATATAAAGTTCTGTCGCCGAATGCCGCCAGTGCTGCCGCACAATTTGCACTCAGATATGAATTTTCACTAAAAGCAAATTTCTTCAATAACGCAGCCGCTTCAGGCATTTTAGTAACCGAAAAATACTTTGCACAGTATGTTTTTTCTTCCAAAGACCCGTTTTCAAAAATATCAAGAAGCCTTTTGTTTAAATCATCATTTGAATATTTTGCCAGTGTGGAAACAATAAAATTTTCGTATGAAGGCGAATAATATTTCAAAAAATTTAAAAGATTTAAATAATTTGATTCATTACAGGCTTTTTCAAGTCTTTGAGCAACATTTTGTTTAACAAAATCAAATAAAAAATCCTCCTGCGCAACAAGTTCGGAAAACAATTTCGTATCGGAATTATTCACAACACTACATGCAGCGGGTTCGAAATCGGCCGGATTTTTACCCGTAAGTTTTTTCAAGTCTTCATTCATAATGTCGTTTCCTAAAAATTAGTCAAGATAGAACACTGTAATAACTTTGTGGCGCTCTTTTGCGTACTGGACGGCACTGTGAAGAGTTTTACTCGTGTGCGAAAGAAAACAAATCAATTGGTTGCATTCGTCAATAATTTCTCTATTACAAATTCTTGAAGCATCGGCAAGCGTCATCATCGCTCTATCCAAATGCTCAATAATATTAGGCACACCGATTAACTGATTTTGAACATCAGAAGGCTGCTGGCTGATTGTCTGCGGAAGAATAACGCATAATTTATCAGAATTAGCTTTCATTGCTCCGCGAATGGCAGCGGCATTTGTTCCGGAAGAACCTCCGGATGTGATAATTGTATTGTCTTGCATAACAAGAGCTGTTGCAAGAGTTTCAATCATCTGCTGATGCGTGATTGGAAGATTTCGGCTGCCGATAATAGCAATTTTCTTTGCGGATTGTTTTATTGTGGCAAGTTCCATAGCCAACTCATCAACCGTATTAGGAGTATCTGATTTTACTGTATCTAAATCGTCATCTATCGGTACTACTATGGACTTTTGAACATCCTCCTTATTTTCATCCGAACTCAATATAATTTCCATATCACTGTCTGTCATTTTGTTTTTTACCTTCTGATTGCATTAATAACATTTTTAAACTATGCTAGATTATAGCATATATTTTTTGATTTGGGAAGAGGGTCATGGAAAATCTATTAGAAAATCTTAATAAGGAACAGCAAGAGGCTGTTCAAACAACCAGAGGACCGTTATTAATACTGGCCGGTGCAGGTTCTGGAAAAACAAAAGTTCTGACAACAAGAATTGCATACATGATACAGAATGGAGTGCGTCCCGCAAATATTTTAGCAGTAACATTTACCAATAAAGCCGCAAAAGAAATGAAAGAACGTATTGCCAAAATTCTCGGAGAAGATGCGGTTAAATATATGTGGGTCGGAACATTTCACGGAATCTGCGGAAGAATACTCCGTGAAAATATTGATAAATATAATACCGCAACCGGCAAACACCTTGATAAAAACTTCACAATATATGATGACTCGGATACAAATCAAATAATTACGAGAGCGATTAAAAAGTTAAATCTTGATGATAAGGTTTATCAGCCGAAGCTGGTAAAATCAGTAATTTCTAATGCTAAAAACAAAATGCAGGATGCTGCGGCATTTGCAACTTACGCAAGAGATTTTAAATCACAGAGAATTGCATCGGTATATGAAGAATACGAAAAAGCACTGAATAACAACAATGCTATTGATTTTGACGACATGCTGATGCTTACTGCAAAACTGCTTGAACAAAATCAAGAAGTCAGAACGCATTACTTTGAAAGATTTAAACACATAATGGTTGATGAGTATCAGGACACAAACATTGCCCAGTATAACCTTGTTAATATGCTTTACACCAATTTATCAAAAGATGTTCCGGAAGAGCGATCTCTATGTGTTGTCGGAGATGTTGACCAGTCAATATATTCCTGGCGCGGGGCTGATTTTACTATTATTATGAATTTTCAAAAAGACTACCCTTCAACAAAAATGATTAAACTGGAACAAAATTACCGCTCTACCGCATACATACTTCAGGCGGCAAATGCCGTAATCGAAAATAATAACGAACGAGTGGATAAAGTTTTGTATTCAAACAAAGGGGACGGAGAAAAACTAAGTTATTACATTGCAAATGACGAAGCGGATGAAGCCAATTATATAGCAAGCAACATTAAACGAACCGCCGGAGGCAATTACAGCCAATTTGCAATACTTTACAGAACAAACAACCAGTCAAGAGCACTGGAAGAAGCCTGTATGGCATCCGGTATCCCATACAAAATCTACGGAGGCACAAAATTCTACGACAGAGCGGAAGTAAAAAATGTAATTTGTTATTTAAAACTCATTAACAATACCGAAGATTCCCAGAGTTTACGAAGGATAATAAATGTACCTAAACGAGGTCTTGGAGATACAACACTCAAAAATCTAACTGATTTTGCAAATTCTAAAGATATAAGTTTATTTGAAGCAATCAAAATTTGTGAAGAATCAGAAATTTCTGCCAAAACACAATCTAAATTGAAAGATTTTGCAACCCTTATCCAAAAATTTAAAGATGCGCAAAAAGCATACAATTTAAAAGATTTTGTCACTCTGGTTATTGAAAAATCCGGTTATCTTGCCGAACTTCAATCAAAAGCCGCAAATGATCCGGAATTTCAGGATGATATAAACAACCTGCAGGAACTTGTCAATGTAGCAGAAGAATTTGTGCCTGAAGAAGAAGATAACCTGCTTGGAGAATTTTTGCAGCAGGTGGCACTTGTTTCTGATTTGGATTCAATGCAGGATGAAGCAAATAATGTTACTATGATGACTTTACATGCGGCAAAAGGTCTGGAATTCCCTACTGTATTTATTGCCGGTATGGATGAAGGGATTTTCCCGAGCCAGCGGACTCTTCAGGTTCCGTCAGAAGTGGAAGAAGAACGCAGATTGATGTATGTCGGAATAACAAGAGCAGAAGAAAAATTATACCTTGTATCTGCAAAACGGAGGCAAACATGGGGTGAATACCGCTATTACAACCCGTCAAGATTTATCGAAGAAATTCCGGCAAATCTTATTGATTCATTTGAAGCAGAAAGCGGATATGAAACTTCTTCTACATTCAGAAGTGCCGTATCAAAAGCACGCGGAGAATCTAACACCTCAAGCACACCTGACGGTTATGTCAGACCGACAACCGGATTCGGTGCAAATTTTGTCGCCCCGAAAAGAAACGGACTTTCAACAACAACAGTTACAAAAAAATCAAATTCAACTTCAAGTTCAAGTTATTATAAACCGCAGTCAAACCGAACTCCGCAAAGAACAATCCTTGTTAAATCCGCTATAAATAAAAAGAAAGAAGAAGAAAAAATTGCAGCATTTTTTAAAGATAACGCAATAAAAAGAATGGCGGAAGAAAGACGGCAAAAACGCGCGGCAGAAGAACAGGAAGCCCGAAAAAAACGGGAACAGGCACAAGGCTTTACCGATGATATTTACACAACAGGCCAGAGAGTTTTCCATGAACAGTACGGAATAGGACATGTCACAGATGTTTTGAACCTCGGCGACAGCGTTATGTACACGGTAGATTTCGGAAAAATGGGCAAAAAAGCAATGGATGCCGCTTATGCCAGATTGAAAAAGTTTTAATACCCTGATTTGTAAAGAATTATGTAAAAGAATGCTTGTATTTTGCTTTTTTTCATGATACATTAACACTGTCAAACTGTCGAAATAAGCCCGCAGTTGTCAGGCAATATTAATTCGATAAGTGACGGGTAGTATGGATACTCCGAAATTATATCAGTTTAACACCGGTAAGCATTTCGTTATGCGAGGTTTGAGGATTGTTTTCGGAAGTCCGCAAGAGAAAAGGAATATAAAATGAACACAGATCCTATAGCAGATATGCTTACAAGAATCAGAAACGCTAACATGGTTAAACATCCTTCAGTTGAAGTGCCTGCTTCAAAATTAAAAATTGAACTGGCAAAACTTTTAAAAGAAGAAGGCTACATTGCAGACTATGAAGTACGCGAATCAGGCAGTTTCAAAGTTATCAATATTACTTTGAAATATGATGAAAAAGGATGCCCTGTTATTACTAAACTTGAAAGAATTTCAAAACCGGGCTTGCGCCACTACTCAAAAGCTAAAAACCTGCAAAAAGTTTTAGGCGGTATGGGTGTTGCTATTGTTTCAACTCCGAAAGGTTTGTTGACCGATAGAAAAGCAAGAAAAGAAAATGTAGGCGGAGAAGTTCTTTGCTACGTATATTAATTTAATAAATTATTTCGGGTGTAATTGGTAGAAAAGCCCGAAAATGTATCAGATATACCCATAAGGAGAAATTTAAAATGTCAAGAATTGGTAAAAAACCTATAGAAATTCCTCAAGGTGTTGAGGTTAAAATTGACGGTCAGACCGTTACTGCAAAAGGACCTTTAGGTACTGAAACAGTAACAGTTCGTCCTGAAATTGCAATAAAAATTGAAGATAATCACATTATCCTCTCAAAAGTAGGTACAACAAGAGAAACCGATGCACTTTACGGTTTGTCAAGAACACTTGTTGCTAACGCTGTTCACGGTGTTAAAGAAGGTTTTGTTAAAAAACTCGAAATTAACGGCGTCGGCTACAGAGCACAAATGCAGGGTACAACATTAAATATGGCACTTGGCTATTCACACCCTGTTGATATCGTTCCGCCGGAAGGCATTACTATTTCTGTTGAAGCAAATACTAAAATCACCGTTAAAGGTTCTAACAAACAAAAAGTCGGTGATGTTGCCGCTTTAATCAGATCTAAACGCAAACCTGAAGTATATAAAGGCAAAGGTATTAAGTACGAAGGCGAACATATCAGACGCAAAGCAGGTAAAGCTGGTAAGAAATAATGATTGATAAGGTTTCATTTGGCGGAGTATATTTGATTAAATTTCCCAAATCATACAGCAATGAAAAAATCAAAAAGCAGCATGAAATATTGCAAAACCACATAAACGAAAATAAATATTTCTATATGAATGCAATTTATCGGGAAAATATACCGCCGCAAAATGAAAACCAATCAACAACTGATATATTTCTCACAACAGTTGTTGATAATGCCAGTCAGATTTATGGAACTTTATCGGTAATAAATCCGAAACTGGCAGATCAATATATTGATAAAACCAAGGTGTATTTAAACCTTGATACTATAGCGTAACTAAGCCCGCATAAACTCTTGAAGTGGTTTTTCAAGCCGGTTTGGGCAAAATGAAAGGAAAGAAAAATGATTAAACAACAAGCAAGAAAACCAATCGTCCAAAAAAGACACAAATCAATCAGAGTAAAACTGGCAGGTACAGCAGAATTTCCTAGACTTGCCGTATATAGAAGCACAAAACACATCTATGCTCAATTGATTGATGATGATAACCATGTAACATTGGCTGCTGCATCATCTAACGACAAAGAGTTAAAAGAAAAATTATCTCACGGCGGCAACATTGAAGCTGCTAAAGTCGTTGGCGAAGCAATTGCTCAAAAAGCAAAAAAAGCAGGTATCGAATGTGTAGTATTTGACCGCGGAGGATTTTTATACCACGGAAGAATTGCTGCACTTGCTGATGCTGCAAGAGAAGCAGGTTTGATGTTCTAATTTTTATTTTTAATTAAATAAAGCGGCAGGCATAAAATTATGCCTGCCGCTTTATTTATCTATATTTGCTGTTATGCTAATTTTAATTCTTTCTGCTTGTCTGATAATTTAATTTTATCATCCTGTAATTCAAGCATTGGATATAAGCGGAGTCTATCTGTGTTAATTTTAGCAAACCATACCGGCAATTCCTGTTTTGGTTCAACCTGCGCCCATTCACCGCCATATGTTTCAAAATATTCCGGTGTTTTTCCGGTTAGGTATCCTTTAAGGTTTCTGAAATTGATATTACCTTTTTCATCAATTTTGAAGTTAGGGTTTAATGTTCCGTTACCAGACATAATATCTTCAACTTTTAAACCTAAACCGAAAACATTGATTTTTTCCAAAAATGCTTCAACCTGTTCTTTTTTAACTTTAGCAAGTTCTTTTGGTTTTTCGCCTTTAAGTTTATCCATCCAGGATTGTTCTTCATATTTTACAACTTTTCCTTTTTTGATAGTACCGTCTTTTGCCATCACTAATTTGTATTCATCTTCCAGTTTAACTGGATAATATCTCGGTTTTATACTACTCGGTAGTTCTCTTGTCGGATATCTATAAATCAAAACATCTTTTACCGGTGCGGTATAACCTGCTCTTGCAATACTATCCGTGTTAATTCCTAAATTCCCTGACATAATTTTTTCCCCTTTCTTAATTTCCTCAGTTATATTTCTATAAAGTCATTTTCAAAATTAAAATTGCCTGAAATTTCTACAATGTTAAGTTTTGTTAAATAGAAAATATATAAAATTTATACAACGGAACCGCAAAGCCTTATTCTGCTTGGATTTCTGGGCTTATAAAGAATTTATAGAACCGGTAAAAAACATTTTGTTTAAAATATTATTTTTTTCTTAATATTATCAAAACGGGCTGTTTTTATGTTACACTTTAAACAATAAGACTAAACTTGGGGAAGGAAACATTAATGATAAAATTTTTATTGAAACTTTTAGGCGACCCGAATGAGAAAAAAATTAAGTCCATGATGGGCATCGTTGAACATATAAATGCATTAGAGCCGGAATTTGCCCGCTTAACGGATGCAGAATTAAAAGCAAAAACACAAGAATTTAAAGATATTCTGGCAAAACGGCCTACTTCAAAGAATTTCAAAGAAGATTTGAAACTGGAAAAAGAAGCACTGGATAAAATCTTGCCGGAAGCATTTGCAACCGTCAGAGAAGCAGGCAAACGAGTTCTCAACATGCGCCACTTTGATGTTCAGTTAATCGGGGGATACTTTCTCCATAACGGACACATCGCAGAAATGAGAACCGGTGAAGGTAAAACACTTGTTGCTACTTTGCCTGCATATTTAAATGCCCTGACAGGAAAAGGGGTGCATGTCGTTACCGTTAACGATTACCTTGCAAAACGTGACAGCGAATGGATGGGTAAAATTTATAATTTCCTCGGGCTCAGCGTAGGTGTAGTATTGTCAAACGGCGACGGTGCAAGAGATTTTGAAGTCAAACGTCGTGCATATCGCTGTGACATTACATACGGAACAAACAACGAGTTCGGTTTTGATTATCTGCGCGATAATATGGCAACCAGCGAAGATATGCTGGTTCAAAGACCTTTTAATTATGCAATTATTGATGAAGTTGACAGTATTCTAATTGATGAAGCAAGAACCCCGTTAATCATAAGCGGCAGACTTGCCCAGTCCGCTGAAACATATCAGTTGATGGCAAAAATTGCACCTCAATTAACAAAAGATACTGATTATACAGTCGATGAAAAGAATAAAAATGTAATCTTAACAGAAGACGGTATTGATAAAGCGCAGGAACTAATCGGAGTAAAAGATTTATTTGACATCCAGACGCAGTATGCACATCACCTGCTTCAAGCATTGAAAGCAAAAGAACTATTCATAAAAGATACTGATTATGTTGTAAGAAACGGTGAAGTTATGATTGTTGATGAGTTTACCGGACGATTGATGGAAGGCAGAAGATGGTCTGACGGACTTCATCAGGCAGTAGAAGCCAAAGAAGGAGTCGAAATTCAAGACGAAACACAAACTCTTGCCAGTATCACTTTCCAGAACCTGTTTAGATTATATCCTAAACTTTCCGGTATGACGGGTACAGCAATGACTGAAGAAGCAGAATTCGGCAAGATTTACAACCTTGAAGTAACGACTATACCGACCAATAAACCTGATATCAGAATCAATTATCCTGATGTTATATACAAAACAGAAGCACAGAAATATCTGGCAGTTGTAGATGATATTATTGCACAGCACAAACTTGGCAGACCTGTTCTTGTAGGTACAATCAGTATTGAAAAATCCGAATATGTATCCAAATTACTTACGGAACGAGGAATAAAACATAATGTACTGAACGCAAAACACCACGAAAAAGAAGCATATATTATTGCACAGGCAGGACGTTTAAATGCTGTCACCATTGCAACAAATATGGCAGGACGAGGCACCGATATTCTGCTCGGTGGTAATTCGGAATACCTTGCAAAATCGGATCTGGATGCACAGGGAATTGATGAATCCAATCCGAATTATGAAGAGTTGAAAAACGAAATGCTTGCAAAAGCAAGAGCAATAACAGAATACGAACATGAAAAAGTTGTAGCAGCAGGCGGTTTGCATGTTATCGGAACGGAACGCCACGAATCGCGTCGTATTGATAATCAGCTGCGAGGCCGTGCCGCTCGTCAGGGCGACCCGGGTTCCACAAGATTTTTCTTATCACTGGAAGATAATTTGATGCGTATTTTTGGCGGGGAAAAAATTACACAACTTATGACAGCAATGAATGTTCCGGAAAATATGGCAATAGATCATCCGCTGTTAACCAAACGCATTGAATCTGCACAGAAAAAAGTTGAAACTTTCCACTTTGATATGAGAAAATCAGTTCTTGAATACGATGATGTTATGAATATCCAACGTGAAAAATTCTATCTGCAAAGACGAAAAGTTCTTGCAGGGGTTGGCTTGCAGGAAGACATCTATTATATGATTGAACGTGAAGTTGACAGACTGCTCAGAAGTTATATTTCACCTGAACAAAAAGTAGAAGAATATGTTTATGAAGATTTGCAGACAATGATTAAAGAACTTCATTCAATAGTTCCGCAGTTGTCATCTTTTGAAGTTTCCGATATTCAGAACATGCGTTTTGAACCTATGTATAACAAGGTTAAAGAATATGTTATAGAGGCATACAAAACCCACGAAATAGAAATTATCGAATTTTATAACCATGTCGTAGAAGAATACGGAATTTCACCTGACAAACAGGAACCATTCACCGAGCGCAATGTTGTAAGACAACTGGAAAGAGATATCTTGCTAAAAGTCATTGATAACAAATGGATAGATCACCTTCACAATATAGATATGCTTCGTGACGGAATCGGCTTGAGAGCATACGGTCAGAAAGATCCATTAATAGAGTATAAAAAGGAAGCATACGACCTGTTTAATAAAATGATGTATGAAATTCAAAGCGATACGGTAAAACACCTGTTTAGAACCAGATTTGGAGTTCAGGTAATCAACACCGACGCCGAAGAGTAAAAATTAATTTAAAATATGTTAGCGGCTTAATCCTTCCACGAGTCGGGGAAGTTGTGATGGGGAGTTTCCTTTAGCGTCATTCTGAACAGCGGAGCGCGATTCAGAATCCCCTACAACTCTGCACCTATTGTATTGGCTTTTTTCATATCTTGGTAATTATCAAAAAATATTTTGTCTGTTTTATAATCTACCATATTGTAAAGTGATGTAGCATTGTTTTATTTGACTTAGAGTTGCTCTTATGTTGTATAATTGAATTGTTAGAAAATAATATGAGGTAAGTATGTTAAAAAAACTACTTGTGTCAGGTTTGGTTGTTGTGATTATGCAGGCCGGCTGCGCATTTGCTCAAACAGGTATTCAAGGAGATGAAAATATGACAAGAGCGGATATTTGCAAGAAAAATTACAAGGAATTGTTCAATGGTGAAGCATTGGGCAATACAGGCAGCGATCCTGAAATGATGGCTATTCTTCAAAAATATATTTTTGGAGAAATCTTTACTGTCGGTGATTTAGATATAAAAACAAGAGAAATGCTCACAGTAACATCTCTTGCCGTTCAGCAGACTCTCCCGCAATTAAAAGCACATTTAAATGCGGCATTAAATGTCGGAGCAACACCGATTGAACTGCGGGAAGCAATTTATCAATGCGCGCCGTTCATTGGTTTCCCTAAAACATTGAATGCACTCGGGGTGCTCAATGAGGTTTTTAAGGAAAGAGGGATTGAAACTCCTTTAAAATCTACAGCAACAGTAAAAGAAAATGAAAGATATAAAAAAGGTCTTGCAATTCAAGAACCTTTATACGGAAATGAAATATACGAATCAATGCAAGGTCTGCCGGAAAACATGGGGGAAGATGTTGCAAGGTTTTTAACAGAAGTTTGTTTCGGAGATTTTTATACAAGAGAAGGACTTGAGCCAAAAACAAGAGAACTGCTTATAATAAGTATTCTTGTTACTACAGGCAACACTTCTACTTTGAAAAGCCATATAAAAGGAAACTTAAAAGCCGGTAATTCTCAAGAAACAATAACCGCAGCAATAATTCAGTGTCTGCCTTATGTCGGTTTCCCGAACACTCTGGCTTCCCTCAGAACACTTAAAGAAGTTCTTAACGGAAAATAAATTTGAAATTAAACAAAAATACCTAAAAAGACGGGATATTTAAGAATAACCCGTCTTTTTTATACTATAAAACCGCAAAATTATTAAATTAATATATTAAATACCTTTCCGACAGCAGCAGAAAATCCATCGTCATCAATATGCGAAGTCACTGCATTGGCATGAGTTTTAATATTATCTTCCGCATTTCCCATTGCAACCGCAAGTCCATTCCGTTTTCTCACAAAATCAAACATTTCAATGTCATTTGCGGAATCACCGATTACCATTGCATTTTTCGCATCAAGTTTCAATGCACGAAGCAAAAAGTCAATCGCTCTATCTTTTGAAACCCATTTGTTTTGAAATTCAAGCGTATTGCCGGAAGCTTTTATATCTAAATCCGCAATTCCGGCGGATTTAAATGATTCAATAACTGCCTTTCTGCTATAGGAAGCATCCGTTGAAATATTAGTTTTTAAAATAACTGCCTTTTGAAGTTTCTTATCTCCGCCGAATAATTCATCAAAAGAACGCACCTGTTTAACAGGACAGTACGATTTCCAGGGGAATTGAATGCCGCTCATTGAATACGGTTTTTCATCAAAATACATTATTAAATGCGAGTTTTTATCTTTCTGACGCACGGATTTGAACCATTTTACAAGTTTTTTACCCGCTTTTGATGAAATTGAATTTTCAAAAATCGCATCTCCGGAAGAGTTTACTATTCCGCCGCCTTGCAAAACTATAGTATAATCAGGATTATGAGAAAATTGCTGCAAAATAGGCAGTGTATCCTGATAACAGCGCGCAGTTGTTAAAACAACAGGAATATCTCTTTGATGTAAAAAATCTACGGCATTAATTGTTTTCTGTGTCATCATGTCACTGTGTTTACTGATTGTACCGTCGATATCCGAAAATACAATTTTGATATTAGGATTGTTACATAATGATTTAAAAGACTGAAACCCGCAAAATACCGGTTTTGCGGTTCCGAAAGCATAGTTTGTATATTGTCCTGCGCCAGTTTTTTGAATCTGCATATTATTATTTCTGTTCCCTTTTTATTATGTACATATTGTTGAAAAAATGAATCCCCTGTTGTCTGTTTTTTAGATTATTTATCTTTTAAAAGTATATTATAACAACGGGCAATAATAAAACTTATTAAGTTTTTTAAATCTTTTGAAAATCCGCCTGTAAAAACATCCTGCCTTAAAAACCATCTTTTTATATTTGCTCTCCGTTTTTCAGTAATTTTGCATATCTTTGAACGGTTGCACAGGAAATTTTCATAAATTCTGCAATTTGTTTTTTGCTAAAACCTTCTTTTAGTTTACCGGCAATTATTTCAAGCATATTTTCTTTTTTTCTTTTGAAGCTGCCCAGTTTGTATCTCATACGGGCGGATTTAACAGCATTTATATTCATTTGCAGATGCTGAGCGATTTCTTTATTTGTAAGGTTTGTCTGCAGAAGCATTTTCAATTTTTTAATTCTTGTTTCGTGCAGGCTGACGGAATAATGCTCCTTAAACCATTTGCGCACAGCATATTCACTCAAACCCGTTTGCCTGCTTATTTCCGCAACATTCATGTTTGTACCGGAATAATTTTCAAGAATACAGTTGATTTTTTCACTGTTTCTTGCATGTTTTTTGGAAAGATTAAAATTGTTGAGCCAGTAATATATTGTACTTTCCGATACATTGAATCTCCGGGCAATTTCTTTAATCGGAAGCCCTTCCTGCATATACTGTTCCAACTTTTTCACCGAAACTTTTGCTGATCCGGTAAATGTTTGAGATTGCATATTATAATTTGTATTAATCATACTTATTTAAAACCGCTCAAAAAATTTTTTGCGCAGGTTTTAATTTAAACATTTATTAAATACAAATTTATCAACTGCTTTTACAAACCCGTCATTTTCAACCGTATCGGTTATAAAATCCGCACATTTTTTTAATTCTTCGGTTCCGTTGCCCATAGCAACCCCGATACCGCCTGCTTGTACCAGATCTATATCATTATTCTGATCGCCTATCGTAAGAACTTCAGATTTATTTATCTTCCATAAAGAACAAAGAAATTCAACCCCGCAGGACTTTTTCGCCTCCGGACTTCCTATTTCACAAAAATACGGAGTTGATTTTACTATATACAAATCCGGATACAGTAATTTGAGTTCATCAACCCAGGAAGTTACTCTGCCGGCATCTTTTATATCAATTGCGAGAATTTTGTTTACATCTTTTATTTCAAGAGAATCAAACGAACAAACGGTATAATCAATATGTTTGTCATGAACATAGTATCTTATGGTTTCATTATCTTCTTCAACATATAACTTGTCATCTATATATAAATTGATATGAACATGATTTTTTCTTGCCCATTTAATTATTTCTTTTGCATATTCAGGATTAAGATTGCGCTGATAAAGAGTTTTATTATTTATATCTTTAATCAAACCGCCCTGATAAGAAATAACCGGAGTATTAAGCCCGAGTTCTTTTGCGACATGAATTGCAGATGAGTGCATTCTGCCTGTTACAAGAACAACTTTTATTCCGTTTTGGGTGAGTTTATTTATGCATTCTCTTACTTTAGGGCTGAAACCGCCTGATAAACTGTATATAGTACCGTCAATATCGGTTGCAATCATTTTTATCATACAGAAAACTCCTTACAAAAAGCACGGGAAAGTGTGCATATAGTTTTAGCATCATTTATTTCGCCTGTTTGTATCATATTAAAAACTTCAGAAAGTTTGTATTCACAGCATTTTATTATTTCACCTTCATCCGGATGTTCTCCGACAAATTCTATATCTTTTGCCAGATATAAATACAATTTTTCGGTGCAAATTCCGGGTGTTGTGTTAATATACCCGAGCGATTTCCAGTATTTGGCTCTGTAGCCGGTTTCTTCTTCAAGTTCTCTTTTACAGGCTTCGTCAGGGTTTTCTCCAATTTCAAGTTTTCCTGCCGGAAGTTCTATATTAACTTTTTTCAAAGGATAACGATATTGCTTTACCAGAAGAATTGTATTTTCATCCTTCATAGCGGCAATGACAACGCCGCCGCTATGTACAACAACTTCCCTAAATGACTTATGCCCGTCAGAAACTTCAACATTATCTTTTAATACGGTAATAACTTTGCCCGAATATACTACATTAGAATCAATTGTTTTTTCTTCAAAATTCATAATTCGATAATAACATCTCCTTGCAAGAAAGTGAAACTTTTTTACATTTTAAAACCGGAAATCCCGTTCTCCGTGTTTTATTCTTTCAAGATACTCTTTTGTGAGTTCTTTTCTTTTTTCATCTTCAATTGTTTCGATTTCTTTTTCAATGAGTTTATAACCGGCAAGTTTTGTTGGTTCTGCGGCATAATCTTCCAGATATTCCATAAGTGTCATAATTGCATTCGGATGGCAGAATTTATGAATTTGCTGTTGTTTGCATATTGACATAAATCTGTCGCCTACTCGACCTTCTCTGTAGCAGGCAGTGCAGAAACTGGGAACATACCCGAGTTCTATTAACCATTTGATTACTTCATCAAGGGTTCTTCTGTCTGATACATCAAATTGAGCGGTTTCTTCCGGTTCTTCTTCAGATTCTTGTTCAGCGTAGCCGCCGACACTTGTTTTTGAACCGCCGCTGATTTGTGAAATTCCGAGTTCAAGAACTCTTTTTCTGCATTCTTTTGATTCTCTTGTTGAAATTATCATACCGGTATATGGAACAGCAATTCTTATGCAGGCAATAATTTTGGCAAAAATATCATCATCTATGCCGTTGTCAAATTCATCAGGATTAATATCATCTGCATGTTTAATCCTCGGAACAGAGATAGTATGAGGCCCTACACCATATACTGCTTCTAAATGCTGCGCGTGCATAAGCAGTGCCGCAAATTCATATTTGTATGATTCCAGCCCGAATAAAACGCCGAGCCCGACATCTTCAATACCGCCCTGCATTGCTCTGTCCATTGCTTCGGTATGGTATTCGTAATTATGTTTCGGACCGGTCGGATGGAGTTTTTCATAAGATTCTTTATTATAAGTTTCCTGAAACAAAATATATGTACCAATCCCTGCTTCTTTTAATTTGCGGTAATTTTCAACCGTTGTTGCTGCAATATTAACATTTGCTCTTCTTATGGCTCCGTTTTTATGGTGTATTGAATATATTGTTTTCAAAGATTCCAATACATATTCTATCGGATTGTTAACCGGATCTTCACCGGTTTCAATAGCAATACGCTTATGCCCCATATCTTGAAGCGCAATAACTTCTTTTCTTATTTCATCCTGAGTCATTTTTTTGCGGGGGATATGCTTGTTTTTAGCATGATACGGGCAATATACACAGCCGTTTACGCAGTAATTTGACAAATACAACGGCGCAAATAAAACGATACGATTGCCGTAATATTCCTGTTTTATTTTTTTTGCAAGGGAAAAAATTTCCTGATTTTTTTCAGAGTTTTCACATACAAGAAGCACCGATGCTTCTCTGTGAGTTAAACCTTTCCCCAGCCGTGCTTTCTCAAGAATTTTGTCAATAAGTTCAATGTTGTTTTTATTTTCTTCGGCATATTTTAAAGTTGCAAGAACTTCATTATTATCTATAAATTCTTCTGCTTTTGTTGATTTTGGATTATACACTTTTATTACCTTCTTTACTTTAAATTATTTTGACATTTGTATTTTTACCCAGTCTGCAATGACTTTTAACGGGGAACGGGTTATTGCAAGAGCCCAGGACGGAACATTTTTAGTTATAATTCCGCCGGCACCTATATTTGCACCTTCTTCAACAGTAACAGGCGCAACAAGAACGGAATTTGAACCGACTTTGACATTATCTTTTAAAATAGTTTTTGATTTTGTTTTTGTTATCGGGTTGTAATTTGCGGTAATTGTTCCGGCACCTATATTAACATGTTCACCGAGTTCGGAATCCCCGATATAAGAAAGATGACCGACATTTGTATTTGATGAAATTCTGGATTTTTTAACCTCTACAAAATTTCCGACTTTTACATTATCGCATACTTCCACACCGCCGCGCAAATGCGCACACGGCCCTATTTTGCAATTCTTGCCTATTTTATTTTTGCCTTCAATATATGTCGAAGGATAAATAATTGTATCCTGTCCGATTTCCGTATCCTCGCTAATCCATGTTGAATCCGGATCTACAATTGTTACGCCGTTTTGCATATATTTTTCAAGGTTGCGTTTATTCATTATTTTTCCTGCCTGTGCAAGATTTATCCTTGAATTTATACCGTAAATCTCATTACTGTCTTGTAATATGTATGCGTTTACATTTAATTTCTGCTCTTTACCCCAGGCAATTATATCAGTTAAATAATATTCGCCCTGCGCATTATTGGTTTTTAATTGAGAAAATGCTGATTTAACCTTTCCCCAGTTTAAACAGTAAATACCCGCATTAACTTCTTTTACCGCTTTTTGCTCAAGTGTTGCATCTTTTTCTTCAACAATACATTTTAAAGAATTATCTTTATCACGGATGATTCTGCCATAATTTGCAGGGTTATCAAAAATTGTACTCATTACGGTTAAATCAGAATTTTGCGCAAGATGGAAATTAACAAATTCTTTTAATGTTTCCTCTTTTATGAGCGGAGTATCTCCGCACAAAATTAAAACCACCCCGTCAAAATTTTCAAGATACGGGCAAACCATAGATACAGCATGCCCTGTACCCAACTGCGGAGTCTGCAAAACTGTTCTGGCATCTGTATAATTATTTTTTACAAAAGTTTCAACTTCTTGAGCGTGATGCCCTACAATTACAAATTCTTCGGATACAAAATTTTTGACATTATCAAGAACATATCCCAGCAAAGTTTTTCCCATTATTTCGTGTAAAACTTTCGGGGTTGTTTCGGATTTCATTCTCGTGCCTTTTCCTGCCGCCAGGATTACCGCTTTAATATCCATATTCCCTTCTCCTTAAAACTATTCCTATACTGTAATTATATCACATAAAAGTCAGCGGAATTTTATAATTTCAAAATCCGAAATTATTACCTCATCCGAAACACAGGAGAAAATATAATCATTTCCAAAAGGGGCGGTGTAAGATGACAGCACAGGTTTTCCGAGTTTTATCCCGGCTTCGTGCAGAGTCCAGAATTTGTAAAAATCCTCTGCTGTCGGATTTGATATTTCTATTTTAAAATTTTCCATTATATTTTTAAAATTTCTCTGTTTTTTTTGTTCTATATCAAAACCTGTATTTTCGGTATGAAAAGCAGCCGCAACAATGTCTCCGCTATGAGAAAGACTGAAATATAAATTTTGTACATCTTTGAAAAACGGTTTAGAATTTTTTATTTCAATTTCGGGATTTTTTATACCATAAAAAATTTTTGCTGTATTTTTTACCAGATACAAACCGCAAAGATGCTCCAGATATTTTTCTTTTGATTTGTATTTTCTGCCGTCTGAATATTTTTCCAACTCTTCAATATTTATAGATGATAAAAATTCTTTTTTATCTATATAAAAAATTTTCATAAATAAACCTTT
Source organism: Candidatus Gastranaerophilales bacterium (assembly GCA_944325095.1). Classification (GTDB taxonomy): domain Bacteria; phylum Cyanobacteriota; class Vampirovibrionia; order Gastranaerophilales; family Gastranaerophilaceae; genus Zag111. The sequence continues at coordinate 25,797 of CALUYV010000006.1, read as the reverse complement.
ATAAAAGCACAGAGTCAACCAGAGGCTTTGCGGCCTCAAGTGCTTCATTAACGATATTGGTATCTGTCCAAAAATCAGGATTATCCACATATTTTTTTACGATTTTGCGGGCATAAGAACCAACTGCAACACCGGAACAGCGGATATCGCACATTCGGGCAAGTTCTGATGTTTTACCGTTTGTTCCGCCGGATAACATAAGATAAACCGGAAAATTTTCGTTCTGTATAATTTCAGCAGTTGCAACCGCCTGCAGGGTGGATTTATAAGTATCATCCCCGCCGCTCATAGGAAATCCGTCAGCCTGAATGATTGTGGAATAAGGTTCTCTATCCTGTATCATTGTTTTTATCCGGCTGACAAGCCCTTCATCGCTTAATTTACCGCGGCTGGAGCATATACTGAGCATACCTTCATAATTATCGTTAATATATTTCCATTTTGAATAGATTTCTTCTTCATCCAGCCCTATTGCATGCAGTTCAATACAATCTATATTTTTATCAACAATGGCAGGGAGAACTTCATTCAAATCTTTTTCTTCCGATGTATAAGAAATTGCCGTTCTCGTACAAACTTTCCAGCATCTGCCGCAGCCGATACATTTTTCTTTTTTTACTTTTGCATTCTGGATTGCACCTTCTATACATGCTGCCTCGCATGCTCCGCAATTTACACATCGTGAGTAATCTATCACTGCTTTTTTAACATGCGGATCATTTTTAATACCGACACTTACACAAATATAAGCATCATATACCCTTGCCATTTCCAGAGCTTCTTTTGCCGCATCAATAACATCTTCAACCGCCGATAAATCAAAAAAACGGCAACCGGCCACAGCATATAAATAAACAAGCCGTTTTATTTCTTCAACATCTTCATTTCCGGCTCCGCATACAAGTTTAAAACAGTGTTTTGATTCAAGTAAGTCTTTTAACATTATTTCACCATATAATTATAAATAATTTCAGAGGCGTGCACTATAAAATCTTTGCCGGCAGGAGAGTTATGCGGTCTGTTTGCAAGAATAACCACCAGATACTTTTTCCCGCCCGGTGTAATAACAATTCCGGCATCGCCAAGCATTTTACCTATATCACCTGTCTTGTGCAAAAAGACAGAACCAGCACCCAATCCGGCCTGAATCAGCCTGTTATTATGAACATGCCCCATATAATTTAATATTCTGTGTCTTGATTCCTCAGACAGGAAGGAATCATTTTCATCTATATTATAAAGCATTGTTGCCATTTCATAAGCCGTAGTTCTGTTTGTACCGCCCAAATCAGGCAGCCAGGTCTGGACAAATGTATTTTTCAAACCCCAATCTCTTATTGATTGATTCACATCCGTCATTGACCCAACTTTTGCCATAAGCATATTCGTTGCCGAATTATCAGATTCGGTAATCATTCTGTTTGCCAACTCATCTATCGTATATTCGGAATTTCTTGCCCTGAACTGTAAACTGCCTGAGCCTTCCGTTCTATAATATTCTGTCAGCGGAATTGTATCATCTAAAGATATTTGACCGGCTTCAATAGATTTGAAAACATCTATCAATACCGGAATTTTGATTATACTTGCCGTAGCATAACTTTTATCGGCGTTAATATCCACATAATTCTGGGTTTCATAATCCCAAACATATATTGCAGGCTGGATTGACGGATAAAGTTCCATCAAACTCAAAAGTTCCTGTTTCAAAACCGGCATATTAACATTTTCTTTTAGAGGAACCATTGCCGCATTCTTTTCATCAGCAGAATAACTGAAAAGCCTGTTTCCTAAAAACCACGAATTTGATAAATATTTTGCAGTAGGAAAACTTATTTCCGCCAGATCAGCCTTAACGGATTTGTAAGGTGTCGGCTCTACAAAAGTCTTTGATATGTGGCAAAATGCATACGGAAGAACAAACATTGATAATATCAAATAAAAAACTGCCATAACCAAAAACTGTACCAGTTTTTTGCGTTTGGATTTTCTTCTGACAGGGCGGTTTGCTTCACGCAGTTCAATATATGAATTCCGGTATTCTTCATAACTCCGGTATCTCGTATGCCTATTTCCATAAGCACCTGTACCGTAATAGTATCCGGAATCGTAACTGCTATCATAAGTTCTAGCTAGTTTCGGCATTAAAACTGCTTCCTCCCCCAATTTTCTATCATTTTACACAATTTTTAAAAGATAAGCAAGTTTTTTTAAATAATAGTAACATTTTTGTTTAATTTTATAAAAAACAGCCCTTCTTTTCAGAAGGACTGTCTTTTAATTTACTAATCTTTCGCAAATGAATTATTTGCTTTGGTATCAATTTCCTCTTTGATTTTCTCTATAAACTCATCAACAGGGAATGTTCCGACCTGTCCGATTCCTCTTGCACGAACGGCAACGGAATTAGATTCGATTTCCTTATCTCCGATTACGCAGACATAAGGAATTTTCTTATCCTGCAGGCTTTCTCTGATTTTATAATTCATACTTTCCGAACGGTCATCAAGATTTACCCTGATTCCGGCTTCACGCATTTTCTTATAAACTTTTTCAGCGAAATCAACATGTTTGTCATTAGAAATCGGCACAAGGTTGACCTGTACAGGAGCAAGCCATGCCGGGAAACAACCCGCATAATGTTCGATTAAAATGCCGTGGAATCTTTCCATTGAACCGAAAATTACACGATGGAGCATTAACGGTGTTTTTAACTGGCCGTCTTTATCCTGATATTTGATATCAAATCTTGCAGGAAGATTAAAATCTAACTGTATTGTTGCGCACTGCCAAGTTCTTCCAATAGCATCTTTTATTTTGAAGTCAATTTTCGGACCATAGAAAGCACCGTCACCTTCATTGATATCGTATTTCATACCGCGTCTATCCATTGCTTCTTTCAAACCGGCTTCTGCTTTATCCCAGTTTTCAATTTCTCCGACAAAACTTTCCGGACGTGTTGAGAGTTCAACTTCAAATTCCATATTAAAGATTTTCATTGTATCAGCAACAAAATCAATAACACCGTTGATTTCATCAACTAATTGCTCTGGAGTACAGAATATATGTGCATCATCCTGCGTGAACCCCTGAACCCTTGTTAAGCCTGACAGTGCACCTGATTTTTCTTTACGATATACAGTTCCGAGTTCTGCCATTCTTAACGGCAATGAACGGTAAGAATATCTGTTTGCCTGATAAATCAAAATATGGAACGGACAATTCATAGGTTTCAATATGAATTGATCATCAGAATCTTCATCTTTTTGAATAAAGAACATGTTTTCTTTGTAATGGTCAGCATGTCCTGAAATTTCCCAGAGTTTTGATTTTGCAATATGCGGAGTATTAACAATCACATAACCGCGTTTTCTGTGTTCTTCTCTCCAGTAATTTTCGATTTGCTCTCTTACAATTGCAAGATTTGGATGCCATAGAACAAGACCGCCGCCTAATTCTTCTCTTGTTGAGAATAAATCCAGTTTTGTGCCTAATTTTCTATGGTCGCGTTTTTCTGCTTCTTCTAAGAAAGTCAAATAATCCTGCAAATCTTCTTTTGACCAGTATGCAGTTGCATAAATTCTCTGGAGCATTTTATTTTTTTCATTACCGCGCCAGTACGCACCTGCAACTTTTAATAATTTAAAAGCATTTGCTTTTATATATGATGTATTCGGAAGGTGAGGCCCTGCACAAAGATCGTTAAACAAAGCATTTCCGTCTTTGTCTTTTGTAATATACAAGGTTGGATTATCATTTCTGTGTTCTTCAAGCAATTCAGCCTTGTAAATTTCGCCTTCATCTTTAAATTCTTTGATTTGAGCATCCACATCAGGGATTTCATACCTTTCAAAGGTTAGATTCTGTTTTATTATTTCTTTCATTTTTTCTTCGATTTTTGCAAGATCTTCTTCCGTGAAAGCATGACCGTCGGTTAAATCGAAATCATAATAAAACCCCTCGGCAGTTGCCGGCCCTATTGCTAACTTTGCAGACGGGAACAGGCTTTGAACCGCTTGAGCCATAATGTGTGATGTTGAGTGTCTTAAAATAGACAAAGTTTCGTTGTTCTTTTCCATTTTTCTTCTTTCTGTCCTTTTAAAGGATGCAAATTTTTTCGGAAATTTTCCGCTTCAGTCAAAAACACTTGAAAGAATGACTTGCATCCGAGGCGGACCCCTCTAACTAACTACGAAACTATTATATTACAGACATACAAATTTTCTATATTATTTATTTTATGAATTAATAAAGTTTTGGCAACAGCATTTTTGCGGCATCTGACTCTACTTTACATTGCCCTGAATAATTCTCAATAGTTTTCTTTATCTTATTCTTCATTGTTGAATTTCTAAAATTCCGATAAGCATACGCAACGGATAATGTTTTTAATCTTGAACAATCAATATCTTCAGGTTCTTCTTCTTCAAAATATGCCAAGCAAGAATTAACAACATCTTTATAGAATGAAGTTTCTTCTAAAGACGGTGCTAAACCATAGTTCAAACCATATCTCAGACGTGCTAATTGAAAATACGAATTTTTTGCCTGAATTTCATCAAAAGTCGGGCAATAATCTATTTTTTCTGCTGCTATTCCCATTCCATTAGATGTAATAATTAAAATAAACAATATACTTGATAGAAATTTTTTCATTTTACCCCTGCCTTTTTTATTCTTGATTTTAGTTTTCCTATAATATGTTGTATTTTGATTTTAGCATAATTATTTTATTATAAGAAGTTTCTACATATTTTTGTAACTCACTATCATTAACGATTTTTTTATAAATTTGTTCAATTATATTAATCGTATTTTCATCAGAGTTCCTGTATATGAACATATTTAATCCGGCTCTTATCCCCATTTCACAGGCTTCAACATCCCCAAAACCGGCAGCACCTTTCATAACCATATCATCAGAAATTATCACACCATCATAATTTAAAACATTTCTTAAATATCCCAAAACATTTTTGCTCAGGGATGCAGGAATAACATCTTTATCAAAACAGGTACAATGAAGATGCGCTGCCATAATCATATCAGCCCCGTTTTTTACAGCGGAAGCAAACGGTTTTATATGAGTTTTTTCCATTTCTTCCTGCGTCAGATCAATAACGGGAAGCGTAAGATGACTGTCAGATGCGGCATCGCCGTGCCCCGGGAAATGTTTTACACAAGGAATAATACCATTATTTTTATAACATTTTGAAACAATTTTTTCTCCTTGAATTACCTCTTCCGGATTTGATGAAAAAGCCCGTTCGCCGATTATAGGATTCAGCGGATTGGTATTTGTATCAATACAAGGCGCAAAATTAAGATTTATATCGTATGATTTTAACTCCTGTGCAATCTCATTTGTTTGTTTTGCTAAAAATTCCGTTCCTTTTTCAAAAGCATATTTTGCGGATAAATATTTTTTCCCGTTATGAATATTTTGAGTTCTCTCAACCCTTCCGCCTTCCTGGTCTATAGACAGAAAAGGAGAAATAAGGCTTGTGCTTTTTAATTCCGCAGTCAGATTTTTGAATTGTTCGGAAGTTTGAATATCATTTGTAAAAAAGATAACTCCGCCCAATCCTTCTTTCAGTGCCTGCCGGCAGTTTCCGCCGTCAAGACCGAGTATAAACATCTGGTATAACTGTTTTCTTAATTCTGACATTTTTAGCCTTTATATGCGAGTTCTAATACATCGGTTAAGTCAAGCAAATTTCCGGTTGAAATAACTTCCTGAATTTTTGAATGTATTTTTTCCCGATTTTCGCCTTCGGGAACAATAAAACTTTCCGGCAAAATAACATCTGCAGTAGTTTTTGTATTAACAAAACTGCAATTTTGAACAAGAAATTCTTTATATAATTCCAGAATTTTGATATACAAAGGATTAATCTCATATTCTGTTCCGAGATAATATTTAGCATCTTTTTTCAACTGTTCAAAAAATGCAATTGAAAAATCAATTTCTTCAACAGCCTCTTCTTTATTGTAAGTATCTCCAAGACAAGGATTACCTTCTATTTTGACATCTTTGAACCCTTTAATATATGCTGCCCATAATAAACATCCAAGACAAAAACCGACATTATTTTCCGTCATTTTTATAATTTGCGGATAAAACATTTTAAATTTCATTTTCTTTTGCCCGAAATTTTTAAATTGATTTACGGAATTATAAATATATTCGGTGCTTATTGATAATATTGTTGTGTGCTGTGCAAACCCCGGATCAAATAAAACCGTTTGTTCTTTCAAATTTTCCATTATATCTCCTCTGATTTTTTCTTCTGATTTTTTATAACTTTATTTCTGTACTCTTCGTTATATTGAAACTTTGTTCCCTCTACAAAACTTTTAACAACAGCTTTTGCAAACACACTTCTTGCAGACCAGTAAGAAGTATGTGCAAAAAGAGCCGAACGTTTCGACCAGACACTTGAATTGTCATAAATAACACCTGTAGGATTCTCCAGAGTTAAATCAAGGATTTCTTCATACTGCGGTATTGTTAAATTTCTGCCGGACGGAAATCCGAGCGGATCTTCCCTGAAATTAACGGTAAGAAAATATAATCCGTTTTCCAAAACATACTTAATTGCATATTTATTAAAAAAAGTTATTTCATAATTTTTATCCGAAATATCGGAATAGAATAAAGGGATAGGACTTGCAAAATTTACAAAACCTTTAACAGCACCTTCCGGTGCGCAATACCGCTCAGTCACTTCGTCAAGTTTAAGATAATTTTCTTTTAACTGCTCTTTGTCCTGATTAAGAACAAGATGTCCGGTGCCGGAAATTACGCCTATTTTGCCTTTATCATGCGAAAGTGCGGATAAACAAGTATTTTTTGCAGGATTTTCTTTCACAAATGTCATAAATTCTTCATCCATATTTAATGCGCTGAATAATTTTTCAGGCCTTATATAAGGAAGTTTGTATATCATATACTGATAATTTATAAAAGTACCTGCAGAATACCCGTATAAAATTACATGTTTTCCATTATTATACTGTTCCTTTACTCTGTCATTTAAACTGTCCAGTAATGGCAGCATATTGTGTGTTTTTTGAACCCATATAGCATCATGCAAAAACTGTGTCAACAGGCTCCTTATACCGTATGCAAGAGTCGAACTGAACGCTTTTGAAAGATTTAATCTGTCTTTTACAAAATCTAAATCTTCTTTGCTGTCATAGCCCCAGAAAAATATCTGCGGATCATCATCAATTGTTAATTTGTTTTCCTGCGCCCATTTCTTTATGGATTCGTTTTCTTCAAATTTTTCTTTGAGCACCGGATGTAATTTATTAACTCCGTTTATATACCAGTCTTTCATTTTTGTATCGTTATTGTTAGAACCGTTTATGTACAAAAATGTAAGATTTTCCTCAATTCCAAAAGACGGAATTATTGTGAATAAAAATACCGTTAAAAATAATAAAATCTTTTTCATAACTAAAAGTTTATCACAAGTATATTTTTTCATCATGATTTTTACATTCCGCAAATTATATGTTAGCATGAGCCTATGAAAAACTTTTTAACGGGTTTATTAGACTGGATTTATAAAAAGAAATGTTATTTTTGCGGAAAATCAAAAGAATCCGTAAAAATGTGTTCGGATTGCTATAACCAGCTGGATTTCCTTCCCGTAAAAATTAATCGTACAATTTATAATGTTCCTGTCTATTGTGCAGGTGTTTATTCAAAACTTCTCCAAAAAATGATTAGAGGTTTAAAATATCACAAGCAGAAAGACTTAGCATTCTATTTTGCCGAATATATGTGGGAATACTGGCAAAAACTTAATATTCAAGGAGATTTTCAGATTGTTCCGGTACCGATATATTTTAAAAGAAAAAAAATACGAAAATATAACCACATGGAACTAACAGCAGAAGAATTTGCAAAATTTTCAGGCTATACGGTCAACACAGAATGTATCCAAAGAATAAAAGATACAAAACCTCAGTATAAATTAAATAAATCCCAGAGATTGCTGAATTTAAAAAGTGCATTTTATGTAAATCCAGAAAAAATTATTAAAGATAAAAAAATTCTTATTATTGATGATATATGCACAACAGGTTCAACATTTGAAGAAATGATACGGGAATTTAACAATAACGGAATATATGATATTATCTGTTTTGCGGCAGCAACACCTTTTGAGGATTAAAATTAAAATGATTATAAGTGAATTTGCAAAATTTTTACAACAGCATAATGATGAAATATTAACCCGTAAAACTACATCGTTAAAACTTTTACCGGTCTGGGTCAAAAAGGTTATTACCAAAAATCCCAAAAACCATACGGATAAAATCGTCCATAAAGAACTTTTGTACTGCGAAAACGAAAACGGAGATTATTTCATCCTCGGGAAATCTGACAGCGGAAGAGTTCTTGCCGGTGCATTAATAAAATTTGCCGCAAGTTATGAAAATTACACGCATTCAAAATGGGTTGAAATGACTGAAAAATCCTTCCACAAATCTTAAATTTTTCTGCATTAAAAAGAAAAATCTGGTATAATCTGTAAAAAAGAGGTCAGGTATGAAAATCAATATAAATATAAAAAATTCAAAAATAACTGTTTCATGGGGAAAAGTTGAGGCAGATTACTTCCGTATTTTCTGCAAATTAAAAAATAATTTTGTTGAATGGGCAAAAGTTATTGATACTAATTTCACAACTCTGTCCTTTTTACCGTTCGGCGAAAACACCTGTTATGTCCAAGCGGTGAAAGACGGTGAAATTATTGATGAAACAGAAAAAAGAAACTTCAATGTTGAAGAAATGGATGTTGCAGCATACCGTCATGAGGATGGTTCTATGCGGATTTTTTACAGTGAATATCCAAATTCACAAGGCTACCGTTTATATCGTGACAACAATGATAATAATTTCGGAGGCAGGCAAAATTCTTTAAAAACATATATGCGCACAGAATATTTCAAGAATTGTTCGTACAAAATTAAACCGTTTGTTTCAAAACCTGATAATTCCAGAGAATTTTTATATTCTTCAAAAATATTTCAATGTATGGAAAACAACTTTGAATACCTGAGCATCTATAAATCATACGGCGGAAATCTCTTTTTATCATGGCTGTATAACGGAAGAGCAGACGGATTTGCAGTTTTTCAGGAAGGGTCTGACTACCCTGTATTCGAAACCTCAGACAATTTAAGACATTATGCCTGTTTGAAAAATTATAATATCAATACAAAATTCTGTATAAAAGCATATTTGAATTCCCCGAACGGCAGAATTTATATAAAAACATCAGACTTTGCAAGTTGCAAGGAAAAAATTTTCAAAGAAACAAAAGTTTCTCTGATTATCCCTGCTTACAATGCTCAGGATTATATCGCAAGAAGTATTGATACGGCACTTGCATCAACCTTTAATGATTTTGAAATTATTATAGTAAATGACGGCAGCACGGATTCTACACAAAAAATTATTGACTGGTACGAGTCCGAATATGAAAATGTAAGATCGTTGCAAAAAATAAACGGAGGAGTTGCAGATACCAGAAATGCCGGAATAAAAATGGCAAGAGGAGAATATATCGCATTTATGGATAATGATGATATGATTCGCCCTGATATGATTGAAAAATTGTATAATTCAATTACCAAAAATAATTGCGATATAGCAATTGCACCTTTGTACAGACTTGTTGACAACGGTTATACTACGCATTGCAATCTGCCTTTCGAAACAGACAAAGCAATTGATATCGATAAATATTTGTCAATTTTATATACCCCTAATCTTTATAACTGTGCAATATGGAATAAACTGTACAGAGCATCCATTGTAAAAGCACACCCTCTGGGAATATTAAAATACGAAGATGTTTCCTGGACTCCATGTATTTTGTCCTATGCAAAAACATTTTGTTTCCTTGACACTCCGTTTTATGAATGGGACAGGAAACTCAGACCGCAGACATTTGGCGATGTTCTTGCAAAAATGCCTGAAGATGAACTTTTTGAACACAGAAAACAGGCAATGCTGTTTTTTGTTGAAAACGGAAATCCAGAAAAAATTGATTATTTAAAAGCAATTGCCATCAGGCGGCTTTTACGCTATGACGGCAACTCTTCAAATCCTAAATATAAAGAACTTATTGAACGGCTTGCAACAGATGAATATGTAGAATATTAATTATTCTATACCATTAATTGCAAATTTTGCTGAGGCGGCATCTGTGCCTGCTGTATCTGCTGCGGTGCTTCTGCCGGATTAGTCTGCGGTGCATTTGCTATGTTTTTATTTTTAAAAGAGTCCATTATTTTATCAATAACAAAACCGACACCAAAACCTGCAAGACCAATAATCGGACATGTTACGGCAAGTTGTTTCCAATTTAAAGCCTTCATTATTCCGCCGCTTTTTATGCCGGCAGCAACTCTTTCCCCAACCGGAGCAAGAAAACCTAAAGTTGTACATATTGCTTTACCCGAGTTAGAAGGTTTATTCTGCTGGTTTGTTTCATTTTTAACCAGATAATTATCAAGTTCGCTCAGATTTTGTTCTGCCGGCAGGTTTCCCGGCTGCTGAATATCTTGAGGCAGAGATTCAAAGTTTAAAGTACCTGCATTATTCTGTTGAACATTATTTTGAAGTTGCGGCACCTGCCGGTTTTGAGGCTGTGCACTGCGCACAATTGTTCCTGATTGCGCATCATAAGAAAGAGAATCAAAATCAAAACCGGACATCATAAAATCATCACTGTATAAATTGGTTGTTGATTGAACCGGATTGAATAAAGAATTTGCTGAACTGGCTGTATTATTTGTATTTGTTGCAGCCATATTAAAATTGTTTCCGCCTGGAAAATTAATTCCGTTTAATAAACTTGTGTTTAAACCAACTCCGTTTGTCATACTAACTACCCCATAAATAACTAACCTTGACCTTTAACCATATATATAAAGTATTTTTTTTAAAAAAAATTTCATTTATTGAGAAAATCGTTACTTTTCTTAACACAATTATGTATTACGATAATAAAGAGGAGGAATAATCATGCCGGCAGTATCAGACTCAAAGAAAAAAATTGATGAAAATTTAATTCCGCAGAATATAGAAGCAGAACAGGCAGTTCTGGGGGCTATTCTTGTTAATCCGGAAACTCTTACAAAGATTTCCGATGCTCTTATGCCGTCAAGTTTTTATAAACCTGCTCACAGGCACATTTTTGAAGCAATGCTTCAATTATTCAATAACGGCGATGTTATAGATATTGTTTCGGTATCTGATGTATTGAATTACAGCGGCAAACTGGAAGCAGCCGGCGGCCGCGCATATATTAATGATTTAGTTGAAAATACGATTACAACTGCAAATATTGCTTATTATGCAAAAATAATTCAGGAAAAAGCCGTTAAGAGAAAATTGATTAATGCAGGCTCGGAAATCGTTTCAAAAGGATATGATCAGGAGCCAAGCGACAGATCTTTGGAAGAAGCTGAACGTTTAATATTTGAAATCGGCTCAAGCAAAGCAACTGCCGATTTGAAACATGTCAAAGATCTGGTTCTTGATACATGGGAAAATATAGAATACAGATATGAGCATAAAGATGAACTATCCGGTTTAAGAACTGATTTTACTGAACTTGACAGCATAATGAACGGGCTGCATCGTTCAGACTTGATAATCCTTGCAGCACGTCCTGCAATGGGAAAAACCGCATTTGCTTTGAATATTGCACAAAATGTTGCAATAAAAGAGAAAGTTCCTGTTTGTATATTTTCATTAGAAATGTCAGCATCACAATTAGTGCAGAGAATGTTATGTTCTTATGCAGAAGTTGATTCCCAGAGATTAAAAACAGGAAATATGCTTCCGCAGGATTGGGAAAAGTTATCGTCTGCAATGAACGATTTTAGTCAGGCTCCTATTTATATTGATGATACCAGCGGCTGTACATTAACAGATATAAGAACAAAATGCCGCAGGCTGAAAACCCAGCAAAAAGATTTGGGACTGATTGTAATAGACTATCTGCAATTGATGGAAGGCGGCGGAAAAGATGACCGTTTGCAGCAAATTTCCGCAATTTCAAGAGGATTAAAAATTCTTGCAAAAGAACTTGATGTACCTATCATTACTCTTTCTCAATTATCCCGTGCGGTAGAAAGCAGAAACGATAAACGTCCGATGCTTTCCGATTTGAGAGAATCAGGTTCAATCGAGCAGGATGCGGATATTGTAATGTTTATTTATCGTGAAGATTACTACAATAAAGCAGAAAGCGAAGAGGAAGAAAATATTAAAGCGGCTTCAAAAGGATTATCCGAAGTTATTATTGCAAAACACAGAAACGGCCCTGTCGGAACAGTCAAACTGTTATTCCAGAGCAACATTACAAAATTCAAAAATCCTATTGATCAGGCATTTGACGCTTTTTAATGTCTTAATTTCTTGTTGTTATAAAAAAGAGGTTTTTTAAAAGTGGATACAAATATTTATGCAATAACCGATTCTCATCAAGAAAGCCGGAATTTGAGCAGACTTTTGAGCGGTATATATTCTTTTGAAAAATCTTCCGTTGCTCCGTTTCTGATACTTGATGCGGGAGATTTATTTAAAGGTATTTATGATAAAGATTTATCGGTAAATGCATATATAAAAATAAAAGAACTTTTGCCGCAGGCACAGATTTTTATTACCATAGGAAATAACGATTTCGGTTTTAAAAATTCGGACTTTGAGTATTTAAAATCAACCATCAAAAATTTTACAGCCGCAGGAATAAATGTAGTCTGCGCAAATATTATCGACAGTGAAACAGATGAATATGTTTCTTGGGTTGAAAGATATAAAATTATTCAATTAAACGGACGCCGGATTTTGGTAACCGGATTATGCTTAAATAATTCCTGTGCCAAAAAGTTTAAATGCAATATGCTGGAAATTTCACAGGGGTTAAAAAATCTTTTGTCAGATATCAAAGAACCGTTTGATGATTTGATTGTCTTAAATCATCACTGGTATCCTGAAAGTAAAAAATTGTATGAAAAATCTGATATTAAACCAACTTTGATTATCGGCGGACACGAACATTCCAAAATTGAACCGGATTATAAGAATAATATTTTTTATCCGTTTTCATTTGCCCGTTCAATGTATAAATTCAGAATGGGAGAAAACATAAATTTCGTTAAAGAAATTCCTGTAGAAACTGTTGATTTCATTCCGGAATTTGAAAATCCCATTATTGAATACGAACAAAAAACAAAATTAAATGAACCTGTAGCCAGAAGAGTTTTAAATCTGCCCAAAAGGTACTCAGAAGCCTGTCCTTTAGGTACTTTTATTTCCGATTGCATGAGAAAAGCAGGAAATACTGATATTGCGTTTCATTCAACAGGTTTTTCGATGTATCCGCTAAATCTTGCAGACAGTGATGTAATAACAAAATACGATATAGAAAAAGTAATGTGCGCATCATCTACAATTGAAAAAGTAGAACTAACCGCCGAACAGTTAAAAGAAGTTTTTGAAAATACGGCAAAAAACAGAATGCTCAAAGACAGAGGAAATGCAAAATTTTTGCAGTGCTCCCAAAACATTACAATTACAGGACACGGGAATTTTGAAACAGGAGAATATAAAATACTACAAATAACCGTAAACGATGAAAATCTCCTTGATGAACATCAAAACCCGATTAATCCCGATAGAAAATTTACCTGTACAATAGATCCATATATAGGTTCCGGCGAACAAGGATTTTCGGTATTGAAAAATCTTCCGAAAACTAAAATTTTGCAAAACGGTAAAGAAATCCCGATAAATGAACTTTTCGAAAATTCTCTTATTGAAGCCGCCAGAACAACAAAAACTCCTTATACCTATCCGAGTTTTAAATATATTGATGTGTAAATCCTACAGCCGGTATTTAGTAAATAGCAAAAAATAAGTTTTTATGCTACAATTGACCCATAAACGTTTTAAGAGGAGATTTATTTATGCATACTGAAGAAAGAACTTTTATCGCAGTAAAGCCTGACGGGGTTCAAAGAGGATTAATCGGTGAGATTATAAAAAGATTTGAAACAAAAGGATACAAAGTAATCGGACTAAAAATGCTTCAGGTAACTGATGAGCAGGCAAGAGCACATTATGCTGAACATGAAGGCAAACCTTTTTATCCAAGACTTTTAAAATATATCCAGAGCGGCCCTATTGTTGCAATGGTTATTCAAGGATATAACGCCGTTGCAGGAGCCAGACATCTTATGGGCGCAACAGATCCTAATCAGGCGGAAGCCGGAACAATCAGAGCCAGTTTTGCACAGGTTAAAGAATATAATATTGTCCACGGTTCTGATTCTGTTGAAAGCGCACAAAGAGAAATCGGTATTTATTTCAATGAAAATGAACTTTTTACAGAAGGTAAATGTATGTCTGAATTAGTTGTAGAAAGTCTTGATGCCGAGGGCTAAGTTTTGGACGAAAAAGATTTTTTCAGTTATGAATTAGTACATGAAGATGCCCGAACAGGTGCAAGGGCAGGGATTCTTACAACCCCGCACGGCAAAATAGAAACACCTATTTTTATGCCTGTCGGGACTAATTCGGCTGTTAAATCATTAACCGGAGATCAGATAAAAGCAACCGGTGCTCAAATTATTCTCGGAAATTCGTATCATCTTTATTTAAGAGCCGGTGATGAAAGAATCCGTGATTTTGGCGGTATTCACGGCTGGATGAACTGGGATAAACCGGTTTTGACAGATTCAGGCGGGTTTCAGGTGTTTTCTCTCGGGCATTTAAATAAAATAACCGAGGACGGTGTTGAATTTCAAAACCCTAAAAATGGAACAAGGCACTATATTTCGCCTGAAATATCAATGAAAATCCAGCAAAATATCGGAGCAGATATAATTATGGCTTTTGACCAGTGCGCACCGTATCCTTGCGATTATGATACTGCAAAAGCCGCAATGGAACGCACTCACAGATGGCTTGAAAGATGCTTTAAAGCAAAAACAAATCCGCGGCAGGCACTGTTTCCGATTGTTCAAGGAGCATTCTTTGATGATTTAAGAAAAGAAAGTGCTAAAGTTATTTCATCATTTGAGGCTTCAGGATATGCAATAGGCGGCGTTAGTGTCGGCGAACCCGCTGATGTAAAAAATCATTTTACAGAACTTGTTGCTCCGCTTCTTCCTAAAGATAAACCTCGTTATTTGATGGGAGTCGGCACTCCGGAAGATTTGCTAAACGGAATAAAGTTCGGAGTCGATATGTTTGACTGTGTTCTGCCGACAAGAAATGCCCGCCACGGATCATTTTTCACCTGGAACGGCAAGGCTAACATTAAAAACGAAAAATTTAAAGATGACAAACTTCCGCTTGTTGAAGGCTGTGATTGTTATGCCTGCCAAAATCACTCAAGAGCATACATAAGACATCTGTGGAAATGTCAGGAATCCACCGCAGCAACACTTTTATCAATTCATAATATTAAATTTCTTATTGATTTTGCTAAAAAATGCCGTCAGGCTATTTTGCAGGACAGTTATCTCGATTTTTACAACGAGCATTATAATAATCTGATTAATTAGGCATTTATAATTTTACCTTTATTTAGGGCAGATGGATTGTTATTTATTTTCTTTGCTTCTTTCTGACGTGACAAAAATAAATCACGGCATCCTTTTATGATTGCAGCACCGCCAACAACGGTTAAAATAATCGTTGCGGCAACGGATACAGGTTTTATCCGCTTATGCTGCGCTGCTTTTACCGGAGTTTCTATAGTTTCTTCAAGATTATCTGTCAAAATATCCCTGAACCTGACTATCTGAGCGTATAATACAGGATGAGTTTTGTCGAAACCTCTTGCTTTGAATACTTTTTCCAGACTATCCATTATATTAAAGCCGTAACCCTCTTTAACAGCCTGATGATACAACTCCCGATAATTTTCCGGAATTTTATATGCATAAATTCTTTCCGGATATTTTTCATTAAGATTTTGCATATCAAAACGTTCTTCCCTGCCGAAAACATCCATATAAAACATTTGATTATTTTTTGCACTCATAGGCTCTGCCCATTTTGCTTTTGCAAATTCAACAGGGTCTTGCAAATCGGCGGGATTGAGTTTTAAAATTCTTGCAAGAGGTGCAATTGCAGGTTCCTTATGGAACTGATTTCCTTCTTCTACGGTTAAATCCCTTACATTATTTGCAATCTGCCTCAAAGGCTGCGGATCATGGTTGCCGACACCGACAACAAATTCATCAGGACTCCAGCCTCGTTTTAAAAAGGCATCATTAGACCCCCAGACATCACCGTTGTTTTCATGCATATAGGTTGTGCCGAAAACTTTTACTCTGTTTTTAACCGGCGGCAGAAGATCTCCGTTATCCTGAAAAATATCTCCGCCTTCAAATTCATATATTAAATTTTTAAGGTCATAATCATCGCCTTTTACTTCTTTAACAGCATCTTCGATGAAATTGAGTACAGTATCGCCAAGATACTGTGTGTATTCTGTTCCGTTTTTTGGAAAAATTCGCGGATTTACATAAGCCCAGCCGACATCAAACCTTATGGAATCGTATCTTTGTGCGCATAACTGAACTTTTCTTTTTAATAACTTTGCAGCATCGCTATCCGGATTTGTAATTGTATCATAGTCAAGTGCAGGCAGTCCCCAATCTTTTTGCCCGATACAACAATCCGGTTTGAAAGCCTTAGGATAAGCCCATTTTTCATCTGCAGAAAAACCTATTTGACAGTCACCTTTTAATTCTACATTTATATCATTTAAATTTTTACGTGCAATCGCAAGATGAGAATCTGCAATATACTGCTTAAACTTGTAAAAATTAATATCATCCTCATTATTTTTAATCAAATCAGCAATTCGGGCTTTACGTTTTTCTAAATCGTAATCAGGATTGTACAAATTTCTGTCGGTTTCATTTTCCCACTCATTATATTTATGAGTTTTGTATTCTCTGAAGAGGACTTTGAAAATTCCTTTCGGCTCCAGCCAGTCATTATTTTTTCCAACATATCCGGCAAATTCTTTTTTTAATTTTGAATCAGCAGAAAGATTTTTAAACCTTTCGTATGCGGCTCTCAATGCTTTATCCTGCGGAGAACCGTCTTTCATTACATTGTTGTAATTTGCGTGCCACGGCTCAAGTTTATCGGCATTATTTGCCTCAACAATTTCATTATACTCTTCCTGCTTCAAAATATTTTCAAACTGTTGGGTAGTCAAAAGCAGAGGGTTTATCTGATGATTGCCGAGGGATAAAGCACTTCCTGCATACGCACAATAAGCACCTTTAAACGGTGCAACTTCACCCTGCGGTAAAACTTCAACCGTATTGAAACCTAAATACGGTTTCATATATTTGAAAAATTCCTGTGCTTCTTTTGTTGCAAGATTTCCGAGTCCTGTATCCATAGATTTTTCTCTTGGCAGGCACGGGTCGTGAACGATAAAAATAGACATTCCGGTTTGACCGGTTAGTTGTTTTGCCTGAACAGACGCTGCTTCAAATTCTTTTATTTCCGACGGACGTAATTCTCTGCCAAATGAAACTTTATTTTGCACCGAGGAAATTCTCATCTTTTACTTACTCCTAAATCACTTAGACCAAGAATATCGTATCATAAACAAAAAATTTTCAATATAAAATTATAAAATAATTTCATAAAAAAATCCTAAAACAATTTGAAATAAAACTGTTTTAGGATTTTTTGCCGTAAACTTAAAAATTTACTATTCTACAGCCTCAATAAGTGCATTAATATCAGCAACCATATCATCTGCATTATAACCGTGAACTTTAGCACCGGCTTCAAGATTTTCAAATCTTGCTGCTGCACAGCCAAGGCAGCCAAGACCGTATTTATGGAAAATTTCAATACTTTCCGGATGTTTTTGTGCTATTTCCAGAATATTCATATCTTTTGTAACTTTTTCAGCCATAACTATATCTCCTTTTTTGACTTTTTTACAAGTACCATTAAAATATATTATACATGAAAAAAGAAGGATTGGTATAGTATGGAATTATTGAAAATTTTTATCAAAGACGAAGTTCCTGCAATAGGACTCAAAAAATTTAAGGAAAAGAAAGAGGAAAAATCATACAATATTCCTCAACGAT
The DNA here is from genome assembly GCA_944325095.1 of Candidatus Gastranaerophilales bacterium. Lineage (GTDB taxonomy): Bacteria > Cyanobacteriota > Vampirovibrionia > Gastranaerophilales > Gastranaerophilaceae > Zag111. Next base: position 7,623 of record CALUYV010000006.1, on the reverse strand, counting down.
TAAATTTAAATCGTGCAGCATACAGGTCAAATTACAGAAACAGCGGATATTTAGTGTAATTTGCGTAATATTTCTTAATATTTGACGGTAAATTAAGCAATTTTTGACAACAAATTTCCTTTATATTAATATAAGGGAAAAATGGGGTTAAATTATGGCACCGATTACAGGACAAAATTTGTTAGTATCATTTTTAAATCCGTCAAGCGTTCAAAGAGCGCAGCGTCAGCATGTTTCTTTCAGAGGAGCATCTAACCCTGCTCAGGCTGCCGGAATTGCTGCAATCAAATACGAACGGGCACCGGAACAGGGTGCGACAGTTCCTGTCACGGATAAAGCCGGCAATCCGCTGCTTCCGGGTTATGTGCCGTGCGGACTTGTTTATGACTGTCTTGCTTAATCAGCCGAGAATGTCCAATCTGCCGCCTTTTCCGGTATTTGTAATATCCGGATGAAAAGGATTGTGGTTTGATTGATTAATTTTGTTTGTGAAATCAAACATACTCTGCTGCGCAGCCTGATTATTCTGTGTTTCAAAAAGTTTTACAGGCTGAACAGCATACATATATTGACGTTGTACTTCTTCGATTTTATTAAGCATATCAATCTCTCTTTGCTTATATAAAGTTTTTCAAGAGAGTTAATTTTCAAAATTTCAAAAAATCGTTACAAAATTAATAAAACACTAATGTTTATTTAACATTTTTATCAAAAGCCTTTAAAACGCAATTGTATAAACATTCCCCTTGCTTATCCACATATTTTTTTAATAATTTCATTGTATCAGCGGCATCTTCTTTTGAAAGGGTTTTATGCTGAAAAACATCATCATAAATTGTGTCATACCATCGTAGAGAAAGATGTCCGTAATTATTAACTTCTTTTTTAGCAGTTTGAAAATGCTTAAGACTGATTGCATTAAAACTTATTTGATTATTTGCCGGTGATATTTGACTTAACATAAATACCTCTTTTGGAGAGTATTATATAACATACAGAAATTTTATCGTATAGCAAAATCCCTAAAAATTTAAGAAGAGAAACAAACTAGTCAAACAGAGCGTTAATTTTATCTGTAATATCCTGCGGGTCTATTTCGTGTGTAACTTTATTTATATCCTGCGAAATCTGGTATAATTTTGCTGCTTCAATTTTATCGCCGGTAATTGCAATTGTACGTGCAAGGTTAAAGTGAGCCAGTGCATAATTCGGGTTGCATTCGACAGATTTTTTAAACATCTCCATTGCATCTTTTACCCTGCCTAAATCATCCAGATAAATCACACCGAGATTGTTATACGCAATATCGTAATTGTTATCAAACTCAATTGCCAGTTCATATTCTCTTATCGCTTCGTCCGTATCACCTTTTCCCCAGTATAAAAATCCGAGGTTACAGTGAATTTTTGCATTTCTAGGCTCAAGATCAAGCGCATTGCGATAAACAGCAAGAGCATTCTCATAATCTTCTTTATCATAAAATGCACTGCCAAGATTGATATAAATATCAATATCTTCCGGAGTTAAAAGATATGCACTTTGATAAGAGGTAATTGCAGCATCCAGATCCTGTTTTGATTCCTGAAAAACATACCCTAGAGTCTGATTAATGACGCTTGTCCATTCTTTATTCGGATTTAATGTAACCGCTGTTTGAAAATGAGATATTGCACCTTCTATATCGCCTTTGACATAAAGAATATTTGCTAAATTAGAGTGAAATTCCGGCATATTCGGCATAATCTGGATAAGTTTTTTATAAGTTTCAATTGCACTTTCATAATCACCCAGATCTTCATAAGCCTTGCATAAATGACGATACGCAGGAATATTCAAATTATCCAGCCATATAGCCATTCTATATTCTGTTATTGCATTTTCAAATTGTCCCAGAGAAGAATATATATCGCCAAGCAGACAATACAACGGCACAAACCCCGGAGCCTTTTCTACAGCATCAATATAAATATCAATTGCACCGTCAAGCCCTTTTGATTGTACCTGCAGATACCCTTTCAGCAATATCGGTAAAAATTTAATATATGAAAACGATTCTTTTACCTTTTTAATTGCTTCGGAATCAAATGGAAGAGTTAGCACTGACATCAAATATTCGTAATTTGACTTGATTTTATTTTTAAAAACCCTGAAAGAAGAAACTTTGTACAGATTATGAAGCAGATAATGAGCACAAGAACTTGCCAGAGGAGAATATTTAATTGCTTTTTTGGCATTAACTTCCGCATCAAGGAACCGTGCTTTTTTGGTATAGACTTCTGCCAGCATATAATATGCTTTTGCATATTTATTATTTTTTGAAACTGTTTTGTCAAAATAGTTTATAGCCTTATCCAAATCGCCCTTGTAAAACTGCGCAAGCCCTATTTTGTAATATATTTCATATTCCTGAGAATCAGAGCAGGATTCAAGTGCAATATTATACTCTTTTATTGCCTCATCAATGTACTGGCAGGAAGTATAAATATCCAGATGCCACGCCATATATAAATCACCCAATCGCAAGTGCAGATTAGCATTTGTCGGGTCAGACTGAATTTCTAACTGGCATAGCGCAATCGCTGATTTTACATTACCGCCTTTTAATTCCTTATTTATTTTTCTGTCTAAAACTCTGGTATTATTCTTCATATCTGTAAAACAACTCTGTAATATATATTTTAATTAAGATTATATAAAAAAGCAAGTTATTTAATATAATTTTATGTATAATAGAAGTTATATATGTGAGGTAGATATATGTCAGATAACAGAATTTATTTTGTAGATGTAACAAACCGTGACGGAGTTCAAACTTCAAGACTGGGTTTGGCAAAACTGGAAAAAACAATAATCAATCTTTTGTTGAATGATATGGGAATTACACAATCAGAATTTGGATTCCCGACAACAAAACACGAATTGAATTATTTGAACGGAAATCTTGAACTTGTAGAAAGAGGAGTTATCGCCACTACTAAACTTTCCGGCTGGATGCGCGGTATTGTTGCAGATGTAGAAGAATCTTTCAAAAATGTTCCGGGGTTAAAATATGTCAATTTGTCGCAATCGACATCAGAACAAATGATTAATGGAAAATATCTCGGAAAGAAAACAACTGACGATATTATAAAAATGACAAAAGAAGCAGTCGAATGCGCAAAAGATAAAGGTGCAAAAATTGTCGGGGTTAACGCAGAAGACGCTTCCCGCAGTGATCTGGATTTCTTGATAAAATATGCAAATGAAGCAAAAAAATCAGGAGCGGACAGATTCAGATACTGTGATACCCTCGGATATGAAGACCCTAAAACAAGTTATGACAGAATATATGCAATAGCAAAAGCAACTGAAATGCCTATAGAACTGCATTACCATAACGATCTCGGCATGGCGGTAGGATGTTCGATTATGGGTGCAAAAGCGGCAATAGATGCAGGTGTTGATGCTTATATAAATACCGCAATCAACGGAATGGGAGAACGGGCAGGAAATGCAGACCTCGTATCCTGTCTGCTCGGCTGTTTGAAATCTGCCGGATTTAAAGGCAAGTATAAAATAGATGAAAATATAAAACTTGACCACGCATGGCAGTTAGCAAAATTTACGGCATACGCTTTCGGTGTAGATATTCCGATTAATCAGCCGGCTGTCGGAGATAATGCTTTTGCTCACGAATCAGGTATTCACGCTGATGGAGCATTGAAAGACCGCAGAAATTATGAACTGTATAACTTTGAAGAACTCGGACGGGGTGAACCGGAAATAATTGAAACAGGCAGAATGATTACAACCGGTGAATACAGCGGAATTAAAGGGTTCAGAAATGTATATAACAATCTTGAACTTGAATTTAAAGATGAACATGAAGCAAGAAATATTCTGGAACTTGTCCGGTATGCAAACGTTCATACACAAAAACCGCTTACTACAAGCGAATTGAAATTTATATATTATTATCCGGATATTGCGGCAAAAATAATGACCGTCACTCCGTACTACAATCCGGTCGGGGCAATAATAGACAGACTGGAACACCAGAACCTTCACCCGCTTGATTGATAATCACAATTTACGATTTCAAAACCAAAGAGCAAAAATGGTGCTTTTACGCATCCATTTTTGCTTGAGCATATATTCATAATTGCAAAACCGGACACTGTAAGAAAAGTTTTATTATTTTTATTCAAACTTTTCCGGTTCTAATGTTTAATAAACATAAAATTAAATATTAGCAAGTTCTTTGAATCTTGTTACAAATTCTCTCTGCGGCAGGGTTGTCAAATCAATTTCTGCAATTTTTTCAAATTTTTCAGCAGGAATTTCATTTTTACATAAAAATTCTAACGGACGCTGCCACAATTGATTTAATTCCTCTTTACCGATATCCGCAAAATTTATCCACTCATTGCTCAAACCTTCATTATCTGCCCCTACCAGTCTTATGGCGCGCCATTTATATAAATTTTCTTCTTCAGGATTCACCGGAACTTTCAAAATTACAATCTTGTGCGATTGCGACTGCGGCCCTCCAATATTTTGCATATAACCGCCATACCACTGAACCATCCGCTTCAATGTGTTATCATCATATTTATTTTTTATTGTGTTCTCATCAGACAGAAAAACTCCGTCATCAATTCTTGATTTTTTAATACACCCGTCAGCACAAATTGAATCATAATTTTCTTTTGAGGTCATATGATACAAAAACCGCGGCTTTTGGACTGTAACAACATTCTCCTGCGGCAATTGAACCTTGCTTGATTTTATTGCCTTTGATATTTTACTTATGCTGAATTTTGCCAGCGCCGCAAAAAATATTATTCCCAGCCCGCCTGCTATATATGTTAAAGTTTTGTTTTGTTTCAACTTTTCAAAATCGGACTGCAAAGTTTCATTCTTAGGATAGTTTGCATTTGCAGAAATATTACGGTCTGAACCACAGTATGATAGATTTGTAACCCTTTGTATTTTCATGTCTATATTAAATCAGAACAGAAAAATTTTTGCCAGATTACTATTTATCATTTCATTATGTTGTAACAATTTGCAATAAAATACCGGAAAGTTAGGAGTATTATTTAAAAATGAAACAGGTAAAACCCCAATAATAAAAATACTAAAACTATAACAAAAAGCCCCATTATAAAATGACTCTTTCTGAATATTAAATAAGAAGTAGGCGTCTTGATAGAAAAAGGCATAGGCTGTATCTTTGATAAAGTTTCATTTATCTGATTTTTAAGTTCCTTCACATCAATGCCAAGATTATTAAATACTTTCAAAGCAATTCCAGCATTTATATTAACTAAACCGTATAGCAGATGTATCCGTCCTATATAATTATGTCCTAACCGTGCAGATATATCCCATGCTGCCTGCAAAACTTTCCTGGCATTATCTGTAAACAAAATTTCAACCCCGGAATTATCTGCTCCTTGTACTGTTATGTTTTCTATTTCTAATTTTACCTTATCTAAAGTAAGCCCTCTATCTCTAAGAATCTTTCCGGCTATATCTGAATTATCTGACAAAATCCCCAGTAAAAGCAACTCAGTTCCAACACGATTGCGGCCAAGACTTCGAGCGTATTCCTGTGCTGCAATAACAGTATTTAATGCCTTTTCTGTAAAACATTCAAACATAAATTGCCCCTTATTAAAATATATTTTAAATAAAAAATAAAGAACTTTCAATTTAGATAGGGCAGGCCGGGATGGGGGGGGGAACCCGCAAGGGATTTGTTTTTGTCGTCACTCCGGTTGGATTTTCGGTAGGGCGATGTGTGAGCGAAAGCGAACCCAGCCAGTAAGGTGGAGGAAAACGATGAATTTTCCAACCGCCCGAATAATCCAAATTCGAGCCGGAGTCCCCTTCGAGTATAGAGGGCTTTAATTTATTCAGTCCCTAGTAATCCATTCAACTATGCGACTCTGAATCGAGTTTAGAGTGACAATACTTAAACCCCTCACTCTAACTCTCTCCCCATCGGGAGAGAGAACAAACCAATCACAATTCGTTCAACAGCAAGACCCTGAATCAGCTCTGCATACAGGCTCACCCGTCCTCACTTCGCTGCGGCGGTTCGCTTTGTAAAGTTCAGGATGACACTTTTGGTGCAATAAATTACACCCTACACCTACTCTGTTAGTTGATTTTTTACCGAATATGTATTTGAATAAATCATCTCTCAAACAGTGAATTGAGATGATTTAAAAAACAGCCAATATTATATTAATTAAAACCGCAAAAAAAAATATTCAGGAGTTTTAAAATAATGAAATTAAAAATTTATCTGAACCAGATGAAATTGCACAAAAATAAGAAAGACCGATAAACAGCCTATAATTATATTTATTCATATGAGGAATATTATGAAAATAAATTTAAATATAACAACACAAAATCAATATAAAAAACAGACCCGTTATAAAGAAAATATTACTTTTAAAGGTTTATCAACACCAGCAATAAAGTCAATGTTTGTTTTTGATTTAGATGGTGCTTTGGCTACAGCAAGTCAAAAACAGTTTGATTTTATTTTAAGCAAAGCAAAAGAAACAAATTCTGACATAATTTATGCTACAGGACGTACTCTTAAAGAATTTTTCCATCTTCAAGATAAAATGTTTTCTGCTAACAAGGTACTTCCTGCACCGGACTATCTTATTGCAAATAACGGACAATTTTTATACAAAAATATTGGCGGTCAATTATTAGAAGAGTTAGATTACCAAAAATTATTAATAAATAAATCTAATTATAATAGAGAACATGTGACAGAAGCAATGCGGAAAATCTCCCAAACTGATAAATACAGATATACTCCAGAACAGTTGGCAACTTTAAAAAATTTAAATGAAGTCAAGGATTCTGATCCCGTATTTTATAATTCAAAAATCACATATTATGAATGGAATCCTTCAAAAAATATGGCAGAATATTTTTTGGCACATGATGTAATTTTAAAAGAACTCAAAAAGGAATTAAATCAAATATTACTTAAAAAAGGCATTAAAGTTAAATTTAGAGAAAATTATTATACAAAACCAATAATGGATGCTTGTAATAAGAGTATTCTTTTACAATCCAATTCACTCAGACGACATCCGGACGGTTCAATGACCGCATTATTTTTATGTGCGGCGGATAAAGCAGATGGTATAGATTATATAAGGAAAAAAAGAGGCATTTTAAATTCAGAGATAATTATGGCAGGAAATGATGATAACGATATCCCAATGGCAAAATTTACCCAAAACGGTTCTAAATTTATATGTTTGGCAGATTCCTCAAAGAAACTTATTGATTATTGTAAGTCAATGTCCGGTAATATATTTTTAAGTGTTGAAAATGGGGCAAATGGAATAATTGAAGGTTTAAAACATTTTCTTAAATATTAATAGTTTGATTACTTCCTGCCCCTCAAACCCGCGCAATACAAACAGATTGCCCGAAGCAATCGCAATCAGCCCCTTGCAAAATACTCACTTCATTATACGCATTATACCTAACAAAAAAGCCTCCTATTCGGAGGCTTTTTGATAAATGGGGCGGGAGATGGGATTCGAACCCACGCATATCGGAACCACAATCCGAGGTCTTGACCGCTTGACGACTCCC
>CALUYV010000005.1 GCA_944325095.1 Candidatus Gastranaerophilales bacterium | reverse complement strand
TCCGGGTAGCATTTGGATTATTCGGGTTATCGGAAAACTCATCGTTTCCCTCCACCTTACGGGCTTGGTTCGCATTCGCTCACTCATCGCCTCCAACCGGAGTGACAAAGAAGAAACTTGGCTCGTGCTGTTTGGGGTTACAAAAATATGCTGGTGCAATTTATTGCACCCTACAATTTTATAAGGGTTTGTTTCATTTGTTTTAATATCTTGTACAGTTCTATGCCGCCCATTAATGAATATACATTATTAAATCCGTGCTGGATTAAAATTCTTGAAGCGCAGTAACTTGTATATCCCGTATTACAAAACAGAACAACTTTTTTATCTTTCGGAAAATCTTCGAGTCTGTTTCTTATCTCGGTAATCGGTATATTAATGGCATTTGGAATAGTGTTTGTTTTAAATGCTGTTTCCGGTCTGACATCAATCAGGTATGATGTTTCCAAATCTTCAAAATATGCGGGTTTGACAAATCCGCGAAGGATATTATCCGCATTCATGCCTAAAATATTTACAGCATCTTTAGCGGAAGAATACGGCGGAGCATAACATAATTCACAATCAATCATATCCTGTACTGTTCCGTTTAATCTCATAACAGAACTTATTACATCTATTCTTTTTTCTACCCCTTCTTTTCCTGATGCCTGTGCCCCGAGAATTTTTCCGCTGTCATCAAATAACAATTTGAACAGTATTCTGCTTGCATCCGGATAATAGCCGGCATGTGAATTAGAAAATATATAGGTTTTCCAGTACGGAATATTTTTTTGAATAAGTTGTTTTTCGTTGTTGCCGGTGCTTGCTATAGTCAGGTCAAAAATTTTTATAACCGAAGTACCTTGAGTTTTTTTGTAATTTGATTTTATCCCGCAAATGTTATCCGCAATAATTCTGCCTTGTCTGTTGGCAGGGCCTGCAAGCGGAGTCAGTGTATTTATTTCACTTACAAAATCTTTTGCCTCTATATTATCTCCTGCGGCATAAATATTTTCATCATTTGTTTGAAGAAAATCGTTTACTATAATTCCGTGTCCGGTGTTGAGTCCTGCTTCTTTTGCAAGTTTTATTTCCGGCCGAACTCCGATTGCCGTGATTACAAAATCGTATTCAATTTCTTTTCCGGAATTTAATATAATTTTATTCCGGCTGAATTTTTTAACTTCGTCTGAAAGGATTAAGTTTATTCCGTTTTTAATCATTGTATTTTGTGCATCTTGTGCAATTTCTTCATCAACCTGAGTTAAAATCCTGCTGCCTGCTTCAACAAGTGTTGTTGTTAAGCCTGCATGAACTAAATTTTCTGCCATTTCAATTCCGATAAAGCCGCCTCCAATTATAACGGCATTTTGTGGGTTATTTTTACTGATAAAATCTTTTATTCTGTCTGCATCTTTTAATGTTCTCACATTAAAAATTTTATCAAAGCAGGCCCCTTCAAAATTCGGCATAACCGGATTGGCTCCCTGCGCCAAAACCAGTTTGTCATAAGTTATTATTTCTCCTCCTGCAAGTTCCAGATTTTTGTCCTGCCGGTTTATTTTGATTACTTCCGTATTTAATTTTATATCTATATTGAACCAGTTTTTAAATTTTGCGGGTGTTGATACGAGCAAATTTTCTCTTTCGCTTATTACTCCGGAAACATAATATGGTAATCCGCAGTTTGCAATGGAAATTTCGTTTGTTTTTTCAATGATTAAAATTTGTGCGTTTTCATCCAGTCTTCTTAATCTTGCCGCACAACTTGCACCTGCAGCTCCCCCGCCTATTATAACAATTTTCATATACCCTCGCCTTCTTTTTCTCAGGATAATATAATATTTGATTGCAGGCAAGAAAGTTATTAAAATTTAATAAGAGAGAACGGGCCTTACAGAAAGCCCGTTCCCGTAACGGCAGAAATTTTGACCGGTGCATGTTAACCGGGAATCTGCCGTTTTATGCATCCATATCGCACAGTAACATGCCACTTTAATCAGTGGAGAACCCGATAGAAGGGATGCTATTTTGATTCGGTTATTTTAAGTTTTTTGGGTTCTTTGGTTTCAATGTTTTGTTTTGGAATTGTTATGGTTAAGACGCCGTCTTTATATTCGGCGGTTGCATCATCTGTTTTTATCGGCTGGTCAAAAGATATTGTTCTTTGATATTTTCCGTATCGGAATTCCGAGGTGTGATAGCGTATATTATGTTTTTCTTCCTTTTTTTCTTCACGGGTTTCAGCGGTAATTGTCATAAAATCATTATCTAATTCTATATCAATTTCTTCTTTTTTTACTCCGGGTAGTTGAACTTTTACTTTATAATTTTCATTGCATTGTATAACTTCAATTGCAGGCCGCAGGATAGTATTTTTTATGACATTAAGCGGATGTCCGAATGAATGTGTAAAAAAGGTATCACGGAGGAAATTATCAAGTTCCTGATGGATACTGTCAAAATATAATTCAGGCTCTCTTACAATTAAATTGTTTTTCATGTCTGGCTCCTTTCTATACAAGGGTAATGGATTTATCTTGTATTTTCATTATCCTGTCAGGCAGTTTTTTAACAGGAAAAATATTAAACAAAACGGCAATGGTATTTTTCAGGATTAAAATTTATTTTTATCTCAAAGGAGAATTCTATGACTTGTAAATTACTTTTTTTTGATTACAGAAAGTCCGAAGAGAAATTTTTTTCCGAGCATAATTTTGATAATTATAATATCAAATTTTTTAAAGAAAGTTTGAATAAAGACACGGTTAATAATCTTTCTGAGGAAGAGTTGGAAGAAACAACCATAATAAGTGTTTTTATAACTTCTGATATATGTGCCGAAGTTATTTCAAAATTCAAAAATTTACGGATAATTGCGACCCGTTCTACAGGATATAACCATATCTGCCTTAATACATGCGCAGGTAAAAATATTGCTGTTTTAAATGCGGATGCCTACGGGCATACTGCGGTGGCACAATTCACAATGGGGCTGATTTTGATGCTTGTACGAAATATTGTGCCGGCATTGAATTTCCATTCAAATATACCAAATCTTACCGGACATGATTTGAACAATATGATTCTCGGGGTTGTGGGAACAGGTGCAATAGGTTCATCTGTTGCCAGATATGCAAAATGTTTCGGGATGAGTGTACTTGCATACGATAAAACTCAAAATAATGAGTTATTGCATAACAATACTGCCAGATATACGGATTTTGAAAATCTTTTAAAGTTTTCTGATATTGTTACTCTTCATACTTCATATACCGAAGATAATTATCAGATGTTTTCGCAAAAACAATTTGAAATTATGAAACAGGGTGCATATTTTGTTAATGTCGCAAGAGGGGAACTGGTTAATAATGAAGCCTTGCTTGAGGCGGTTAATTCAGGTAAAATCAGCGGTGCGGCATTAGATGTTGTTGCCTGTTCTTCCATAGACAGTTCAAAAGAAAAATCTTCTTTGGCCTGTCCTGTTATTTCCGAAACGGTAAAAGAACTTGCTGCTCATCCTAATGTTATTATAACCCCGCATATTGCATATAATACTCAAGAGGCTGTAGATTATATTTTGCAGGTCACATTTGAAGGGATTTCGGATTATTTATCAGGAGGTTTTAAATACAGGGTGCTTTAATTATTTTTGCATAATCTGTACTGAAATTACTCCAAATAAATAGTCAATTCTTTTTATGAACTTAAATCCGCAGTTTTCAAATTCGTTAATTAATTCCTCAGGTTCGGGAAAATCCTGCCTTGAATTAAGCAAATATTTGTAATGTTCGGTATTAATTTTTAATATTTTTGTAATAACCGGCACAATAAAATCAAAAATGTTACCGATGAAATTATGTTTCCCGAAATCAAGATGCATAAATTTTCCGCTGTGGTTAAGTATCCGGTATATTTCAGAAATTGCACGGCTTCGGTTATTTATATTCCGCAGTCCGAATCCTGATGTTACATAATTAAACTCATTGTCTTTAAAAGGTAGTTGCAGACAGTCGGCGAGAATAAAAACTCCGTTCGGATTTTTAATTTTAGCAAGTTTCAGCATATTTTGCGCAAAATCTGCTCCGATTACATGAGATTTTGGAGATAATTTTTTTATTATTTTCGTGAAATCTCCTGTTCCGCAGCAGATATCCAAAACCATGGAATGCGGTTTTATATTCAATTCACGAACCGCCAGATATTTGATAATATAATGCGTAAAAAATGAAATAAAGTTATTTGTTTTGTCGTAGTATTCCGATATTTCATTGAAAATTTTTTTTATCTCTTCAGGATTTTTACTGCAGGTCATATTTTGCTCCGAGGTAATAAATGTAAAACGGTTGCTTTATTTGTATAATATCATACAATAAAATTATGAAAATTGCGTTAATACCGATTGATGACAGACCCGTTTGCTATCAATTGCCCGAAATGATTTCAAAAATTGATGATACTTTTGAACTCTGTTTGCCGGAGCGGAAATACCTTGGCAATCTGGAAAAGCAGGCTGATATTGATAATTTGTTTGAATGGCTTGAAACTTTGCCGGAACTTGACGGAATAGTGCTGTCGCTGGACACTCTTGCCTACGGCGGACTGGTTTCTTCACGCAGGTGTCCTGAAAGTTTTGAAGATATTAAAAAACGTGTCGAAAAGTTAAAAGAAATTTTAATTTCCAAAAAATGTAAAGTGTATGCATTTTCAAGTATAATGCGTATTGCTAATAATAATTATAATATTGAAGAAAAACCATACTGGTCGCAGTATGGTACGGAAATATTTAAATATTCATATAATACTCATAAAACAGGCAGACCGCAGCCGGTATCTGTTCCTGATGAAATTTTAAATGATTATTTGGCAACCAGAAAAAGGAATTTTGAAATAAATAAAATTTATCTTGAATGGCAAAAAGAAGGTTTGCTCGATATTTTAGTTTTTTCAAAAGACGATTGTGCACAGTATGGTTTTAATGTGCAGGAAGCAGTTGAACTTGAAACTTCCGGTGCTTATGTAAAAACAGGTGCTGATGAAATTCCGCTCAGTCTGCTTGCCCGGATGATTGGCGGGAATATCCGTATTTGTCCGGTATTTTTGGAGCCTGAATATAAAAATTTAATTTCTAACTATGAAGATATAAGTATAGAAAAATCGGTACAGGGACAGTTGGAACTTGCCGGATGCGAAATTTCTGATGAAGAAAATGCTGATATTTTACTTATTATAAACAATTTTGAAAAAAATCAGGGCGAAATTGTTATGAAAATTGATACAAAAAGTTTCGGCAGGTCTTTTAAAGTGCCGGATAAATCATATATGGCTGCTGATGTAAGATTTGCCAATGGTGCGGATAACAATTTTGTTAATGAATTGCTTTTTAATAATAAAATATCGGATGAAACTTTTTATGGATATTCTGGATGGAATACTTCCGCCAATACCTTAGGCAGTTTAATTTTTGCTGCTAAAACAAAATTTTTTGCAAAAAAATATAATAAACTTGCATTTAAAAAATTACAAACAGTCAGATTTCTGGATGATTGGGCCTATCAGGCAAATGTAAGGCAAACCCTGGCTTCTCCCGATATTGAAGAATTAAATACAAGAATGAAAGCATTTGAAAAAAGATTAGAAAATGTTATAATTCAAGATGCCGGCATAAAATACAGTTTTCCGTGGCACAGGTTATTTGAGGTAGAAATTGAGTTTAGTTGATATAATTTTTTTAGCATTTGCTTTGGGAATTGATTGTCTTGTTGTTGCTTTTGCGCAGGGGCTGATAGTAAGACAGAACAGAATAAAAAATTCCATTTCTCTGGCTGTAATAATGGGGTTATTCCAATGTCTTATGCCGATTATCGGCTATGGCGGCACTACAGGATTTTATAAACTGTTGTTCCCTGTAAGCAAAGGTATTGTTGCCGGAATTTTTTTGATTCTCGGAATAAAATTTATTATTGAAGCATTTGAAGTTAAAAAAGAAGAAATGCAATGCTTAGGATTTAAATGTTTAATAGGACTTGGAATAGCGACCAGTATAGATGCGCTGGCCTCGGGTGTTTCTATTATGCTTACGCATACAAATTTGTTTTTATCAAGTGCAATAATCGGCGGAATGTCTTTTTTAATGGCAATAATCGGATTTTTTGCCGGCAGTTATATTAAATGTTCAAAATCACGGTATCTTGCAATAATCGGCGGAATAATTTTAATTGTTCTTGCCGTAAAAGCCTTGTTCTAAAAGGTGGCAGGCAGTTTTGTGGCTCTCATTGATATTTTTTAATTGAGGAACTGTATTCCGGCATATATTCATACAATATTCACATCTCGGGTGGAATTTACATCCGTCTAATTTTTGTGTTATGGCAGGCGGCTGTCCTTTTATTGTTGAAAGTTTAGTGCTTTTATTTGAAGGCAGAGAATTCAGCAGAGCTTTAGAATACGGATGCACCGGATTTTTAAAAAACTCTTCCGAAGGTGCCTGTTCAACAATCCGTCCGGCATACATAACCGCAATTGTATCGGCATTTTCTTTTACAAGTGCAAGGTCGTGGGTTATGAGTAAAATAGCGGTATTCTGGTTATTTTTAATATCGTTCAGCAGGGTCATAATTTGTGCCTGAATAGTAACATCAAGTGCTGTTGTAGGTTCATCTGCGATAAGCAATTCAGCATTGCATGCAAGTGCCATTGCTATAATTGCTCTTTGTTTCATTCCGCCTGAAAATTCGTGCGGGTAATTTTTTAATCTTGATTTTGCATTCGGAATTTGTACCATTTCAAGTGCTTCAATTGCTTTTTTTTCTGCCGCTTCTCCCGATATATTCTGATGAATTTTTATTATTTCCAGAAGCTGGTTTCCTATTGTATAGAGCGGATTTAAGGATGTCATCGGATCCTGCGGAATCAGTGCAATTTTTGCTCCTCTGATTTTTTGCATTTCTTGTTGGTTTTTTGCCAGCAGATTTTCTCCGTTAAAAAAGATTTCACCGGATGTAATTCGTGCGGTTTTGGGAATTAATTGCATAATGCTTGTTGCGCTCATTGTTTTCCCGCAGCCTGATTCTCCGACCAGTGCAAGCATTTTCCCCTGCTCTATTGTGAATGAAATATCATAAAGTGCCTGAAAAAATTTATTTTCGGACTGAAACCCTAAATTTAAATTTTTAACCTCTAATAGTGCCATGACGAGAAAATTATATAGTTTTTAACCGATAAAGTCTATAAGTAAAATGATTGATATTATACGGGACTTTTGCCGTATTTTTTATATAAAATTCTATTCTGTTTCAAGATTGTTACTTATTTATAACAAACACTTTACAATCTTTTCTTTATATATTAAAATATTATCGAAAAGCAGTATTGCAGAAAAAAAGAACGGACACCCCGTTCTTTTTTCGGCTAATAGGAAGGGTACATTGATGAAACAGGAAGTAAACAGACAGGAAGTATTAAATGCAATTACGCCGGTAATAGAGAATACGGCAATGCGATTTAATTTGATTCCTGTTGAAATTGATTTTTCCAAAGAAAATCACCGGTGGTTTTTGAGAATATTTTTATATTCAAAAGAACGCAATGTTACTCTGGATGATTGCGAAAATGTTACAAGAAGTCTGGAATCTTTTTTGGATGAACTGGTGCCGGTAAAATATTATCTTGAAGTTTCATCTCCCGGACTGGAAAGAAAGTTTAAATCCGAAAAAGAATTTATAATTTTCAAAGGCAGAAGGATAAGTGTCAAATTAAAAGAGCCGCTGCCGGGGGAAACAGAGAAAATTTTTAAAGGGGAAATTCTTGATTATGATGTAAACGAGGGGTTGTCTTTTTTGAGATTTGAGGACGGTTCGGAACTTCAAATCCCTAAATCCAATATTCAATCCGCAAAGTTATACATTGATTAATTAAAACGAAATTTTAAAACAATATAAATACGAAAGGAAGATAAAAATGATTAAAATAGGAGCAGGCAGTTTAAACGAAGTATTTGAAGAACTTGAAAGAGAAAAAGGTATATCAAAAGAAGTTGTAATTTCGTCACTGTGCGACGCAATGGTTGCGGCATATAAAAAACATATGCGTGTTAAAGAAATTGAAAATATTGAAGCTTTTTTGGATGAACAATCAGGTGAAATCGGAATATTTAAAGGAAAAACAGTTGTAAATTCCGTAGAAGATCCTGATAATGAGATTTCTCTTGCCGAAGCCAAAGAAATTGATGAATCTGTTGAACTCGGTGATGAAGTTAAACTTGAAGTGACTCCTGAACAATTCGGACGAATTGCTGCTCAAGCTGCAAATCAGGTTCTTACACAAAGAATTCGTGAAGCGGAAAGAAATCTTGTTTTGAATGAATTTATGGAGAAAAAAGGTACTCTTATTACCGGTATTATTCAAAAGATAGATGACAGAAGAAATGTTATTGTAAATATCGGCAAGATTGATGCAATTATGCCGAGAAAAGAGCAGATTCCTGGTGAATACTATAAACCGGGCAACAGAATAAGAGTTTTTGTTCTGAATGTAAAAGAAACAACAAGACTTCCTCAGGTTATTGTTTCTCATGCGCATGCAGAAATCGTCAGAGAATTGTTTGAACTTGAAGTTCCTGAAATTGAAGACGGTATTGTTGAAATTAAATCAATTTCTCGTGAAGCAGGATACAGAACAAAAATCGCTGTATGGTCTAATGATCCGGAAGTTGATTCTGTCGGTGCCTGCATCGGGCCGCGCGGAAGCAGAATTCAAACAATTGTCAGCGAATTAAAAAATGAAAAAATTGATATTGTAAGATATTCGCAGGATCCGGTTGAATATATTGTTAATGCGTTATCACCTGCAAGAGTTATATCAGTTGATATTATGGCAGATGATGAATACGCACACGAAGCACTTGTTGTGGTTCCGGATGATCAATTGAGTCTGGCTATCGGCAGAGAAGGACAAAATGTAAGACTTGCCCACAAATTGACCAACTGGAAAATTGACATCAAATCAGCTTCCCAGATGGAACAGGCAGAAACTCAAAATATAAATAATTACGAATATTCTGAAGAACCTGAAAGTCCGGAAGAAGATGATGTTATGAATTCGGAAGAGTTGCAGGAAGAAATTGAAGAAGAAATGAATCAACAGGCTCTTGATGAAAGCGATATTGAAGAAGTATCTCAAGAACAGGTTGAAGAAGAATAATTCTTTTATAAAAAGAAAATAACAATAAAAAAGACCGGCATGTATGCAGGTCTTTTTTATTTACAAATTTTATAATGTTGTCAAATTCCTGAAAATATAATATCTTAAACATAGTACGAATTAAAAATAAATGGAGTGAATATGGGAAATCGCTGGTATGAATTATCGCCTGAAGTGAGTATGGTAATCAGTAAACTGGAAATGCTAAAAGAAATTGACAGAACAAGATATGCAAAAATTATGCTGAATGAACTGCGTTTAGCGGGATATAAGCCAAACGAAAAAATATATCTTGAGCGTATCGGGAATTACAACATGAACCGCTGGTATGATAAAAACAGATTTTTATTTATGGCAATTGAGTATTTAAAAGATGCGGATAAGGAAATACAGATAAGTATTTCCAACAAAATGCTCAAAATGTTTAAAGAAGAACAGCCGATGTAAATCTTTAAACAAGTCCTTCTTTCAGTGCTTTGACAGCCGCCTGTGTTCTGTCATCCACCACCAGTTTTTGTATAATATTGCATACATGTGCTTTAGCAGTATGCGAAGATATTGTTAATGCTTCTGCAATTTCGTTGTTTGATTTTCCTTCAACAACAAGTTTTAAAACTTCGTATTCTCTCTGTGTGAGATTGGAGTGTTTTTCTCTGAACATTGCACGCGACATTTGTCTTTGAGGAACCAGTCCGCAATTTTTATCTCTCAAAATAGGAACCGCAAGCGGGTCTATCCACATTGCACCTTCTTTTATTGTTTGAATTATCATCTTTAAAATATCAGTATTAATATCTTTCATAACATAAGCGCAGGCACCTGACTGCAATGCCCCCAAAACTTCATTTTCGCTAAGATGCGAGGTTAGTATTATAACTTTTGCGTTTGTATTGAGTTCAAGAATTTTTTTTGTTGCTTCTATCCCTGAAATATCAGGCAGACCGATATCCATCAATGTTACATCCGGATGAGTTGTTTTAAATTTTTCGACCGCATCGTGACCGTTGTTTGCTTCTGATGTAACTTCAAGTCCTTCCTGTTCTTCAAACAGGGATTTTAAACCGACACGCATGAGTTTGTGGTCTTCAACCAACATTAGTTTTATATTGGAATTTATCATAATTAAATCACTCCTTGATGTTTCATATATTATATGAGGAGGATTTCGAGGTTTGAATTGTTTTTGAGAATATGCCGGAAGTATATTATTTTTTATTCTGTCTTTTTATTTCTTTTTTGAAGTTTAACAAGAATAAAAAAATTTTTGACGGTGAAAGTTTAATTGTAATAAAAAACAAGCCTGCAGATAGACTTGCATACTGAAATATGTCCTGTGAGGGACTGAATAAATTTTAACATCTTCCAGACTTGCAGGGGACTCCGTGTCGAATTTGGATTATTCGGGCGGTCGGAAAACTCATCGTTTCCCTCCACCTTACGGGCTTGGTTCACATTCGCTCACTCATCGCCCTACCGAAAATCCAACCGGAGTGACGCTTTTCTTTCTTTTTTGTCACTCCGGCCTCCGAGCCGGAGTCGCATAGTTTGACGGATTATAAAGTCTTGTCACTCTGAACTTTACAAAGCGAACCGCCGCAGCGAAGTAAGGACGCGTGAGCCTGTATGCAGAGTTGTTTCAGAATCTCATAATTGGACAGAACGGAATATGTTTATTAATATCAAAGGGCTTTTGTTTTTTTCTCTCGTCGGAGAGAGAGTCAAGAGATGGGGCGGTAAATAGTTTAGTTTTTCAGTCCGGCAATTAATAAAAAATTAATTCATTTGAGTATTCTAAATAATCTTTTTGTTATAAAATTAGTAAGATAGGATAAATGTGTATGAACAACTCTAAATTTTCAGCAGTAATAGTCGGCAGCGGTGCGGCAGGTTTGTATGCGGCATTGAAACTCGAGCAGCAATTAGATTTGCCTGACGGTCTTTTGCTGGTTACAAAAGCAAAACTCAGGGACAGCAATTCCTATTATGCTCAGGGCGGAATGGTTGCGGTTTTAAAGAGCAACAAACTCGATTCTGTGGCTTCTCATGTATCAGACACCTTGAAGGCCGGCGCGGGGTTGAGCGAATTGACTACTGCTCAATTTGTAAGCGAAAATTCGGATAAAGTTGTCCATGATTTATTGAATTTTGGAGTCCGGTTTGATACTGATAAAAAAGGAAATTTTACACTAACCCGTGAGGCTGCCCATAGCGTAAATAGAATTTTGCATTCCGGCGGGGATGCAACCGGCAGAGAAATGACAATTGCATTATGCAATGCTGTTGAAAATAATAAAAATATTACGATCTGGGAAGATTCCATGGTTGTTGATTTATCTGTTGTTGACGGCAGATGCAGCGGAGTTATGGTTTATAATTCACAAACCGGTGAATATACTGCCGTAAAATCTCCTGTTGTAATAATGGCAACAGGCGGTTTAGGACAAATATATAAATATACAACAAACCCTTCTGTTGCAACGGGGGACGGGTTTGCGCTCTGTATAAGAGCGGGTGCTCAAATGAGAGATATGGAGTTTGTGCAGTTTCATCCGACGGCATTAGCGGACAGTTCTCAGGAAAACAGGTTTTTGATTAGTGAAGCGGTGAGAGGTGAAGGTGCGAAACTTTGCGACAAATCCGGTGCGGAATTCATGGCAAAATACGATAGAAGAAAAGAACTTGCACCAAGAGATATTGTTGCCCGTTCAATATATGAAGAAATGGAAAAAACCTCTTCTCCAAATATGTATTTAAATGCCGCGATTATCGGGAAGGAAAAACTGCTGGACAGATTTCCGACAATTGCCGCAAGATGTTTGAAATGCGGGATTGATATTACCAAAGATTTTATTCCGGTATCTCCTGCCGCACATTATTTCATGGGCGGAGTGAAAACCGATTTGAATTCTGAAACTTCAATTAAAGGTTTGTTTGCGATTGGCGAGGTTTCATCTTCAGGTTTGCACGGGGCAAATCGTCTTGCCAGCAATTCATTGCTTGAATGTGTTGTTTTTGCATATACACTTGCGAATTATTTAAAAACTTCTGATATATTTGCTCAAAGTCCGGTATTTGATAATGATTTGATTGAAAAATACGATTGCCCGATGTTTTATGATGAAATTGATGCTGCCGGTGTTAAGGCAAAGTTGAAAGATACAATGTGGAATAATGTCGGGATATATCGTGATGCACATTCTTTGATTTCAGCTTCAAATACGATTGAAAAACTAATCAAACAGGTTAACAGAGAAAACAAATGTTATAATCTTCAGGAATATGAAGTTCGGAATATGCTGACTACAGCAGGTTTAATTGTAAAATCCGCATTAAACAGAAAAGAATCACGCGGAGCACATTATCGTACGGATTATATGGATAAATCCGTCAATTGTGAACACAGTTTAATTAAGAAGGAAAAAGGAGAAATAAGTTTTGCTAAGTAAATTTTTTGTAGAAGATCATGTCAAAGCGGCTTTGATGGAGGATATCGGATTCGGGGATGTTACAACAGAAAGTATAGTCGGCGAAGATGAAATATTCGAGGCATTTCTTGCTGCAAGGTGTGATGGTATAATTTGCGGTCTGGAAGTTTTTAAAACGGTTTTTAAAATCCTATCAGATAAAATCTGTATTGATTTTGAAGTAAAAGATGGTGATGCGATAAAAAAGGGTGATATTTTAGCAAAAATTAAAGGCCCTGGGA
Organism: Candidatus Gastranaerophilales bacterium; assembly: GCA_944325095.1. GTDB lineage: Bacteria > Cyanobacteriota > Vampirovibrionia > Gastranaerophilales > Gastranaerophilaceae > Zag111. The sequence continues at coordinate 33,907 of CALUYV010000005.1, read as the reverse complement.
AATATTTGCTGCTCGGGGAAAGAGTTGCATTGAATTATATACAGAGAATGAGCGGAATTGCAACAGAAACAAATAAATACCAGAAAGCAATCGGGAATTTGCCATGCAAAATTGTTGATACAAGAAAAACTACTCCGGGATTTAGAGCATTTGAAAAATATTCCGTAAAAATTGGCGGAGGCGCACTGCACAGGTTTAATCTTTCTGATTGTGCAATGATTAAAGATAATCATATAAAGGTAGCCGGTTCTGTTACAAATGCCGTAAAAAAGGTAAGAGAAAACCTTTCTCATGCGCATAAAATAGAACTTGAGTGCGATACGCTCGAACAGGTGAAAGAGGCCCTGCCGCTCGGGGTTGATATAATTATGCTTGATAATATGGATTTAAACACCATGAAGGAAGCGGTAAAATTAATAGACCATAAAGCAGTTGTTGAAGCAAGCGGTAATGTAAACTTAAATACTGTAAAATTAATAGCAGAATGCGGGGTTGATATAATTTCATCAAGTGCAATTGTTGCAAAGGCTCCGACACTTGATATAGCACTTGATATGTAAATAAAATGCCGGAATCCGATTAAAGAAAAACACCAAATTGTATGTCATGGAATACCATGATATACAATAATCGGTTTTAAATTTCTGAACGGATTAGCGTTTTATTGAAGTTTCAAGCCGTTTTTTAATTTGCTGAATATCTGTGTCAGTTAAATATTTTGACATTTGCGCAAATTCTTCCATAATGTCCCAGGAGGAATAGTTGCCTTTTTCTACTTTTTTAATCCAGTCATTTACTTCTTTTGTTATCATGATCTTAACTCCTATAAAATTTTCTTTAGAAACCACATGCTAATTATACATGATAAAACAAAAAAATAGCAAATAATTTAGTTCTTTTGGTTGATAATTTCATGAATAAGTTTTAGGGATTTTAAATAAATTTCAATTTCTTTATTAGATGCGGATAAAATCATTTTTAATAATTCTTCTTTCTGGGTATTTTGTTTTGCCTGTTTATATTTTATTCCGAAATCTTCCAGTGAAAATGACAGGACTTCTGCCATTTTAAAGAAAGTTTCAACATTCAATTTACTCAATCCTCTTTCGACTTTGCTCAGATAGTTTTTAGAGATGTCAATTTTTTCTGCCAGTTCTTCCTGAGTAAGTTTTTTATCATTTCGTAGTTTTGCAATAATTTTTCCGGTTGAAATTGTATCAATCATAGAAATCCTTTTTGTATAAATATAAACACTATAGGATTACTTTTAAATCTCTATCTTGATTATTAATTTAAAAAAGAATACTATTTGATTATTTGCATTTTCATGACATAATCCTATAGGGCTACAATTAGTTATTATAATTTTATAGGATTATGTCATGTTTCAGAGATTAAATAGTATATTAGAAAAATTTTTCTATATAAAAAGATATTTTGATAATGAAAAAAAGTGGAAGTTGTTTAATATTTTAGGTATAAAATTCAAAATTCGCGTCCGCCAATCAAAAGATTTGCGTACATTTATCGCAAATTCAAGGTTGGAGCCTCTTAATTATGTCGATAAAACAATCAGAGAAAAAGTGTATATTTCAATTGTTGCAATTTTTAAGGATGAAACGGATATTGTTGATTGGATAAATTATCATATAAAAATTGGTGTTGAACGGTTTTACTTATACGATAATGATTCGCTGGATGATTATGAAACAATTTTAAAAGATTATATACAATCCGGTATTGTTGTATATAGAAAAATCTGCGGTAACTGTATGCAAAAACCTGTATATCGGGATGCAATTTTTAGATTTAAAAATGAAACAGAATGGATGGCAATTATTGATTTAGATGAGTATATCGTACCTGTTCAGGAAGATAACATCAAAGATTTTTTAAGACCGTACGAAAAGTTTTCCGGTGTTGTGGTTAACTGGGTAATGTTTGATAGTAACGGGATAATAAAACGACCGGAAGGAAAATCCGTTATAGAACTTTTTACAAGAGTTCCGAAGGATTATCAATATTATAGAAATAAGACTGTTAAATCTATAGTTAAACCAGGCGATGTTCGTTATCTTAACAGTGTGCATGTTTGTATTTATAAAAAAGGAAAATATGCAGTAGATGAAAATTTTAACAGATATAGAACCTATGTTCGTACACAGACACAGTACAATTCGGTGAGCAAAATTCGTATTAATCATTATCATTGCAAATCAAAAGAAGAATATATTGAAAAAATTAACAAAGGGTTTGCTGACCGAATAACAGCAAGAAAGTATCAAGAGGATTTTTTGAATTTTAAAGAATATGTACAGGATTATGTTATCTGGAAATATCTTGATAAAAATTGATACAATATCCAAACTTGCTAGATAGATATGTTTGTCTTACAATTCTAATGAGAATTAGGATTTAAGGAGATAATATGAACGAGTTGTTGAAAAAGTCCGCGGCGGAGCAGAGCAAAGCGTTAAAAAATAAAGAGATTTCTGCGGTTGAATTGACAAATGCCGCATTTGACAGGATTAATTCTTTGGAAGATAAAATCGGGGCATTTAATTCGTTAACGAAAGATATTGCACTGGAAACAGCAAAAAAAGTTGATGATAAAATCGCAAAGGGTGAAGAATTACCGCTTTTGGCAGGTATTCCGCTCGCTTTGAAGGATAATATGAACTTGATTGGTTCAAAAACAACCGCATCAAGTAAGATTTTGGAAAATTTTGTTTCTCCGTATAATGCTACGGTTACAAAAAAATTACTGGATAATTTAATCCCGATTGTCGGGAAAGCAAATCTGGATGAATTTGCAATGGGTTCATCTAACGAAAACTCTGCATTTAACAAGGTTCACAACCCTTGGGATTTGAACAAAGTTCCCGGCGGTTCCTCCGGCGGTTCTGCTGCCAGCGTTGCGTCATGCGAAGCCACATTGGCACTCGGATCTGATACCGGCGGGTCTATCCGTTTGCCGGCAAGTTTTTGCGGTATTGTCGGTATGAAGCCGACTTACGGAAGAGTTTCCCGTTACGGGTTGATTGCGTTTGCATCTTCTCTTGACCAGATCGGGCCTTTTGCCAGAACGGTTGAAGATGCTGCTAATTTACTTGAAGTTATTTCAGGTCATGATCCTAAAGATTCAACCTCGCTGGATTTACCTGTTGAACATTATTCTCAGGCTTTGAATAATGATATTAAGGGCAAAAAAGTCGGTGTTATTAAAGAACTCATGGAAGAAGGTCTAGCTCCTGAAGTTCAGCAGGCATTGAAACATGCGATTGAAACTTATAAAAATCTCGGCTGTGAAATTGTTGAGATTTCGCTCAAAAAATTAAAATATTCTATCGGAATTTATTATATCCTTGCAACGGCTGAATGTTCTTCTAACCTCGCAAGGTTTGACGGGGTAAGGTACGGTTACAGAACACCTAATCCGGAGAATTTGATGGAACTTTATACAAAAACAAGAGCGGAAGGTTTCGGCCCGGAAGTTAAACGACGCATTATGCTTGGTACTTATGCTCTGTCATCAGGATATTATGATGCATATTACAAGAAAGCGCAACAGATGCGCGCACTGGTAACTGAAGAATTTAAAGAAGCGTTTGAAAAAGTTGATGTTTTGATATCTCCGACCTGTCCGAATACGGCATTTGAACTCGGTGCAAAGTCATCCGACCCGCTTGCAATGTATTTAACCGATATTGCAACAATCAGTTGCAACCTTGCAGGTTTGCCTGGTATTAGTGTTCCGGCCGGATTTGACAATTCCGGTATGCCGATAGGTTTGCAGATTCTTGCTCCGCAATTGCAGGAATCACGGTTGTTCAATTTTGCATATAAATTTGAACAGGCAAATGATTTTTATAAAAAACTTGCAGATATATAGTAAATATTTGGAATCTAAAAAAGACTGCCGGAATTTCCGGCAGTCTTTTTTAGTCATAAAAACGGCAAAAAGCATGCCGGACGGTATTTTGTCTTGATTTTTCTGAATATTTTTAGTAAAATAAGCCTGTACTGTATAAGGAGAAAATTATGGCGCAACAGTTCAATCCGCAGGGAATTAATACTCAAAATATTAAGAAAAGATATGCCGTGCTGGTATTTATCAAAGGTTCTACGGCACCTCTTGTGCTGTATGTGAAAGACTACCAGGGTCTGTATCAGGAACTTGCAGAACGGATGCAGTCTCCGAATGCGGTTTTGATAGAGAAAGAAACTGAAGGCCCTATTAAACGGGTAAGTTTCTTGTCTAATCAAATTGCAGCAATAGCAATTCAAGAAGAACAATATATGTAATTTGAACTTATGAAACAAGTTTTACTGATAGAAGATTTAGAAAAAGCCGAAAATAAAACATTATATTTTACCTTTGAAGATAAAATTGAGGGTATAGATTGTGTTACTCCGATACATGCACAGTTATGCGCAAAATCTCTCGGAGATTTTATTCAAATTACCGGCAAAGTTTCAGGAACGGTTGAACTTGAATGCGATTTGTGTTTAGATAAGTTTAACCAGACTCTGGATTTTGAAATAGATGAATTGTATTCAAAAACTTCTCTGTTAGGCGAATATGAAGAGTCCGGACAGGAATTTGAAATAAAAGACGGGCAGTTTGTTACGGATTTGAACGGAGAAAAAGAAATAGATATTTATGACTTATTGTATCAATCTGTAATATTAAATATTCCAAATAAAAAAGTTTGTGGTATTAATTGTAAAGGAAGGAAATTTCTTTCTGAAAAAGATACCACCGATCCAAGACTTGATATCTTTAAGGATATTCAAATTAACCCAAAAAACAGTTAGTACATAATAAAAAGGAAAAGACAAAATGGCAGTACCTAAGAAAAGAACAGGACATTCGGCTCAAGGCAGCAGAAGAGCGAATTGGAAAGCAACCAAGCCTGAAACAACAAAATGTCCTAATTGCGGAGCAACAGTTTTGACTCATACTGTTTGCACAGAATGCGGAACATACAAAGGTCAGCCGGTAAAATTAGCTGATAAAGCAGCGGCTGCCGCAGTAGTTGAAAAGCCTGCAAAAAAGACTTCTAAGCCAAAAGCAGAAAAAGTTGAGGAAGTTAAAGCAGAAGAAGTTAAGACTGAGGAAGTTTCTGAAGAAAAATCAGAATAAATGTTTTGGATAATTACCGGAAGCAGTTTATGCTTCCGGTGTTAGCCAGAACTTTGGAGAGAGTAGGATATGGCGAGAATAGCAATAGATGCAATGGGCGGTGATTATGCCCCGAAAGCAATAGTGGAAGGTGCACTTTGGGCAGCACAGGAATATGGTGTCGGGTTGGAACTCGTCGGTCGTGAAGATGAGATTAAGGCCGAATTAGACCGGATTAAATCAGCGGGTTATATTTCTTCAGATTGCGGCACAAAAGGACACAAGAGAAAAATTGCTATTGATATAGATAAAATAGATTATACAATTACCCATGCATCGGAAGTTATAGGTATGGGAGAGGCTGTAGGACAGTCTATCCGTAAGAAAAAAGATTCTTCTATTGTTGCTGCTGTAAGAGCGGTAGCGGAAGGCAGATGTGAAGCGGTTGTTTCAGCAGGATCTACCGGTGCTGCAATGGCTGCCAGTTTGTTTGGATTGGGCAGGATTCACGGAGTTACAAGACCTGCAATTGCAGTTACTCTGCCGACAATGAATAAGCCGATTGTTTTAATTGACGGCGGCGCAAATAGTGAATGTACTCCTGAGATGCTTACTCAGTTTGCTGAAATGGGTAATACTTATGCAAAGCATATTGTTGAGATTGATGAACCTAAAGTAGGTATTTTGAGTATCGGAGAAGAAGAAGGAAAAGGCAATTCCCTTGTAAAAGAAGCATATCCGTTATTGAAGGCGGATAGCGAAAAGGGAAGAATAAATTTTGTAGGAAATATTGAAGGAAAAGAATTATTCCTTAATAAGTGCGATGTTGTTGTATGTGACGGCTTTGCCGGTAATATTGCCTTAAAAGTCACCGAAGCAACGGCTGCAATGATGTTAAAGATGATTTCTAGAGAATTTAAATCTGATATTGTGGGCTGCATAGTCGGACTTCTTGCAAAACCGTTCTTGAGAAGAATTTTAAAGCGTACAAACTGGGAGGCTTTTGGCGGTATGCTGCTTCTCGGGGTTAACGGGATTTCCGTTATTGCGCACGGAAGAAGTTCATCTTACGCTATGAAAAATGCGGTACGTGTTGCTGTAAGAATGCTTAATAAAGATATTAATTCCATGATTTCGGAGAATATAAACAGATAGGAAAAAGTTATGCAAAATAATTATAAACCGCTTAGGATAGCCGGCATCGGATATAGTGTTCCGGATACAGTTATAACAAATAATGACTTAACCAAATTATATGATACTTCTGATGAATGGATTTATACCAGAACCGGAATTAAAGAAAGACGAATTGTGTCAGGCAACGAGTCTGCTGTTGATTTAGGCGTTGAGGCATCAAAAAATGCAATTGAAAAATCCGGTATCAAAATTGAAGATATTGACTGCATTGTTGCGGCTTCATCTGTTCCGCCTCAATTATATCCGTCGCTTGCATGCCATATACAGGCATATTTAGGGATTCCGAATCACATTCCTGCTTTTGATATGACTGCTGCATGTTCGGGGTTAATATATGCATTGCAGGTTGCAAGAGGTTTAATCGGTTCAGGTTTGTATAAAAATATTCTTATTGTTGCTGCCGATAATAATTCCAGACATGTTGACTGGTCAGACCGCGGAACTTCTATTTTGTTCGGCGACGGCGCGGGAGCAATGGTTGTAACAGCATCAGAAGATGATGTTGATGATGTTTTATCGCTTGACATCAAATCGGATGGTACAATCGGACATTATATATATATGAATACTCCGGGCAAAAATTGTCCGCTGGTCGAGCCGTGTGATGAGTTAGATTCATATATTCACATGGCAGGACGCGATGTTTATAAATTTGTTGTTACTACATTACCTGATTTTATTGATGACTGTATTAAACAATCCGGTTTATCAGCGGAAGAAATTGATTATCTTGTTCCGCATCAGGCAAATCAGCGAATTATTGAAGCAATGCAGACAAGATTAAATTATCCTGATGAAAAAGTTATTTCAAATATAGAATATTACGGAAATACTTCAGCAGCATCAATCCCGATTGCTATTGTGGAAGGTGTTGAAAGCGGCAAGATTAAACTCGGTTCAACAGCGTTATTGTGCGGTTTCGGTGCCGGCATGACCTGGGGTGCTGCAGTTATAAGGCTTAGAGAAGGTATTTGCTAGTTATTCAATATATAAAGTTTTGTAACAAAAAGTCCTGTTCTTGAAAACAGGACTTTTTTAAATACTTTATATATAAGAGAAAAGAAAGAAAGGGAAATAAATGGGGATTACGGCACAAGGAATTAAGACTGCGCAAACAGGGGATACAAGGGCATTCAGAAACTATTTGTTTATCACTCCTATAGATAAAACGAATACCAAAAAAGAGCCGAAATTTGATTTCTTTGCAAATGCAAACTTGCTTAAAGAAAATCAGGGGGCAAATAACAGATTTATGAGTTCTATGAATCCTTTTCTTGCGTAAGTTTACAAAATTTAAGGGGATATTAAAGATAAGATTATGAATGCAGGTATTTTTAAAATACCTGTTTTTCTTTACATAATCCTTTTTTATAGTATAATTACTGCAAGATGTTATAATAAACAAAATCTAGGGGATATAAATAAATGAAAAAGATTGCTTTTATTTTTCCGGGTCAGGGTTCACAATTCGTTGGCATGGGAAAGGATTTGTACGAAAATTATGAATCTGCAAAAAATGTTTTTGATACAGCAGACAGAGTTTTAGGAAAAGAGATAACGGCACTTTGTTTTGAAGGGCCGGAAGAAAGTTTGAAACAAACGGTTAACACACAGCCGTCGATTGTAACTATGTCAATTGCCGCTTTGGAGGCTTTAAAATCTCAAGTTGACATTGTGCCGTGTGCGGCTGCAGGACACAGTCTTGGTGAATACTGCGCAATGTACACTGCAGGGGTTATGGATTTGGAAACAACATTAAAATCTATACAAAAAAGAGCGGATTTGATGGGGGAAACAAAAGGCGGTGCTATGGCAGCGGTTTTGAATGCTCCGGCAGGCAGTGTTGAAACTGCAATAGAAGAAGCATCTTCTATCGGTTATGTTGATGTTGCAAATTACAATTCACCGGCTCAGGTCGTTATTACCGGTGATGAAAATGCCGTTCAAAAAGCAGGCGAACTGCTTTTGGCAGCAGGTGCAAGAAGGGTTGTTCCGCTTGCGGTTTCAGGTGCTTTTCATTCTAAATTTATGGAAAAAGCCGGTAATGAATTTGCAAATTTTGTTTCAGAACTTGTCTTGAGGGATGCTGAACTTCCTGTATATACAAATGTTGATGCAAAAGCGACAATTTCCGGGGAAGATTTTTACGGCAAAATGCCGCGCCAGATATATTCATCCGTGCGCTGGACTCAGACAATTGAAAATATGATAGCAGCAGGCATTGATACCTTTATTGAAATCGGGCCGGGAAAAGTTCTTTCCGGTTTGAATAAGAAAATTAATCCGTCTGTTGTTACTTACAATGTTTATGATAAAGAGTCATTGGAAAATGTTGTAAGTGAATTAAAAAAGGAACTTTGCGGAGTGTAAAATGGAACAGTTAAAACTTTCGGGTCAGCCATCAAGACCTGTAACCTTCGCAAATAAAAGTTCTGTTCCCGTACCTAAAAGAGCCTATTCAAAAGATAGAAATTTTTACAGGGAACATCCTGATTTGCTGCCGCATGATGTCTATCTTGCAAACGGCAGAACGATAGATGAAACAGAAATTAATAAAGGGTTTGAAGAGGCATTCAAATTATCATTTCGTGACAGATTTGATTTATTTCTTGTCAAAGCGAAGAGAGTTTTTGAACATTTAAAAATAAAAAAATAATTCTACGAATTAAATAAGGAGAAAGATTATGACAGAAAAAAAAGTTGCATTGGTAACAGGCGGTTCCCGCGGTATCGGCAAGGCTTGTGCTCTGGAATTGGCTGCAGCAGGCTGTGATGTTGTTATTAATTACGCAGGTAATGTTGAAGCTGCTGATAAAACCGTTGAAGAATTAAAAGCACTCGGTGCAAATGCTGAAAGTTATAAATTTGATGTTTCCAATCAGGAAGAAGTTGATGCAGCAATTGCCAAAATCATTGAAAAATACGGAAGAATAGATGTGCTTGTTAATAATGCAGGTATTACCCGTGATGATTTGTTTATCAGAATGGGTGCAGATAAATGGAATGCAGTAATTAATACTAATTTAAACAGTGCTTTTTATGTTTCAAAACCGGTTGTTAAATTAATGATGAAGCAAAGAAGCGGTGCAATTATAAATACAACATCAGTTGTCGGTTTATACGGCAATCCGGGTCAGGCAAATTATTCTGCTGCCAAAGCGGGTCTTGTCGGATTTACAAAATCTCTGGCAAAAGAATTAGGTTCGCGCGGAATAAGAGTTAATGCCGTAGCTCCGGGCTTTATTGCAACTGATATGACAAAAGATCTGGGTAATACTGATGAATACATGAAAATGATTCCGCTCAAAAGAATGGGCGAAGCAGTTGATATTGCAAAGGCTGTGAAATTTTTGGCACTTGATGCCGATTATGTAACAGGTCAGGTTCTCCAGGTTGACGGCGGGTTGATTATTTAGCCGGCGGTATTTGCTAAAATTTCCGAAAATTATTATAAATTTGAGGAAGTAACGATTGTAAATAAAATTTGATAATATTGTAAATACCTTGCAAAAAAATATTCAACAGGTTATAATATACCAAGAAAAGTATTTAGTAATATACAATAATAAAGAGGAAGAAAAGATGAGTACATTAGAAACAGTAAAAAAAGTTGTAGTAGATCAATTAAGTGTTGATGAAAAATTAGTTACACCTGAAGCTCGTTTTACAGATGATTTAGGTGCTGATTCATTAGACACTGTTGAATTAGTTATGGCTTTAGAAGAAGAATTCAAATGCGAAATTCCTGATGAAGATGCAGAAAAAATTCAAACAGTTCAAGATGCAGTTTCTTACATTGACAGCAAATTAGGCAAGTAATTTCTCACTGATTGAATTTTGAATTTTACATTTTGAAATTTTCAAACTGATTTTTATATTTGCGAGGGTGAGATATTTATATTTCATTCTCGCATTATTTATTATTAAGGAAAAGGGATGTTATAAATGGATAAAAGAAGAGTAGTTATTACGGGATTAGGAGCCGTAACACCTTATGGTGTCGGTGTTGATAAATTCTGGGAGAGCTTGAAAGAAGGAAAAAGCGGAATATCAACATCTGAATCTATTGATATCAACAAACATGTGGTAAAAATTTCAGGAGAAGTTAAAGATTTTGATCCTGAAAAATATATGGATCCTAAAAAAGCAAAGAAAATGGATAGATTTATTCAATTTGCTATGGTCGCAGCAGATGAAGCAATTAAGGATGCAAAACTGGAAGATTTAAAAGACATAGATCCGTATAGAGTAGGCGTAATAGTCAGTTCTGCTGCCGGCGGGTTTAAAACATTTGAAGAAAACCATATCAGGATTATTGAAAAGGGGCCTAATAAATGTTCACCGTTTACGGTGCCTATGATGATTGTTAATATGCCGTCAGGAAATATCTCAATAAAATACGGTTTTAAAGGTATTAATAAGGTTGTTGTTTCAGCTTGCGCAACCGGTTCTCATTCTATCGGCGATGCATTTAGAGCAATCCAGTGGAATGATGCTGATATAATGGTTGCCGGCGGTGCTGAAGCGACTATATGTGATGTAGGTGTCGGGGCATTTTCAGCGGCAAGGACTCTTTCTAAACGCAATGATGAACCGCAAAAAGCATCAAGACCGTACGATAAAGACAGAGATGGTTTCATTATGTCGGAAGGCTCGGCAGTTCTTGTTCTTGAAGAATATGAACACGCTAAAAAACGCGGTGCTCACATTTATGCGGAAATAGTCGGTTATGGACAGACAGGTGACGCTTATGATGTTGTTGCGCCTGCGCCGGATGGTGCCGGAGCTATTAAAGCTATGGAATTTGCATTGAAAGATGCCAATATGAAACCGGAGGATATTCAATATATCAATACTCACGGTACAAGTACCGGTTTGGGCGATAAGGCTGAATCTCATGCTGTGGCTCATGTTTTTGGCGACAAAAAGACTAACCCTAAACTTTATGTTACTTCAACAAAGAGTATGCACGGTCATATGCTGGGAGCAACCGGTGCTGCAGAAGCCATTGTTTGTATAAAGGCTCTTAATGATGATATTGTGCCTCCGACAATAAATCTTGATAATCAGGATGAAGAGGTTGCGGATTTGAATTATGTTCCGTATAAAGCGGTTAAAGCACCTTTACATGCAGTATTGTCAAATTCATTTGGTTTTGGCGGTCAAAATGCGTCATTAATTTTTAAAGAAATATAGTACTCCAAATTTCTTCGGGAAAAGACTCTGTTTTTTCAGGGTCTTTTCTTTTACGCAAAAATTTTTTTGAGAAGGTTTAATATAGATATATGTATTTTATAAATTCGACTTTCATAAGACAAAACCTCGGAATATTGAGCAACTGGGCAGATTCCACAACTGTTCCGGAAGCGATTGATTCGGTTACTTATGATTTATATGAAAGCAGCAATCCTTTCCGTAAAAAATTTACCCAAGATGAAATACATAACAAGAGTGCCAGAATTGCTGCAAATGCCGGTACCGCAGTCGGCGCAGAAGTTTTTTCTGTTTTTACAAATCCGTTTTACATAACTCATAAAATCGGGCAAATCCCTGCTTTTTGTAATCAAGTGGTCAGTGCATACAAACATAACAGCAGAAAAGAGAATTAGTATTTGTATATAGTATAAGACGGATATGTGTAGTCTGTATAAACCGGATTTATCAATATTGATTTATTATTAAAATACAGCGGATAATTTTTTCTTTTTTCGGTTTTAGATTCAATAGGAATAGACTTTTTTTCCGGACTGTCAGACCAATTAGGGAGTACGGAATCAATATCAACATCATCATAAACATTTGTTATAATTTCGTTTGTCCGTTTGTTGAATCTTGTTATAAAATCGTTTGAAAAGTCTAATCCAAGTCTGAGCATAATTTTTCCGGTGTTTTTTAAAGTTCAAGCATTTTTATGCAGTCAACTCTGTCAACTGTAATTTGTGTTCCTTTTTCAAGGTTTTTTATTGAAACGCAATGATGTGCAATTTCATCATCTCCCAAAATCAGGGCATATTTTGCAACTTTTGAGGCTTTTTCAATTTGTTTGGAGAATTTTCTTGATGTGAGGTCAAACTCAACATTTAAACCTTCGTGTCTTAATTCTTCCGCAAACAGAAAAGCATCTACAATATGTTCGCATACAATATATCCGTCAAGTTTTTCAGGTTCCTGTTTAGGAATAAGAGAAATTAATCTTTCCATTCCCATTGCAAACCCGACAGCAGGTGTCGGTTCTCCTCCTAACTGTTCTACCAGACTGTCATATCTTCCGCCTCCGCAGACAGCATTTTGAGAACCCAGATTATTTGATTTTATTTCAAAAACCGTCCGGTTGTAATAATCCAGACCTCTTACTAATTGTTTGTTTTCATTATATTTAACACCCATTCTGTCGAGGTATAATTTAACTGCCGTATAATGTTCCGTACAATCGTCGCAAATAAATTCAGAATTGATTACTTCCTGAATTTCAGGTTTTTCAAATATTTTTTTGCATGTTTCAACTTTACAGTCAAGCAGTCTTAACGGATTTTTTTCATATCTTGTGCGGCAGTCATCGCACAATTCATTCAAATATGGTTTTAAAACTTCTTTTAATTTCTTTTTAAATTCTTCGCGGCATTTAGGGCAGCCGAGAGAATTTATTTCGACTTCAAGATCGTTAAGTCCGAGCGATTTTAGAAAATTTACTGCCATAAGGATTACTTCGGCATCTGCAGCCGGCTGTTGTATTCCGAACATTTCAACCCCGACTTGATGGAACTGCCTTTGCCTTCCTGCCTGCGGCCGTTCATAGCGGAACATCGGCCCTTTGTACCACAATTTGACGGGAGCGGACAGACGTGCCATTCCGTTTTCAATATAGGCACGGACAACTCCTGCTGTGTTTTCAGGGCGCAGAGTAATTGAGCGATTGCTTTTTTCAAAGGTGTACATTTCTTTGTTAACAATATCTGTTGTATCCCCGACACCTCTGGAAAACAGTTCGGTAACTTCAATTATAGGGGTTCTGATTTCTTTAAAGCCGTATTTAGAAAAAATTTCTTCCGCTTTTTTCTCTACAAAATGCCACATATCAATATCTTGAGGCAAGATATCTTTTGTTCCTTTTAATACTTTTAAGATTTCGCTCATAAGAAAATTATATAATTTAAAACCCTGATGTCAAATTGTGAATAAAACGGGAATCTTGTGTTTTTATGGTATAATTTACAAAAAAGGAGAGGTTTGTATGACATTTTTGCACACAATGATAAGGGTTAAGGATGCCGAGGCAAGTTTGAAATTTTATATCGGTTTGTTTGGAATGCGTCTTGATAGTATGAGAAAACTAAATGACTGCTGGTTGTATTTTCTGGCAGATGAAAACGGTGAGCCGGTTTTGGAACTTACGGAAAATGATGTTGTTCCGCCGGAAGGCTACAGTATAGGAACTGCTTTCGGCCATCTTGCATTTGCGGTTGATTCAATGGAACAGTTTGCTATCAAAATGTATGATTTAGGTCATGAATTTTTATATGAACCGTTTGATTTGACAGGTAAAGGAAGCAATATTGCATTTCTGAAAGACCCTGACGGTTATGAAATCGAAGTCATTGAAAAAGTTCAATGGTAAATATCTGCAGGCGAAATCTTATATTTTATAAAACATTTTCAAGCATTTTATCAAGGGCAAGTTTTGCGGCTCGTTTCGGAGTTGCAAAACTTGTTCCTGTTAAACTGCCTGTGTCGGAATGCGGTGTTGCCAGTTCAAGTTCACCTGTTTTATTTTGTTTAAATTCCATTTTAAAATATCTTGAAAACGGGTTTTTACTTGGAATATGGTATTCTCCGCTAAATCCTGTACGCATAACTTTTCCTTCTTGTTCTAACTTGGCAACTGCTTTTTGATATTCATTTAAAGAAGGAATATTAATATTTTTCATTTTATTTATCACACGTTTATGTAGTTGTTGTTTTAATTCATTGTATTGATTTTTGTATTGAGTACCGCTTTTTTGACGCATTTCTAGTTGCGCTTTTTCATATAAATCTTTTAAAGTCTTTTTTTCATCAGCACTTACGACTTTTTCATAAAGTTCTTTGTATGCGGTTTCATATTCATTCTGGCAACTTTTCTTTAATCTATTGATTACAACATGTTCTTCAGTAGTTGCTATTGTCGGTTTTTTACCCAAATATTTTTGTGCTAGTTTATGTAATTCAGGTTTTAATGGTATATCTGTTGATAATCCGCCTGAAATACTTAATCCGCTTGATGTTGGTATGTAAGGAAATATTCCTTGCTCATAGTGCTGGGTATATAAACTGTTACGACTGGCTGAAAATGGGGCAAGTTTTTTTGTATGTGGGTTAAGCGCGCCAACACCTTCAATATCAGGGTATGATAAGTCGGCATTTATGGCATTTTTCCCATTATTACCTGCTCCTTGTATAATGCGTATTTTACCCTTATTTTTGCGAGCAAATAATCCTAATGGAAATTTTTCATATACTTCATTGTTATTTAATATATCAGTTGTCTTTGCTGTTACTGCATCAGTATTAATCATTTTAAGTGAATCTTTAGCATTTTGTTTTGAAAATTGGCGAGCTATAGAAAGTGATAAAAAGTTGATTTCTTCCCCTGCATCAATTCGTTTTTGCAGTGAGGCAAGTTCTTCGTAAAGATTAAGGTATGGAAACCTGCTTTTATCTCTAGTTATATCGATTGTTTCAAAATTTGCAAAAGGATTAGTTCTTTTGGCGACAAGATGTACTAAATCTCCATGGGATAATTCTATATATTGGTTGCTGGCTGATGCACTCATCGGAGATTGTGAAACAAAATCGTCAATGATAACAATTTTTTGCGGTTTAACTTCTACTGTTTTAACAAATGCTCCCTCGGCATCAAGGATTCTTATTTTTGCAAGTCCGTTGTCGGTTTTTCCTTCTGAAAGCAGATGATAAATCTTTCCGTCGCGTGGATTTGTATATACCGTTCTTTTGCCGCTAATTTCAAATGAAGTATCTGTCAAGCGTTTTAAATCCTCAGGGGTTGCTTTAGAAAAACTTCTGTCAATAGGCTTTTTTAGTTCCAGAATTGCATTTTTATTCATTTCTCTTGCTGTTCGCATTTCTTCTGAAATAAATCGCGGCAGGTAAACTGTTTTGCCGTTTTGTAAAGTTAAAGTTGGATTAATCCCATGAAATACCTGTGGAGAAGTTTCTAAAATACTTCTTTTGCCGCATGCTTTTACCCAAGCCGCACTTTTTTGTATTAATTTTATTGCTAAATTCCCCATTATTTATTTCCTCAAAATTTCCCCTATGCTTATATAAAGAAATTTTTTGTATAAAAATTGCTTTTTAGAGTATATACTTTCTTTACATAATTTAATCTATTTACAACAAACCGCACTGATTGTATTATTATGTATAGTAAGGATATGATAAAATTTCTTTCGGAGGCTAAGTTGGTAGAAAGATATATTATAAAAGGCGGTACACCTTTAAAAGGTGAGGTTTCAATCGGCGGGGCTAAAAACTCCGTTTTAAAGTTGATGGCTGCCGCACTTCTGGCAAAAGGGGAGTCAAAAATATATAATGTTCCGGAATTGACGGATGTCGAGATTATGCTCAGTGTGATTGAGCAGTTAGGAACAAAAACTAAATATGACAGAAAAGAGAAATCAATTACAATTGATGCAACAAATATAACAAGTGTTACGGCTACTTATGAGTTGGTAAGCAAAATGAGAGCATCATTCATTGTTCTGGGTGCGCTTGTCTCTCGTTGTAAAGAGGCCAGAGTAGCATTACCGGGCGGATGCGCCATAGGTGAAAGAAGGGTTGATTTCCATATCAAAGGTTTGGAAGCACTCGGTGCTAAAATTAAAATAGAAAACGGCTATGTTTATGCAAAAACCAATAAACTTGTCGGTTCTGATGTTTATCTGGATATTCCGTCAGTCGGTGCAACAGAAAACATTATGCTGGCATCTGTTCTTGCAGAAGGTTCTACAAGAATTCAAAATGCAGCGCAGGAACCGGAAATTGTTGATCTTGCAAATTTCTTAAATACAATGGGTGCCGATATTTCAGGTGCGGGAACATCTGAACTTGTTATAAACGGTGTAAAACAAGAACAACTGCATCCGATTGAATACACAACAATTCCTGACAGAATTGAAGCCGGTACCTATATGACAGCGATTATTGCGACAAAAGGTAAAGGGATTATAAAAAATATTTACCCTGCGCATTTGACATTTTTTACAAACAAATTGCTTAAAATGGGTGCAAATATTAAACTGCTTGACCCTACATCAATGGAGGTCAGTTGTAAAAATCGTTTAAATTCAATAAATTTTGTAACTCAGCCGTATCCTGGATTTCCTACGGATTTGCAGTCAATGGCGATGACTCTTCTTTCGACTGCAAACGGTGTTGGTATTATCACCGAAAGTTTATATGAAAACAGATTTATGCAGGTTCCGGAATTGAACAGAATGGGTGCTGATATTCATCAGGATAGAAACCATGCCATTATTAAAGGTGTTAAGAAATTATCCGGAACAACATTAACGGCAAGTGATTTGCGTGCCGGTGCTTCTTTAGTTGTTGCTGCACTTATGGCTGAAGGTACTTCCGTTGTTGAAAAATTACATCATATAGATAGAGGATACGAAAATTTTGAATATAAGTTAAGATTGTTAGGGGGAAAAATAGAAAGATGCCGCGATGATTCCCCTGCCGGCAGCCTGACGGAGGGTGTACATAATGAGTCCTACATATAAACGCTGGTACGATCATGACCCGTTATTACTGGAAGTTATTGAACTTTTAAGGAATTATCAACCGGAATTAAGAGTTCAAGCAGAAATTTTCCTGAAAAAACTTGAAGAAAAACTTTCAAAAGAAACAATTGATAAATTTTATGCAATGGCAAAACCTGTTAATGCAAATAACCGCTGGTATGATAAAGACCCTGTTATTGCCAAAACAGTTGAAATTTTGAGAATTGTTCCGCCGGAGGTTCAGAGGATTTGTGCACAGAACTTTATCAAGACTCTGAAAGAAATGGGTATTGAGTACGAAAGTAAAAATGTTCAGGCATAAAATATATTAAATTTGACAATAAAAAAGAACTCTTTTTAAGAGTTCTTTTTTATTTGGATTAAAGTTTATTTATTAAAATACTGCGCGGACATTACCGTGCGGGTCAAATCCTATAGAAATGCGTTCGTCATTTCCTTCTGTTTCTTTGGAATACCAGAGTAATTGTCCTGTTTTTGCATATACCGCATTTTTTTCTGCTCCGGTTTCCGGATTTTTAATATTGACCTGTTTACTTCCATCCTTTTCAAAACTTGTTGTTTTTTCAGTTTTGTCAGGGAAAGTTTCTTTGATTGTATATACTACATTTCCGCCGTCATTGTTGTATGTAATGACCTTTTTATTTGTATTTTCATCTATTGAAATTGAAGATAAAAATCCGAGAGTATCAAATGAATGAGTTATTGTACCGTTTGCGGTTTTTGTTGTAATGTTCTGAAGCATTCCGTTGGAGAAATATGTTTTTTCACCCTGTACATTTTTTGGTTCATAGCCCAAAATATATGCCTGTGCAGGAATAATATCCTTATCTTGCGCAGGAATGGCTGCTATTTCAGGAGTAAATACTTCATTATCGAGTCTTTCTATTTTTGCAGGAATCCCGTTTTTATATGTTATAACCTGATACGCTGCATCGTTTCCGTTAAAATAAACTATTTCACCAATCTGTCCTGATGGTGTGAATGTTGTTGTTTTGGTTCTGTTGCCTTCTTTATCTTCTTCTGCAATAAATGAAGATTTGTCGCTGTTTACGCAGTAGATTTTCTTTGAGCCGTCAGGCATTTTTTCGTGCTGCTGAACACTATATTTGCCATTATCATAATAATCTGTCAATTTTTCGATATTGCCTTCATTATCATATTCTTCTACACAGATGCCAAGTGAAACAGGCATTTGCCCCTGTTTTATTTCTGTAAG
Source organism: Candidatus Gastranaerophilales bacterium (assembly GCA_944325095.1). Taxonomy (GTDB): domain Bacteria; phylum Cyanobacteriota; class Vampirovibrionia; order Gastranaerophilales; family Gastranaerophilaceae; genus Zag111. Next base: position 15,567 of record CALUYV010000005.1, on the reverse strand, counting down.
ATTTTCCTGAACTCTTTTTAATTTACCTGTTGCATTGTCAATATATAAAATTTTGCGAATTACATCATTAGGTGCAGCAGGATCCATTTTATATACAACAGTTGTCTTATCATTTTTGTCAATGATTGAATCTAATACACCTTGAGAATTTGTTATTCGCTCTCCTTTTAGTGCATGGACTGCTTCAGGCTGCAAAACGGTCGGCAGTGCCGGCTGAAGTGCTTTTTTGTTTGTTTTGACTGGCTGATTGTAGCCTGCCATAGCATTAAGTCCGTTCAAATTCGGATTAGTTACAGGCTGCGGATTGTTGTTTTGGATTGATACAGGTGCATTAGGAACATTATTCTGCACATGAACACCATTAGAATACATTGCAGGATTTAAAGAATTAATCATAATAAAAACTACCTTTCTATCTATTTGCCATTTTTATATATTTATTATAAACCTGACAGATAATTATAATTGCTATTTATTCTATTTGTATTAAGAATTATTACAGGTAAAGAAATTTGTTCAATTTTGCCTGTATAACTTTTATGATATAATATTTTAGGGAGAATCAATGTATTTGGAGGAATTTAGAGGAAGATGTTTGGAGTAATACTGGCAGGAGGTTCGGGCAGCCGTTTATGGCCTTTATCAAGAGAGTTGTATCCTAAGCAGTTGCTTAATATTAATGCAAGAGAAAGTTTGCTGCAATCTACATTTATGGGGCTGGCAAATTATATTCCTGCTGAAAATATTATAAGTGTTACGAATATCAAACATTTGTCCAATGTAAAAATGCAATTGCAGCAGGTTTATGATAATCCGGTAATTTTATCTGAACCGGTATCTAAAAATACTGCACCTGCAATAGCCTTGAGTGCAAAATATATAATAGAAAATCATAGCGGTGATGAAATAATGCTTGTCTTTCCGTCAGATTTAATGATGGAATATTCTCATGCTTTTTGGAATGCTGTTGAGGAGGCTCAAAAATATGCTCAAGAAGGTAAAATTGTTACTTTTGGCATTAAGCCGACATATCCGGAAATAGGTTATGGCTATATCAAATCCGAAAACCATATAGTAGAATCTTTTACGGAGAAACCTGACAGTCAAACCGCTTCTACATATCTTCAGGATTCAAATTATTATTGGAACAGCGGAATTTTTATGTTCAAAGTTTCAACAATAATTGAAGAGTTTGAAAAATATTGTCCGGAAATTTCTCAATGTATTAAAAATATTAAATGCAGCGGCAATACGGTTCCGTTTACCGAATTTGATAAAATGCCTAATATTTCTATTGATTATGCAATTATGGAAAAAAGCCGTAATTTGGCAATGATTGAACTTAATTCCCACTGGAAAGATTTAGGTTCATGGAAATCAATATATGAGGTCAGCCCTAAAGATGAGAATAACAATGTGTTTGCCGGTAAGGTGCTGGATAACGGTTCTAAAAATTCATTAGTTTGTTCAACATCAAAACTTGTTGCAACAATCGGGCTGGAAGATACTGTTATTGTCGAAACGGAAGATGCAATTCTCGCCTGTAAAAAAGACAGAACACAGGAAGTTAAACAGGTTTATGAAACTTTAAAAAAACAGCATGATGATACTCAAAAAATTCATAAAACGGTATATCGCCCATGGGGTTTTTATACGGTAATCGCCGAGGGAAAAGGTTTTCAAACAAAAATTATTCATGTAAATCCGGGGCATCGTTTGTCTGTACAATCACATAACCACCGAAGCGAACACTGGGTTGTATTGTCCGGTAATGCGAAAGTTGTTCTGGAAGGCAAAGAGCATATTCTCTCCCCGGGACATAGCATTGATATTGCGGTCGGGGCAATTCATTCTCTGCAAAATCCTTATGATAATCATCTGGAGATTATTGAAGTTCAAAAAGGCGAAATTTTATCAGAAGATGATATTATCCGCTACGAAGATATGTATGGCAGAGTTTAGGTAATTTTGTTGTGTGAAAATTAAATATTATATGCTGTTGCTGAAAATGTGTTTATGCTGTATCATGTTTGTATGAAGAAGTCAGGCTTACTTATATTTTTGCTTTTATGCTTTGTTTCGCTGCCGTGTTTTGCTAAAAATTCTGACTCTCCGGCAGTTGAGGGGAATAAGCCGAAAATTTTCAGATATCATATAACAGATGATGATATCAAATCTCAAGACGAGGGGGAAACCGCAGAACAGGTTTCTGAAAATCCGCAGGAGCCGGTGCAAAAGCCGGATATTACCTCTGATGATGTGACAGCAGATACATCCGGAGAAGAAATTGCGGAAGATGATACTGATGATGAAACACTTGAAGAGCCTGAAATAGAAGAATATCAAATAGATGATTTATATACGGATGTTTTAAAAGGGTATGCGCAGTATGATGAAGATGAAGAAGATGCGGTATCACTTTCGGATAGTTTCAGCGATTTTCATACAATAAAACTTACCAAGCCTGCAAAAGTTGAGGCAAAAAAATATACAGCGGATATTCATACTCTTCCTACATTGTATTCTTCTCTAAACTCTATGGAATACAGCATTGCGCCGGTTTCAGCAAAAAGTTATGCGAAGAAGGGCGGGTTTTCTGCCGGAACAACATATAATCAGGGTATAGATATTGCTGAATTGGAACAATCTACCGGACTTTTTTCACGATATGAATCAAAATATTTTGCAGTAAGCACATCGTATGCAAGAACTATAAATTCAACAAATAATAATTATAATGACAATGTTTATTTCTCGCCTGAGTTGATTTTTAATCAGTATTTCTCTTTGAGAGAGGTTCTTTCTGCCGATATTGTCAAAAATCGTAAAACAGCGGAAATGATACTATCAATTAACCCTTTTGGCAAAAAAGATACAGACAGATTAAGATTTGAACTGGGAGCAAGTTCTATATATGATGATAAAAATGCTTTACTAAAAAAACAGTTTAAATTCTCTACCAGATTTCAATTGTAAAATTATCAATATATTTTTGTTTATAACAATTATTTTGTTTATAATTTAAAATAAAGGAAACTTATTTTGACAGATAAATATCCGGAACAACAAGTTAATAACAAAAGGAATGCGAAACGTAGGCGCAGAAGACGGCTTCATTATGATACAAAATTTACGTGGCCTTTATTTACTTTTGTTTTGATATTTTGTTTGTTGCAGATAGGTTACGGAGCGGTTTTGAATGTCGGAAAGATAGTTTCTTATCAGGGTAAGCAGGCAACACTGGAAGATTTGTTAAAAAAAGCGCAGGATAGAAATAAAGATTTAAAATCCCAGAAAAAAGTTATTACATCTGATAACAGTCTTGAAGGTATTGCAAGAAATAACCTCAAAATGGCAAGTCAGGATGAGGTTTTGATTATCATAAATAAGAAAGTTGAAGAACCTAAACCGAAAAAACGCAAATGGGATTTTGGAAAATGGTTCAAAAAAGAAAAGAAAGAAGAGATAAACACGGAAGGTATATATATTCCTCCTGAGGTAGTTGAAGAATAAAGCGGGTGTTAATATGGAAAAACCGGAATGCATTGATTATATAAAGCAGGCATTTGAATTAAAAGAAGCAAAAAATTATAAATACGCCATAGAACTTTTGTATAAAGCATTGGAACTTGAAAATGATAATGTTGAAATACTGTTTCAAATTGGTGAATTGTATTTTCTAATGAATAATTATTCAAGGGCAGAACAGTATATTCAAAAGGTTTTGCAGATTATTCCGGATCATTTGAACAGTTTGCAGCTGCTCAAAATAATAAACGAACGTGAAGAAAATACCAAAACGGTGCTGGAACTTTCGGAAAGAATATTTGAAAAACATCCGAATCCAGAAACTCTCGGAGATTTAATTAAAACATTGATTTGTTTAAAGTCATTTTCAGAAATTGATAAATACAGAAACAGCGAGTTTTTTACTCAGGATGTAAAATTGGACTGTGCAAATGAGTTGTATAATGCAAATGAAAAGGAAAAGGCTAAAGAAATTCTCTCGGAATGTGATATCAATAACGAGAAGGCAATGCTGCTTTCCGGCAAGATAAAATTCGATGAAAATGATATCGAATCCGCAAAAGAAATTTTTTCAAAGTTAAGCAAAAATTCGCAAAATCCTGAAGTTCTAAATTACAAGGGTTTATTTGAACTCGAGAGTATGAATTTTATAGAAGCGATAAAAGATTTTTCTAAAGCAATAAATCTGGATAATTCTAATTCAAAATATTATTATAATCTCGGGAACGCTTATTTTTACAACGGCTGGATGGAAGAGGCTCAAAAAGCATACCGCAATGCACTGCTTATCAATCCTGAAAATATTGATTACAGATATTCGCTTGCGTATTTGTATTATTCTTTAAAAGAGTATTCAAAAGCAGACAAGGAAACCCGTGCTATTCTGGAAGTTATGCCTAATCATCCGCAGACAAGAGTTCTAAAAGCTCTCCTTCTCGAAAATAAAAAAGACCTCATCGGGGCGCAGGAAATTCTTGAAGAAAATATCAAAAACGGTTTTGACGATGATTTTACCAAGAGTTCTCTCAGCAAAATATATGCAGAATTAAGTAATTTTGGCAAAGCGGAGAAACTCGTGAGCGATATTTTGCGTAACAATCCTGAAAATATCTCTTATTTGACTGATTTAGCAGAAATTTATATACGCGAGCATAATTATGAAGGTGCGCTGAAACTTGTCCAAAAAAGTTTAGAAGTAAACCCGAATTATATTTCCGGAATAATTCTCGGTGCAAAAGCCGCAGGTTTGAAAGGTGATTATGAATTATCAAGAGAATATGCTCAAGATGCTCTTATGCTTGATGTCAACTGCTCGGAAGGTTATTATTATATTGCTCTTTCAAGAGAAAAAGACGGAGATATTGATGAAGCAATCGAATGTATGAAACGGGCAATTTTGTATGATTTGAATAATTCGGAATACTATCGTAAAATGTGCGAATTGTACCAGTTGAAAAAAGATTACAAAACGGCTCTGGAATATATAACAGAGGCGGAAAATATAAATCCTTCCAATGAATATAAGTATATTTATTCAGAATTGGTAAAGATTAATAGAAAAATAAAGCAGTAATAAAAAGTAAAAATTCATAAAAATTTTTTGATTTTGCAAAAAAGATAAATATAATACTATTATAAAAGTAGTATTTGGAGATTAAAATGACAGCAATGAAGTTTGTAAAAAGAATAGCGATTATTTCATTTATATCAATTATGTGCCAGAGTTTTGCGTATGCTGCCAGAACAGTGGAAACAACCGTTCCGCACCAGTATCCTGCAAAATATACACCGGAATATATAAGCCAGATTACACCGACTTATAAGGATGTCGGAAAAGAAGAAGTTTTTTATGTTGCACTCGATATGCTCAAAGGTACGGAAGGCATGTTTTCAAGAAATGCTATTTTAGGGAACAATTTATCTCAAAGAGCAATGAAAATTGAGTTTCGGGATTTAGGGCAGATAAACCAGAAATATGCCACATTTGATGCTCTCGGCTGGAAAAAAGGGAGAAATTTATATATTTACATAAACAACAAACACAGAACCGCTCCGGCAGGGGCTTTAGCGGCTTTATTATCGCATGAAGCATTGCATCAGGATGAATATAATTCGCTTGCCGAAGAAACTTATGCATGGACAATGGAAGCGGTTGTCTGGGATGAAATTTTAAAGGCTTATCCTGAAAGTAATCAGGAATCAAATGATTTGGTCAGACGTGAAAATACTTTGAAAAGACTATTGGAAAAGGGCGATTACACTAATAAATATATTAAAAAAGCCGTATTAACCAATTCCGGATATAAAAATCTTCCGTCATATTCACCGGGTTTTAATGATTTATAAAGATTTTTGAATAATTAGTTATTGTAATGAAAAAGTATATTGATTAAAAAAAATCCTTGATGTTAAATAATGTTATGAAAAAACTGACCAGAACATTATTATTTTTCGCTGCGGCCGTAACGACTTTATTTGCACTTAATGCGTTTTATAATATCAATTATAACCCGATGTTAAATGTAAACGAAAAGGTTGTAGATACTTCTCATTTATCCCCTCAAAAACTCTTTGATCATGCCTGGCAGGTGGTAAAAAATGAGTATTATGATCCGAATTTTAACAGACAATACTGGATTAGGTGGAAAAATCATTACAGAGGCAAAATTAAAACCGAAGATGATGCTAAAGTTGCAATTGATACAATGCTTGAAAGTTTAGATGACCCGTATTCCAGATTTTTAACAAAACAGGAATTTGCCGATCAGAATAATTCAATTACTTCAAAGATTTCAGGTATCGGAGTAAATATTGTTAATGAGTCCGGTAAAATTCGAATAATCAATGTTATGGAAAATACTCCGGCGCAGTTTGCAGAGTTGAAAGTCGGCGATATAATTGTTGCTGTTGACGGGATTAAGGTGAGCGGTCTTTCTCTTGCCGAGGTTTCTAACCTTGTTAAAGGCCCGATTAATTCTTTTGTCAGTATTGATGTTTTAAGAAATAAGGATTTAATTAAAAAGAAAATCATCCGCAAAGAAATTGCAATAAAAACAGTTAAAAGTTCGGTTGATAAGAATATCGGTTATATCCAGCTTGCCAGTTTTATCAGTAATTCAACTCCGAACGAATTTCTTGAAGCATTGGAAAATACGGACGATACAGAAGGTTTGATTATTGATTTGCGCGGCAATACAGGCGGCTTGCTTCCGAATGCCGTATTTATATCCAATTTGTTTATTCCTGAAGGTAAAATTGTAAGTATTGTTGGCAGAAACGGCTACCATTACGATATTATGGCGCAGAAAACCGATGTTAATATTGATAAACCGATAATTCTGCTTGTTGACGGGGCAAGTGCGAGTGCAAGTGAAATTTTTTCCGGGGCAATGAAGGATTACCACAGAGCAAAACTTGTCGGAACAAAAACATACGGAAAAGGCATGGTGCAAAAGATTATACCGATGCCAAATGAAACGGGATTGAATTTAACCGTTGCCAAATATCTTACCCCGAACGGTAATGATATTAATAAACTCGGAATTGAACCGGATATTGTCCTTCCGCTTAAAAAATCGGATATCACCGCAAAACATGATGTTCAATTGGAAAAAGCGAAAGATATAATCGGCGAAATGATAGAACCTAAAACCTCATCTTCCGCTGCCAAATAAAACTTTTTTACATGGAGTTTATATCGCAGTTTTGACTAAAAATCTCTCTTCGAACAGCACGGGCAATTTTTCTATCCCCCTGAACAGTCAGAGTAATTTATAATTGTTCCAAGTGTATGGGATACCGGCTCAAGTCCGGAATGACGAATAAAATAAACCCCTTGAGGGAAAAACTCCCCATCCCAGCCTTCCCCAGGGAGTATTTGTTTGTCCTCACTTCGGGTTTGTCTTGTAAAGTTTGAAATGATATTATAGTTATATTTCGAGCATATCTGGTGTAAAGTTGTATATAACTCCTTTTTACATATTCTTGACATAGTGCTATGTATTGTGTATCCTTATATCTGTAGAGTTCGGCGACATGGCCAAGTGGTAAGGCAGAAGCCTGCAAAGCTTTTATCCCCAGTTCGAATCTGGGTGTCGCCTTTTTATTTTACTCGTTTCCTGTTTATAAAATATATTGTTAACATCTGTAAAGTTTCTTTTTTATTCTTATATCATAGTTTTGGCTGTTTTTGATTTTTTATTTTTCATTAAACGGGCAATTTTTTGCGGGCTGAATTTTTTATAATGGTATGGGGAAAACAAAGAAAGGGATTATTTAATTATGAGCGATTGGGGAAACGGAGTTGTCAGAATTACCGTAACTGACGGTACACAGAGAAAACCAAGACGAATAGGTATTTCTTACGATTATATGGACAAATTAAATGCCTATGTAAAAGAAGGAATTTTTATCGACAAAGATAAAGACGGTTTTACAAAAGCAGAACAAATAGCACTCGGCAAAGAATTTGAAAAATTACATGCCGAAAGAAAAGATAATATCAATTTTAGAAGGCTGTTGGCCGGCAAAACTTTTGATTATAAAGATACTGAATTTATAAGACTTGCAAAAGCGGCAGGTTACATTCTGGCAGAAGATGTTCAGCCAGCAGCGGCTGAAAAACCTGCAGAGCCAAAAAAGATACCGGCTCAGGAAAATAAACCGGAACCGGTTGTGAAAGTTGAAACAAAACCGGAAGAGCATGCCGTTTTGGCGAAGGAACTTGCAGAAATGAAAAAAACATGGACTGAAGATGAATTAAAACATCCTCAGGATACTTTGAGAAGAATAAAATCGCAATTGAAATACGAAATTGAACAGCTTAAAAAACCTTATACCGCAGAGGTGGTTACAAAACGCAGATTTTTGAGAAAAGATAAACAAGAACTTGTAAAAACTCCTAAAACTCAGGAGCAGATAGATGCAGATAATTTAAAAGCACAGGAAAAATATAAAGAACTTGATAAAATTGCCAAAATGATGGCTGTTGATGTTTTGTATTCTTCAACCAGACCTGGTAAATATGCCGGCGGAGAAGGCGATAAATTCATAGAATCTATTGTTACAACCGAGGACGGCCAAAAACTCGGAAGGGCAAGAGTTAAGAAAACAAGATATAATGAAGAATACAAATGTGATGAAACATACTGGGGCGAAGAGTATTATCCTGTTTCATTAAGAAATTATAATGAAGGAAAAGAAAATGAATACCCGCAGTATTATTACAGAGTTGCTGAAGATGCCAAACCTGTTGAAGGTGAAGTTAAACTGGCACAATAAAAAAATAATTATGTATATTTAGTAAATAAACAAGGTCTATTCGTTTTGCGGGCTGTATGCTTTTGAAAGATAAATTAATATCAAGAACCTCCTCTCAAAGGTTTTGGCAGAATGACGTAGTTTCCCCGCACTTTAGAGAAGAGGCTCAAACCTGTTATTAAATTTTCATATTTTAATTTCTGTTGCCGTAATCTTTACCGCCGACAATTCGCAGATGCCTGTTTGTTCCTTCGCCGATGGATTTACTTTCAAGATTATGTTGTTCGACCAGTTCGTGCTGCAATTTTCTTATTCTTGTATTCTGGGGTGTTAATTCGATATCTGATGCTCCTGCAAGAATTTTATCAATTGCTTTTTGAGTTTCGTCAAGAGCTTTTTCTGTTATATCGTAAAATGTTTGATGGCTGTTGAGTTCTGCAATATCCAGTGCTTCTTTTATTACTTTCTGGATTTGCGCCATTGAATTTGTTTTTATATAGAATATTTGCAGTCTGTTTTCTTCTGCCGTACTTAGAACTTTGGCTCCGCCTTTAATAAAGTTTTTGTGTGCGATTACAATATCTGCTTCATCAAGGTTTCTGGTGATTTCAGCATTCAAATCAAGTCTTTCGATTACTTTTTCCGCAATGCTTCTTGATACGGCATACAGATAAATCTTTTTGTATTTTTTAATTTCTTCAACATATTTTTGCCGTGAAAAACTGAATTTTAAACTGTCCGGATGTTCAATTTTTTCTTCAAGAGCATTGATATGTTCAAGGACGGTAGGTGATTTTTCCTGAGAGTTTTCTTGTTTGTTAAAGTCGTAAGATTTGTCAACTTTTCTTATTTCAGGTCTGATTGGCCATCCTCTGAGGATATAATCAACAGCCTCTGCAGTGTCTTTATAAACTGCAAGAGTATTTCTGTCAAGAATTTCTATAACGATATCGAAAGTCGGCTGTTTCTCCCGTTCAAGAACAGTTTTTTGTGAGGAGCGGCGTTTTGCTTCGTCATCACCCAGTGTAACGGATTGAATACCGCCGACTAAATCTGATAATGTCGGGTTTTTAATTAAACTTTCCAAACTGTTGCCGTGTGCGGTTGCAATGAGCATAACACCTCGCTCGGCAATGGTTCTGGCTGCCTGTGCTTCGGCTTCTGTCCCGATTTCGTCAACAACAATGACTTCAGGGGTATGGTTTTCGACAGCCTCAATCATAATATCTTTTTGGTATTCCGGCTGGCGAACCTGCATTCTTCTTGCATGCCCCACTGCCGGATGCGGAGTGTCACCGTCGCCTGCAATTTCGTTAGAAGTATCAACAATGACAACTCTTTTTCCGAGTTCATCTGCCACAAGCCGTGAGATTTCTCTCAGTTTTGTTGTTTTTCCGACCCCGGGCCGTCCGAGGAATAATATACTTTTGTTTTGCAAACAAATATCTTTGATACATGAGATTGTTCCGGTTACGACTCTGCCGATTCTGCATGTGAGTCCTACAATTCGATTTTGTCTGTTTCTTATTGCACTGATTCTGTGCAGTGTTCCCGGAATTCCGGAACGATTGTCTGTTGTAAATTCCTGTACTCTTGATGTGATGTAATCAATATCATCGTATGTGATATCGGTATTGCCAAGATATTCGATTTTTCCGTCTGCGTGCCGAATTTCCGGCGGACGGCCTATATCGACAACTATTTCTATTACGTCGTCCATTTTAGGGTAATCGATGTATGTCCGAATTTTCTCCGGCAGGATCTCAACCAACTTGTCTAAATCATTCTGAAATTGTAAGTTACTCATATATTCGCTGCCTTTCTATTTTGATTATAACAAAATATTCAATGGCTATTGTTTGCGATTCACTATTTAGTATATCTTCTATATATATTATACAACATGTAACGGTATTTTTTCTACTAAACTTTACTATATTTGTAGCAAAAAGTAACAAAACTTTACAATTAAAAACTGCCTCAAAGCGTGTATCCACAACACTTTTTGCTTTAAAAAATAAAAAAATTATGTTTGATGATGCAGATAATTATACAAAAATTTTGGCTAAATTATTTACTTTACATAACTAAATATTGATAAAAATTTTATTACAAAAATTTAACAAAAAGGTTCGGAAATTTTCCGAACCTTTTCTCATTTTGACTGTCAATCGAAATTTTATACAGCAACTTTCATTGTTTTTTCAATGATTTCGTTGAAACTGTCTGCTTTCAATGAAGCACCGCCTATTAAAGCACCGTCGATATCTGATTTTGACATTTGTTCTTCAATAGTTGAAGGTTTAACAGAACCGCCGTAAAGGATTCTGATTGAATCAGCAGCTTGAGCACCTGCGATTTCCGCAACAACACTTCTAATCATTTTGATAACTCTGTTTGCTTCATCCGCATCGCAAGATTTTCCGGTTCCGATAGCCCAGATTGGTTCATAGGCGATAACTGATTTTGCGATATCTTCTGATGAGATTCCGTTTAATGCTGCTCTGATTTGAGTTGCAATATGAGAATCTGTAATACCGTCTTCTCTTTGTTCAAGAGTTTCACCGCAGCAGATAATAGGAATCAAACCGCCTGCTAAAATTGCTTTTGCTTTTTTGTTAATCATTTCATCTGTTTCAGAGAAATACTGTCTTCTTTCAGAGTGTCCGATGATAACATAAGAACAGCCTGCATCTTTCAGCATTTCAACAGAGATTTCTCCGGTGTATGCACCTGATGATTCCCAGTGGCAGTTTTGACCTGCAACATACAATTTGCTGCCCTGGCAGCCGCAGTCGCAAGGAATTTCAGATACTTGATTCAAAGATGTAAATACAGGTGCAATAATTACGGTTGGTAATTGAGGTGCATTGTATTTTGATACAAAAGATTTAATTCCTTCATATAATGCTTTTGCATCACTTTGTAAAAGATTCATTTTCCAGTTTCCTGCAATAATTGGTTTTCTTGACATAACAATCTCTCCTTTATTAGTACCACAATTTCACCCGTATTTTATATTAAACAAAGATGTTATGCAAGGTTGGAGAATTATCCGTTTTTATTGTTCGGCAGAAAATAATAAACGAGAATAAATGTTAAAATTCCGATAAGTCCGGCGACTTTTAACTTTAATATAATAAAAGTTATTGCACAGCCGACAATTATGGCAAGGAGAAATCTCTTGAAGGAAAGGCTGATTCCGCTTCTTATTCGTTCTGCAAGTTTGATTTCGCGTGCCATTTTGTCAATATTTGACTGTTCTTTTGCTTTAATTTCAACAACATCGTCAATAATTTCCTGCTCTTTTAATTCTTCGATTGCTTCGTTATAAGTCCGGTTAACAAAACGTTCAACAAGGCTTAGTGTTGTTGAATGCGGAGCATCGTTTTTTACGCAGGCATACATAACTTCCCACATAACATACCAGATTTTGTTCATTACGACTTTCCAGTATTTAGGGGAAATTCCCGAGCGAAATAAATCAATTTCTTTGTGAAAAGACCATTCTGCAATTATTTGGATGTAAAAACATTGTTCTTTAAAATCCAGAACTTTGAATACTTCGTTGTCATTGATAGAAGAAGCCATTAATGTCATTGATTTTTTCATATTATTTTTCAGATAACTTGCCTGCAAGGTGTTGATATCTTCGGGCAGAACAGATGATACTTGTTCTATCATCTCTTCGATAAAATCCGAGTATTTTTTATCAATAACAACTTCTTCCATTCTAACATTATAGAAAATAAGTCAAAATTAGTTGTCATATAGATAGAGTAATTATTTTGTGGACTAAAAAAGAGGCGGTGCGATATTTACCGCACCGCCTCTTCTTTTTATAAATTATACTGAAGCAAGAGATTTGCTTCTTTCCAATTGCAGAGTGATTGTTGTAATATCACAAACAGAACTTGGCCCGAAGTATTGAATAGCACCCGGGAATAAGTATCTGTCATTCATTGCCCAATCTTCTCTGTTATCTTGCAATTGTTTGAATACAGGGCCGTCCAGTCTTACCAGTGCTTTTTGGATAACCGGTTTCATTTCGCCGTGACGTTTTTCCATATTCATCATCATTGTAAGAGGAATACCGCCTGCAATCCATTCGTCTGCCGGTTGTGTTAAATTTCTTACGGATGACAAATATCCTGTTAATCCGAAATTGATTAATGCAAATGCGTTGTAACCAAGTGAGTAGCAATAATCCGCATCAAAGTTTGACGGGAATGCGCAGCGGCCTTCATATCCGAAGAAGTGAGATTGTGCCGAGAATTTTCCGATATATTCTCCGCGGGCTTTCATTTCTTCTAATTTTATAGAAATCATTTCAATTAACAATTTTTCAGTTTCAATTTTAGAAACCTGAACATTGCCGTGCGGATCTCTGTCTGCTAATAATTGACCTTTAATTATAGCCGGCAGAGAGTTATATACTTTCGCATTTTCAGGATCAAGCCTGTTTTCTACAATATCAAATTTATCACGAATAGTTGTAGCATTAACAAAATCAGGATCCGTTTCTAATGAAGCCATAATATCGTTCAGATTAGAAATCATTGATTTCATTTCAGGTATAAATTCGATTAATCCTTCCGGAATTACTGCGATACCGAAGTTTTTGCCGTTGTCTGAGCGTCTTACAATGATATCTGTCATATAGTCAATAATTGAAGATAATGACATTTTTTTCTCTTCAACTTCTTCAGAAATCAAAGTGATATTCGGCTGGGTTTGTAAAGCGGCTTCCAAAGCAACATGAGATGCGCTTCTGCCCATAATTTTTACAAAGTGCCAGTATTTTTTAGCTGAATTTGCATCTCTCTGGATGTTTCCGATAAGTTCAGCATAAGTTTTTGTTGCAGTATCAAAACCGAAAGAGATTTCGATTTGTTCATTTTTAAGGTCGCCGTCAATTGTTTTCGGGCAGCCTATAACCTGAATTCCGGCATTATTTTTAACAAACCATTCTGCAAGCAGTGCTGCGTTGGTATTAGAGTCATCTCCGCCGATTATGACAACTGCGGAAATACCTAACTTTTTGCAGACTGCAAGAGATTTTTGGAATTGTTCTTCTGTTTCAAGTTTGGTTCTGCCTGAACCTATAATATCAAAACCGCCGGTATTTCTGTATGCATTGATAAATTCATCATCAAATTCAACATATTTTCCGTCAATAATACCGGATGGACCGCCTAAAAATCCGTATAACTTATTGGCAGGATTAGCATTTTTTAAAGCATCATAAAGTCCTGCAATAACATTGTGTCCGCCTGGAGCCTGACCGCCTGATAAAATAACACCGACATTTCTAACTTCCGAAACGGCAGATGATAAAGCCGGTTTAAATGTTACGGTAGGTTTTCCGTAGGTGTTTGCAAATAAATTTTTGATTTGTTCCTGATCTCTGACAGATTGAGTTGCGGAACCTTCAACCAATTCCAGTGAATTTACACCGCTTTGTAAACTCAAAGGTAATTTTGGCTGGTACTTTAATCTCTCAATTTGTAATGGTGAAAGTTTTGTCATTTTAATATCCTTTCCTTTAGTTACCGGTATTTACATGCAATATTTTACTATAAAAAAGAAAATTAACAATGATAAAGCGGTAATTCGGCATTTGAACAAACCGTTCTTAAAAATATTTTTAAGAACGGTTTGTTTTTTTTTTGAATAAAGATAAATTTATTATTTTACAACGATATTAACCAGTTTTCCCGGAACAGCAATTGTTTTAACAATAGTTTTTCCGTCGGTTTGTGCTTTTATTTTCGGGCTTGCAAGAGCAACTTGTATCATTTCCTCCTGGCTTAACCCTTCTTCAACTTCGATTTTATCTTTTACTTTTCCGTTAACCTGAACAACAAGTGTTATTGAACTTGATTTTGCAAGATTTTCATCCCATTTGCACCAGAACTGTTCATGAATAGAACCCTGACCGCCGAGATCATGCCATGCTTCTTCTGTCAGGTGAACAGCAACAGGCGACATGAGTTTTATCAAAGAAATTATTGCAAAACTCAAAACGGATTTATCTTCTTCGGTTAAATCGGTTTTCTTTGCCTGCCAATCATATATTGCATTAGTCAATTCTCTGTATTTTGAGATTACCGTATTAAATTGGAAATCATTTGAAATATCGTTAGTAATTCCCTTAATTGCAATATGGACTGTTCTTAAAAGATCATCGTTTGATTTATCTTTCAGCATACCGGCTTTGAATTCCGGATAATCCAGAGTAATATTTTTCGAATTGGATGCTATGAGCCTCCATACTCTGTTAAGGAATTTGTAACAGCCTTCTACACCGGCATCAGACCAGTCAAAATCTCTTGCAGGCGGAGAATCCGAAAGAATAAACAATCTTGCGGTATCTGCTCCGTAGTTTTCAAAGATTTCATCAGGGTCAACAGTATTGCCTTTAGATTTTGACATTTTTGAACCGTCTTTTAATACCATTCCCTGTGTCAGCAGATTTTTAAACGGTTCGTCAAAATCTAACAACCCGCAGTCACGTAGAGCTTTTGTGAAAAATCTTGAATACAACAGGTGTAATATTGCGTGTTCAATACCGCCGACATACTGGTCAACAGGCAGCCAGTGGTTTACTTTGTCTTTATTGAAGCATTCTTTTGAATTTTTTGCATCTGCATATCTCAGGTAATACCAGCTTGAGCATACAAAAGTATCCATTGTATCAGTTTCTCTTACCGCATGTGCACCGCATACCGGACAAACAGTATCTTTAAATGTTTTTGAGGTTGTTATCGGAGATTTTCC
>CALUYV010000004.1 GCA_944325095.1 Candidatus Gastranaerophilales bacterium | reverse complement strand
AATAAAAAGCCTGAATCATATTTATGATTCAGGTCTTTTAAAGGAATAGAAATTTTACAGAAATAGAAAGTATTAGGTTAAGTTGTTACTTTACCTGTAAGGAAAGATAAGGCTGCTGCTAAGCCCCCTGCGGCAAGTCCGATTATTTTTGCCTTGCCGGAGCAGGCTTTTGCTAATTTACTAGATCCTTTTGCGCAGGCTTTTGCCAGTCCGCCGGCAATTCCGCCTACAGTTACGGCACCTGCAACACGGCCTAAGTTATGTTTTGTCTTTTCTCCGGAACCTACAGGTGAGCCTGTTATGTATGCTACATTGTCTTCGGCACTGTGTCTGTTATAAAGCCCGAAGGTTAATGATTGAATGAAACCTTGTGTTGCCGAGCCGTGCCCGTACTGGCGCAAATCCTGAACCAGTGAAACTCCGTTATTCATGCTTGCATATAAACTGTTTGCACGTGCTCTTATTATTTTTTTATCGCTTGTATCTCCGTATGCTGCTGCAACGGCATTTACATATCGTTCGTATGCTTCTTGAATTTGATCTTGTTCATTATTTACAATTTTATCTTTTAATGCGGTTGCACTGCCTTTTATTGCTTCTAACGGTGCATTAATTCTTAAATCCGCATTCCTGTTTAATTGCTGCTGATCTACATTGTATTCAGTTTGAAATTGCTGTTGTCTGCGCATGTTATTATAAAACTCATCATAATTGAAGCCGTAATATCCGCCACCCATCATAGGCGGAGTTGCAAATCCCGCTCCGAAAATACTTCCTGCTCCAAACATAGGATAAGAACCGTAATTCATGTCAAGGTCTAAATTATCATATCCGTATTGATCATATATTCCGCCAAACGGAACAACCCCTAAATTGTAATCTGACATGCTAACCTCCAATATTAAATTTTCTAACCTACCTTACTTATATAAAAAATTTTTTATCTTCAAGATTGCGCAGGTTGTTTAAAATGTGAAGAATTTGTTACATTATTCGGTTGATGTTATTCTTTTCAAAACCATTTATTATAAAAATATATTATTGGTACCGGTATGAAGAAACTATTATCAGCATTATTTTCATTATTTGTAATTGCTACCCTTGGTGTGCTTGCATATTTAAACCAGCAGTTTGTGATGGAACAGGTTAACAAACTGAAAGGTATGTATTTTGTTGAAAAGGGTGATCAGGCATATCAGGAATTAAAAATGAATGATGCTATAAGATTTTACAGCAAAGGATTATCTTTGTACCCCGGACATTACGGTGCATGGTATAATCTCGGAAATATTTATGTTGTGTATGAAGATTATCAGTCTGCAATGTATGCTTATTCCCAGGCCTATAAATACAATCCCAGAATGATGATAGCAAGGATTAATTACGGGATTGTGGCTTCGGAAAAATTAGGCAATTTCGACAGCGCAATTGAGCAGTATGACAATGTTATAAATACCAAACGCAAATTGGTGTCGATTCCTTATGTTTACGATAACAAACTGAGCAATAAAGAAAATAAAGCAATTGCTTATTATAATAAAGGAGTTACATACAAATTAAAGGCTTTATATACTACAGATAAAGTTCTTAAACGAATATATATAAATGAGGCTATCAAAGCTTACGAAAATGCTGTAAAAATTGATGATAACAATTATGATGCTTTGTTCAACCTCGGGCTTGCGTATCATACATACGGGGATTACCGCAGAGCCGGAAAATGTTATTGTAAAGCCATCAATATTGAACCTATGAATTATGAAACTCATTATAATCTTGCTGTTTTATTACGAAGAATGGGGCATTATGATGATGCGTATGATGAAATAAATAAAGCAATTACCTTAATAACCGCTCTGGATGAAAATTCAGGGATACAGGAATATGTTGCTTCTGTTTTGAATGATATTACAAGAAGTGTCTATAAAGACAAAGACCGCAAAAAGAAAATGCGTGCACTTCTGGAAAAAGAAAGAGAAAAACTTGCAAAACAAGATAAAAAATCCGGTAAAAAATCAGCAAAAAATAATAAAATTGCAAAGTCACATAAATATAAATATGACCCGTCGCATTATGACTTTGTTTTTTCTGAAGGTTTAACGATTATTGACGGAAAGGTTGTTGAAGATGAAAATTTAAACGATGCATTAATTAAATCTTTCGGAAAATGCCCGTCAATTAAATATTTTGATCCTTCACAAAAGGAATTTGATTATGGAGAAGAGTAATAAGTTTGATTCTTACCGCTGTTCTTCAAGTTCTTGTCTTATGTCTTCTACCGAAAGCCGGATTATTGGAGAATTATCATCTTTTTTCAGCACACAGTGTTTTATTCCCGCCTGAACAATAAATCGTTTGCATAATATACAGATAAAATTATGCCCCCAGATATATATTGTTGCATCTTTGCATCTGTCCTGACCGGCTTGAATAATTGCATTTTGCTCTGCATGTATGGATCTGCAGGTTTCATATTTTGTGCCGGAAGCGATATTATTTTTTATTCTGTAGCATTCTCCTCGTTCTAAACATGATTCCACTTTTGACGGGGTTCCGTTATATCCTGTTGCTTTTATTTTTTTGTCTTCTCCGACAATGACCGCTCCAACCTGTGCCCTGAGGCAGTTTGAACGGCTTGCGCAGGTTTTTGCCATGTCTAAAAAATATTCATCCCACGATTTTATAGCCATTTGTGTTAATCCTTTTTATTTCCAGTATCTGTAATTTCTTATTCCGGTGTGAATGACAGAAATATTATATTTGTCGGCAAGTTCTATAATTCTTTGAGAATCTTCACTGTCGCCGGCTTCAATTATAAGTCCTATTCTTCCTTGAATTGCAGCATTTATAACTTCGGTTTGTTCTATAACTCCGTCAACTGCAAGTACGGCGTCTTTGCTGTTTTCACAGGCGATATCCATTGCCTTTTCAACTGCATCAGCAAGGTTTACCGCTGATTGAACTATTGCCGTTGTGGCTAAATCTTTTACAATTATTGCAGATTTACTGTTTGTGTATTTTGCAATCTTCCATGCAAAAATGGCATCTTCAGCCTGCTGCTGGGTAGGTTTTATTTTTCCGGCAACTTTGAAAGATTCCTTTGTCAGTCTGCTTGCATTTTGCTCCTGTATTAAATATCCGAACGGTGTAACCTTGATGTCTTTTGTATCAAATCCCAGAAGTTCCTGAAGCGGACTTTTTATTTTTATCATATTGATTCCGGAGTATTCCTGCAGATAGTCAACTGCTTCCGGAGCAAAATTTACCGCAATAATATTTCTGATTTTCATTGCGTTTAATTTCATCGCAAGTTCAACCGTAACTTCTTTTGTAAAACCTATTGTGCCGTTTAATAAAGATACAGGATCTGTTTCAAGTATTTTTTCAAAAGCGGTTTCTGTTGAACTGCCGAGTGCAACAGCGCATAATCTTGCTTCTCCCGCCAGAGCCGCTGCCGGAACATCAAAAAATTCGGCAAGGACTTCTACGGTTTTTGTCAGGTCAAGATAATCAATATATGCAAGAACCTTTTTATCTCCGAGGATTTCATAGTCAAGTCCGTCGGAAATTTCTGATAATACTGCTAACTGGTTGAGGTTTTCTCCGTTTTCAAGGTTTTTAAATTCGTTTATTTCTATACTTTCCATAATATATTCTCCGGTTACGGCTTGATATTATCACGAAGAAATAAACCTAGCAAGTTGATAAATTAAACTATTTAGTTGATATTGTTAAAATTTTCTTGATAAATTCGCATGTTTTTAATATAATTTAGATGATTTAATTACTAAGAGGAAAAGATGGCGATAGATAATATGAATGACGGAGTTGGAAAAAAGATAGTTGAGGCATTAAAGATGCAAAGTGCCGGTGCTCCTAACGGAGATGTCGTTATTAGCGAAGAGCCTCAGGAAGCAGAAAATACACCGGAAACAGTGTACGATGATTTTTCAGAAACTTCAACAGCCGGAGAAGATACTTCTTTCGGGGCTGAGCAGTATTCAACCCAGCAGGCTTCCAGTATTTATAATTCTCAATTCGAAGATGCCGGCATGCCATCTGAAAATTTTATTCCGAATTTGCAAAATTCAATACATTCATCCCAAAGACAGATGCAAATTAAATCACAATTACAGTTTCAGGCAGCAACGCAGGGAGCATCTTCCCAGCCGTTTATTGATAATGCCTTTAATCAAAGCGTAATACAGGCTCTTGGCGGCGGATATCCTCAGGTTCAGGATGATTTTGAGTATCCAGCAAATGTTGCGGTCTTAAAGCAGTTAATAGCAAAACTTCCGTCAGGAGTTTCAAAGCAGACCGGTGCTTTAATTATTAAACAGACAATGGAAGCTCTCGGAATTTCTATGGGCAGCGTTTTGCAGGAAGCAAAACAGGTTCAGACAGCACTTGCAAATAATTCAAAAGAATGTCAGGCAAGTATTGTCGAATATCGCAAACAAATCGGAGTTCTGGAAGCAAAAGCACAAAGTTATCAGCATCAGGCTGCCATAATGAATGATATTATCAATTTGTTTATTCAAACCCGATAATATTATGCGGCTTTATAACTGAACATTTCGCTGATACCGTTGCTGATCATATCATCACAAGACTTAATTTCAGCGTTGTATTCTTGAATCTGCAACTCCAGCGTTTGCTTTTGCTGCTTTAATTTTGTCTCAAGCGAATTAAGTTTGTATTGCCGTTCCTGCAATTTTTTTGCAATCAGAGATTCTGCCTTGTAATCTGATGTTGTGCGAACCTGCAGCAGGTTGTTAGCAGAATTTTGCGCTGCTGCAATTGCTGATGTGATAAGTTGCAGTTTCCAGGCAGCATTAGACTTTTGCAGTACCAAAAATCTTTTTCTGATTATCCCGATAAGTAAACCCATGTTTCGCCTTCTACCTTTTTTGGTCTAGATTTGTACCCTGTAAGAAACTGTGCTGGCTGTTTTCGGCTATTAACTGTTCCATTTTGTGCAGCTGGTGCCTGTGGTAGTTAAGCCTGTATTGAGCCATTTTAAGTTTCTTTTTTATCGTCAGAAAATCTTTTATTCCTTCTACTATTGACATCCAGAATGCCTGTATCGGATTTGTCCGGATGATATAGTTCTTGGCATACATTAAGAAATCCAAGATTCTTCTGATGTATAGTTCTAGAGTTTCTCGAAACATTTTTATTCCTTACACTTTAGACCTACATATATTTAAAAACATTACATCTTTAAGTATTGATATTTTTTAATCATGAATGTAACATTTCTTTACATAGATCTGCTGTTTTCCTAATATATCTACGGATAAATTTTTTATAACTTTAATTATTGTAATAAAAATACATAATAAAGATGACAAAAGAACCGGTTTGCGGCCGGTTCTTCCTTTATTTCTCGGGGTCTTATTATAAGTCTTGAATTGCTTTACTGTCGCCTTCAATACTTTCTTTAAGCATCTTTTTAGCAACATCGCCCTGTGTATCAAGCATTTTGCATACGGTTTCTATATTTCTTACTTTGGTTGAAAGGATTGTATCTGCGCTGTTTGTAATGTTGCCTGAAACATTTTGATATGCGGCAAGTGCAGCGGAGGATGTTCCTTGCATTAAGTTTCCTAAAACAGTTGTACCTGCTCCGTAAACACCCAGATAAGGGGATATTGCAGTTAATATTCCGCCAAAACCCGATATGCAACTTGCAAACGGCATTACGATATTTGATGCAATTTTCCCAAGTCCTGAACCTGTACCGATTCCGTATGCTGCAGCATTTGCTATATCAGCAAGTCCGCCGATACTTGAAGCGTAGCCTGTTGGCGTCCCTGCAATTGATGAACCCCATCCGTCCAGAATAGAAGATGCTCCGCCTGTAGCAAGTCCGTATATTGAATCTATGGACGCTGCACCGCTCGGGAATCCGGAATAATTGTACAAACTGTCAACGCCGTATGAAGAATTGCCGTTTGTGCCGGAATAATAAGAGGTTCCTGCAATGTTCATTGTTTCCGAACTTCCAAAAACGGTAGCGAATGCTGACGGTGCAAGTAAACTCGCAAGGTTGTACAAAAATCCGCCGGCAGATTCAAACCCTGTGCCCGTTCCGCTGCCTGACACCGTCAAATCTCTCAGCCTGTCATAAGTTTCCCACAACTGAGCCTTTGCTTTGCCGCTTGCGGTACCGAATTTATTTGCTATTACAAGTTCGCTATCATTTTTGTAAGCCATTTTAAACCTCTTATTATAATTTTATTATTCACCAAATGTTTTGAAGGTACTTTCAACGTTTTTAGAAATAACTTTCTTAACTGCATCCATTTCAGTCTGGAGTGCATTTTGTTCAGTATCCAATTGTTTCAGTCTTAATTCAAGAGTTCTGTCTTCAGTTTGGATTTTTTCTGTTTTTGCGTTGATATCCTGAACTTTTTTATCGTATAATGCCTGTTCGTAATAGTATTTATTCATAGCATCATTGTAGGCATCTTCATCTGTTTTTGTTGAAGTTTCAAGGGTATAAACCGCTGTTGATCCTTCAAGCTGCATTGCTGTTGCGCGTCCGTCAGAATCGTAGTCTATGAGTGCGTATTTAGAAACTTCTTTTGTAGTTTCCTGAGTGTCTGCATAGTACGAATGAAGGGATGCTGAAGGATCTGTACTGCAATGAGCAAGTGAATCTCTTGAATTAGATGTTCCTGATGCAAAATTTACATTACCGGAACTGTCTGTCCAGAAATAGATATTGTCCAGTGCTGTTTCATCTCCGGCTTTAAATCTTTCCCAGTCTTGAGCAAGTTGTGTATCCGGCCAGTCAACGGCGATTTGATCCAGTTCTGTTTGATAGGAAGGCCATACACTGTCTGCAGAGTTATCTTCTCTGTCTATAGAGTTAAGGCAGGTAACTTTTTTGGTTCCTATCATATAATATCCGGATTCGCCTTCTTGTGTTGCTTCTACATATTGCACCTGAGGATTTGAATTTGTATTCCGGATTCCTTTGTATTCGTTAACACTCTGGCTGTATGTTACATAGGCATTGTATTTTACACCGTCTTCATCCGTGTATTCCGCACTTCTAATGCTCGTGATTGCCTGAGTGGCATCTCCGTCCGAGAAGGTGTATTCGGTAGTTGAGAAATCAGTTGTGCTCGGCGGGCTTGGCACCTCCATATCGTATAACTGATTCCATAACTCGGCACTTTGATTTGACAGAGCAAGTCTTGCCTGATTTATCTGCTGTCCTTCGTATTCTACATTTGATTTTCGTGCTGCCAGTGATATCCATCTGGCTTGAGATGCTGCCATGCCCATAGTGTTATCTCCTTCTATCTTCTATCTGATTACTTTCTTTTTTTCTTTTAATTATCATTTTTTAAAAGTCAACATTTTCTTATTATAATTATATACTATTTTCTTAACAAAATTTTGCCCAAACCCTGAAAAATCAACTGTATGTATGAGTTAAATTTTTAAAATTCAACTGTTTTAACCAATTAATTTTCGTTAAAACTTAGTCTTTTTTTTATTTTTCTGTTAAAATATTCCATATAATTTATTAAGGGAAGGTATGCCATGAAATTTTCATCATCTTTTAAAGTTGGACTATTAACATTAATTGCTCTTATTTTGTTAATTGGTACGGTGTTAAAAGTTAAAGGCAGAGCTTTTTCGTCTGCTGAACGTGTGGAAATTCAATTTAAAGATGTAAATGGATTAAGACCGGGTGCCGGTGTTCAGATTATGGGTCTGAAAGTCGGACAGGTCGAAGAAATTATCCCTGTTGTTGATGGTGAAGAAAGTTATGTTAAGGTTAAATTTGTTATTACAGATCCGGGTGTTGTAATTCCGAGAGCTTCATCATTTTCTATTCAGCAATCGGGTATTATAGGCGAACTTTTCCTTGAAATTACACCGCCAAGGATACTTACAATATACACCCCTATGAATGATAAGTATCTGCTTGATAAAAATGATCCTGTTCAAATGAAACTGAACGATAAATATGAAGATGTCGGTCTTGTAAAATCTGTAGAAGTTCTTTCACGAGATTCTATTCCATATACGCAGAAAAACAATATTAAAACAAAATATGCTTATAAAATCAGTTATTTTATAAATCTTCCGGGGCTGATAATGCCTGAATTTATAAAAGGTCGTGTTATAAAAGATAATAATGATTACAAATTGAGAATATCCCCGATTGATGATGCTCCTGTTTCTTATAAAAAGCAGGATTCTCCATATACGATTATTGAACCGATGAGATTGTCCGATTTTATGGATTGGCAGTATAAAGCCGCAGAAACATTGACTGAAACAAATAAAAAGGTTAATGATATTTTGACGGATGAAACTATTGCTGACTTGAAAATGACAATTGCAAATCTTGATACTCTTACTGCAAGATCAAATGTTACACTCGGAAAAGTCGATGAACTTTTGGATTCATCAAAAGAAGATATCGAGCAGTTGATTGCTATGACCAAGCAGGCAACTGATGACTTTTCTGAACTTTCTGCAAATCTTAATGAGATTATCGGTGATAAACAGTTTAAGGATACTATGTTATCTACAGCAGATTCTGTTGATAAACTCGCTAAAAACCTTAACAAAGTTATGGATGCTGCAGATGCTGAACAAACCGGTAAGAATATAAAGATTATTGCTCAAAATCTGTCCGAAATCAGTGCAAGTGTTAATGCGATTACAAAAGATGAAAAATTGAAAAAAGAAATCACAGAAGCAATTGAAAATGCTAATTGTGCGATGTCTGAAGTTGCAACGGCTCTTGAAACGGTTAACAGAGTCAATCCGACAAGTGCAAATCAAGTATCGGATCTTGAACAAATTGTGAGTGATACAGTCGTAACAACAAGCAATTTGAGAAAATTCTCAGAAAAATTGAATAAACGGTTCTTATTATTCAGATTATTATTCTAATATGCTAAATTTAAAAACAGAAATAACAAAAATACATTATCAGCGAAATCCAAAAGGCAGTTTGTTTAAATTTTTAAAATTTTGTTCTTATTTTTATTCGGCTGCCAGCAGGTTTAAGAATTTTTGTTATGATAAGAAAATCATAAAGCCTAAAAGAGTAAATGCTTATGTAATATCTGTAGGCAATATGACAACAGGCGGAGTGGGCAAGACTCCTGTTGTTGCTGAAATTGCAAGTTATCTTATAGAACAGGGGCAAAAAGTTGCAATTATTTCAAGAGGTTACGGCGGAAGGCTTAATAACGGCAAAGTTAATATGATTTCTGACGGAAATGTTATTTATTTTGATGCAACGCACGCAGGTGATGAACCATACTGGCTTGCAGAAAACACTCCTAATTGTTATGTTTTTACCTGCAGAAACAGATATCTTGCCGCTAAATATGCCGTAGAAAAGTTCGGGGTAAATGTAATAATTCTGGATGACGGTTTTCAGCATCGGAAACTATACAGAGATCTTGATATTGTCCTTATGGATAGTGTTAAAGGTTTCGGCAATGAATGTCTGCTTCCGGCAGGTCCGCTCAGAGAAGGGGCTGAAGCGTTAGAGCGGATAGATAAATTTGTTGTTGTAAGTAAAAATACAAATCACGAAACGGCAGAAAAAGTTGCGGCAATTATGCAAGAACGGCTGCAAATCCCGACAAGCATCTGTTATACCGAGCCGGATTATGTATATAATATTAAAACCGGCCAGAGGCTGATGGAAGGTCTTGAAGTTACTGCAATGTGTGCTATCGGACAGCCGCAGCAGTTTTATGATTTTCTGACTTCTTATATTGTCAAGGATACAAAAACATTTGATGATCACCACCAATATACGCCGACAGATATTGTAGATATTACCGGAAGTATAATTACAACGGAAAAAGATGCTGTCAAACTTGCAAAATTTGACAGAAATAACATTTATGCGCTGAAATTAAAAGTAAATATTAATGTTGAGGAATTGTTAAAATAATGGATGAAAGTAAAATTTCCGATGTTGTAAGACAGTTGGAAGAAGCAAAACAGCCCCGCAGTGATTTTGTAAGGCTTATGGATTCTTTTAAAGACCCGTATCTCGTTTTAATTGCCTGCATATTGAGTCTGCGCACCAATGACAGAACAACATATCCTGCAACATGCAGGATGCTTGAACTTGCTAAAACTCCGCAGGAAATGATGCATGTTGATGAAGATACGCTTGCTGAGGCAATTTATCCTGTAGGGTTTTATAAAAATAAAGCCCGTCAGATTATTGAATTATCCAGACAAATTGTTGAAAAATATAATGGTAAAGTTCCGGATTCGATTGAAGAGTTGTGCAAATTCAACGGCGTTGGCAGAAAGACGGCTAATCTTGTTATGACACTTGGTTTCGGAGTTCCTGCAATTTGTGTTGATGTGCATGTTCATAGAATTTTTAATCGTCTGGGCTATATAAAAACCTCGACACCTGAAGAAACAGAGTTTGCGCTGCGTAAAAAACTCCCTGTAGAATACTGGATTCCGATAAATACACTGCTTGTCACGCACGGACAGAATGTCTGCAGGCCGATAAATCCAAAATGCTCTGAGTGTCCTGTTTTCGCCTATTGTGATAAATTAATATAGTTTGCCAGATTTGTAATAATATGTTAAACTCTTTTTGAGGAGGAGAGATGGATTATATATTTTTTACGAGTGATTTATTTTTATGGATTTTAATGCTCGGATTAATAATTTGGGTTGTTGTGCTTGCTGATAAGGTTGCAAATTTAGATAGAGTTTTGAAAAATACTCTAAAGCAAATAGGTACAGAAAATATTCAGGTTGAAAAACAACCGCAGCAAGAAAAAGTACAGATTTCAGCGGCGCAGCAAGAAGAAACTCATGCAGCAGAAAAACAGGAGCCGGTATTTATACCTGCAAAATATCCGGAATATGCAAAGGACAAAGTTAAAGATACTGCTCCAAAGAAAACTGACAGTATGGAAAATATTTTTCTCGGGAATATTTTTAACAAAATCGGTGCTTTTGCGTTAATTGTTGCTTTCATAATTTTTATAAAACTGGTTTCTTCGTATATTGTGATTACAGATACCGTAAAAATTATACTCGGTGCTGCTGCAGGTATCGGTTTGTTCTTGGGCGGTTTGCACATGCATAAGACCGAAAAGTTAAAACTGTATTCGGAAGTTCTTATAGGTACAGGTTTTGCAACTCTGTTCATTACAACTTTCAGTGCATATTATCTAAAAGTTTTTAATACAATTTCCGCATTGTCTGTTGGGGTTTTGCTGCTGTTGTTTGTTGCTTTTATATCGCACAAAATGCGCTCGGTATCCTCTCTTGTTATCGGGCTTATCGGCGGCTATCTGACTCCGCATTTATCAGGGGCTTCAGGTGATTTAACATACGGTTATCTTATATTTTTAAACCTTATTTCTCTTGTTTATACATTAAACAATGTAAAAGCAAAGTGGATTAATCCTGTGAACCTGTTAATTACTATGTTTATTATGTTTGCGGGATGTATATCGGATGATGTTCAGAAAATCGTTTATCCGGTTGTTTTATGGGCAGTTTATATTGTGTATGACCTGTTAAGGGATAAGGCAAGTAAAACAGATAATATTGCCTGTGTTATTAATTATATATTTTTAACAGTAATGACTCTGACTTTATTCAAAACTTCTGTTAAAGCGGTAGGGATAATGTTCGGGGTAACGGCATTAGTGTATGCTCTTCTTGCATTTTTTGGCAAAAAATTTCAAAATCCTCTTTATAAAAGGTATGAACATTACATATTCTTGAATGTGTGGTTTTCGATATTATTTACCTTGAATGATTTGTACAGTATTCTTACCTGGTCGGTAGTTGCTGTTCTGTTGTCTTTTGCTGTTGAGAAGAATAAATTGAATGCCGTAAAACACTATATTACAGTTTATTATTTGTCGGCGGTTGTCGGGGTGTTACTGGCAAAAGACGGTTCTGGTTTTATGCTTGCAGAACAATATACTCCGGTTTTGAATATCCGCAGTTTGATATTTCTTGTACCGGTACTGAGTATGATTTTATCAATTGTCAAACTCAAATCTAAAGAATCTTTTATTTGCAATTGTATGCGTTTCAATATCGTGCTGCTCACATATTTCTATGCAGTTTGTGAAATTACGCATCTTTTGCAAATTATGAATCTTGAGCAATCAACTCTGGATTATTCTTTGTATATGATTTATACGACAATCGGAATTGTTTATTCTGTTGTCAGCCATTCAATATACAGCAGAACAAAATTTTTACTGTTCAACATTGCATCTGTATTATTGTGGCTTGTTTCTGTAATTATGTTTGTTGTCGGCTGTTTTATTCATCCGGAAGGACTCCTTCCTATAATTAACCTGAGAGTTCTTGCCTTTATTGCAGTGTTGTATTTCTGCAGTTATTTCACACGGGCAACGAGATTAAACTTTTTCAGATATCTTGCGGTATTTTTAGGGTTTATTCTTTGCGGGGCTGAATCTTCGCTGCTTGGCGCAAAGTTGAATATAAATTATATTACGACTTTAGGCTGGCTGTTATATTCAGGTGCCGTTACTCTCTGGGGAATTTTAAAATCAAAAAAATTCCTGATAAATTCCGGAATATGGATTTTTATATTTACCATACTGAGGGTATTTATATTTGACCTTGCAAAGGTTGCATCTGTCTATAAGATTTTTGCATTCCTGCTGCTCGGGATTGTGCTTATGGTTGTTTCTTATATTTATGTAAGATTAAAATCAGATAAAAACTAACGGGATATACCCTGTTAGTAAACGAAAATAATAAACAAAATAAAAACCGAACTGGCAAAAAGCACAGTTCGGTTTAATATTTAAAAACATTTAAACTATTTAATTGTTTTAATTAACTCGGCAGTAATATCTTGACCGCCGTACAGAACCATATTTTTACTTAATACTAAATCATATCCTTTTGCTTTTGCTTGTTCGTTAATTTGTTTGGAAATTGAATCATCAATTTCTTTTAACTTATTAGCATAGTCTTTGTCCATTTTTTCTTTTTTAGCCTGAAATTCTTTGTTGTACTTATCTTCTGCGGCTTTTTTCTTAGTAGCGTCAGTTATGTCAGCAACGCTTTTTCTTGCGTTCTCAATAAACTTAACCATTTCTTCAGCTTTAGCCTGCTGGTCTTTTTTAAGAGCCTGAACTTGAGCAGAAGAACTTACAAGCTGCGGTACATCAACTATTGCAACATTGAAATCAGCAGCCATGACGCTGTTTACTGATATTGCACATACAAGTGCCGCTAAAAATGATAATAAACCTAAATTTTTCTTCATAACCAATCTCCTTTTTACAGATATGAGTCTAGCATAAATTTTAATAAATGTCATTCATATAGTGTATTTTTTCTTTACAACTTTACATATCTTTGAAAACTCTGTATAATAATTTTGTAGATATAATTGAATTTAGTGTAAATTTTATTAAATTCCGTAATAAAATTTAACAAATGGTTTATATTTTATCTTTGTCGTAGCACAATGTTTGTACAGATATCTTATAAGATATATTACTAGGTATAAAATTAAAGGTAGAATGGAAATGATTAAGAAAAATAATCGAATATTAACAGCAGTCCTTGCGCTATCTGCAGTCGGCGCATTTTCGATGTTTACCTCTGAGGCTGCTGCATATACGACGGATCCATCTTTGAGTTACCAGACGGGTGCGGCGGCAGACAATTATTCGGGTTACGGCTATTCAACCGGAACAATTCCGGTACAAACATATAACGAAGTCGGTAAAGAAATTGGTAATACGATTATTCATGACAGCGATATTATGCGTTATGACAAAAACAGAAGCCGTATGGAATCTGATTATTACCAGTATGAGCAAAACAGATATTACGGCGATAGTGTTTCTCCGGTAAATGATACAAGAACATACCCCGACGGGAACAATTCATATAATCAGCCGGAGCCTCAGCAGCAGCCGGGTGAGAATATATTTAGAGGAACGGTTCAGGATGATATAAATGCTACAGGTATTTATATCAATTCTATTGAGGTTTCTCCGTCACAGGTTTTAACAAAAGAGGAAATTAATAGTATTGTCGGGCCTTATGTAGGCAGAAATGTACTGGTTTCCGATATTCAGGCAGCAATTAATGCATTGAATAATTTGTATGCAGAAAAAGGTTTTGTAACAGCAAGGGCATATTTGCCTGAACAGACTGTATCTAATGGTAATTTGAGAATTGAACTCATTGAAAGTAAAATCGGTTCTATTACCGTAGTTAATAATAAATATACCAGAAGTAATTATATCTTAGATCGTATGCCTCAAAAAGAAGGCGATTTGTTTGATATCGTAAATTTAGAACAGGATGTTCTTAATTTCAACAGGTATCATGATGGTGTAAACCTTGCAGCAAACCTCAAAGCAGGTACTGTACCGGGGACAACCGATATTGAATTGACAGCGCAGGAAACTTTCCCGTTTCACATCATCGGTATGATGGATAATGCGGGAAGAAGAAGTACCGGCCAATTGAGAGGCGGTCCTGCAATCGTTGCGGATAGTTTATTCCACAGCCGTGACCAGATGATGCTCGGTGCATACTTCTCTAAAGGTTCGCAGAGTCCGTTCTTTGACTACAGTTACCCGATTAACAAAAAAGACGGTCGTATAGGGTTTTCTTTTTCATCAACATTTGCCAGAGTTATAAACGGCGAGTATGATTGGATGGGCTTGAAGAGCAACTCATATTTGTACAGTTTGTACTATGATCAGCCTATTGTAAGAAAAAGAGGATTTGAATTTAAGACATTTGCATCTTTGAACTATAAAAGATCCTTTAGCAGATCTAACTTAGGTGATATTCTTTCTGAAATTTATCAGGAGCCTATTGCTGACCCTATCAGGGATACCGATCAAATTACAAGTATTATGGTCGGTGCAAATATCAGAAAAGATACCAAATACG
The DNA here is from genome assembly GCA_944325095.1 of Candidatus Gastranaerophilales bacterium. Classification (GTDB taxonomy): domain Bacteria; phylum Cyanobacteriota; class Vampirovibrionia; order Gastranaerophilales; family Gastranaerophilaceae; genus Zag111. The sequence continues at coordinate 32,092 of CALUYV010000004.1, read as the reverse complement.
GTATTTGGTATTTCAACCAGAATGTTGAAGCGGCAGTTCCTATTTTTGACAGCCAGTCAAGTTATTTCAAGATTGCCGGCGGTGCATTGAGATTACATGACTTTTCACACGGTATTATCGGTCAATTGCGCGGCAGTTATCAGGTTATACCGAACAGCAAACATATTCCGTATCTTGATCAATTCCAGGTCGGCGGTTTGAATACAGTCAGAGGTTATTCTGAAGGTGTTACAATCGGTAAGAACGGTTACTTTATCAGCGGTGAGTTGATATTCCCGTTGGGTCCCCGTTATTTAACAAGAAAAGACGGAAGAACCCGCAGATTTATAGGTCATTATATAAAAGGTGCTGTATTTGCTGATACGGCAGGTATTTTCCCTTATTCGGGCGAAGATTATTATAACGGAAGTTACTTCCTGGCTTCAATCGGTATGGGCTTGCGTGTTCAATTGCCGGGCGATTTGAGTGCACGTCTGTATTGGGGCTATCCGTTGGTTAACAACGCTTATGAACAGCATAGACACATGGGTCGTTTCCACTTTGAATTGACCTTAGAGCCAGATTTAGGTGCTCTGTTGAGTAAACGCAACAAACCGGAACCAGCACCTGCGCCGGCACCTGCTCCTGAACCTGAGCCGGAACCGGAACCATTACCGCCATTGGATAACAACTATGATGATATTCGTCACTATGATTATCTGCTTGACGGTGCTTCAAATACTTTGTAATAATCAATTTATTTTGTTATATAATAGAAGCGGTAAGTTTTGCTTATCGCTTTTATTTTGGAGAGAAAATGATGTGTGTAAAATCTGTTTTTGTCACGGCAACAGGTACCAATATAGGTAAAACTTATATTTCCGGACTTCTTGTAAAAAGAATGCGTGAAATGAAAAATAACTGCGGATATTATAAACCTGCGCTGAGCGGTGCTCTCAGACAAAATGACGGCAGTTTGCTGCCAGGAGATTGTGATTTTGTTGTAAAAATCTCAAATTTGGACATTCCGGCTTCAAATTGCGTGAGTTATTGTTTTGAAGAGGCTGTTTCGCCTCATCTTGCGGCAAACAGGCTGGGAGTCGAGATAAGTCCGGATAAAATTTGCGCTGATTACAGAGTTTTATCTAAAGGTTTTGATTATATGGTTATTGAAGGTGCAGGCGGGCTTGCCTGTCCGTTCTGTATCACGGAATCAAAAACCATTCTGCTTCCGGAGATTATAAAATTATTGACTCCGGATATTGTAATTGTTGCTGACGGCGGATTGGGAACAATTAATTCTGTTGTGCTGACGGTTGAATATGCCCGGCTGCATAATCTGAATATCAAAGGTATCATCCTAAATAATTACAAAAAAGACGATATTATGCATATTGATAATAAAATCCAGATTGAACATTTGACGGGTGTTCCTGTGATTGCGCAGGTTGCCGGCGGGGACAACGATTTGCAGATTTCAGAAAATGATTTATTAAAGATTTTTAATTAATGGCAGAAAGAAGGGATATTATGAATTGGCAGGAAGAAGATTTAAAATATATTTGGCACCCGTGTTCTCAGATGAAAGATTATGAAACACTGCCGCCAATTGTAATTGACCATGCAAGCGGTATAAATCTTTATGATATTGAAGGCAACTGTTATAAAGATGTTGTTAGTTCGTGGTGGTGCAATCTCCTCGGACATTGTAATCCCAGAATTAATAATGCAATTAAAACTCAACTGGATAAACTGGAACATGTTATTTTTGCTAATTTCACCCACAAAACCGCAATTACACTTTGTCAAAAACTGGTTAAGGTTGTTCCGAAAGGATTATGCAAATTTAATTTTGCCGATAACGGCTCAGCCGCTATTGAAATGGCAATGAAAATGAGTTTTCAGTATCACCAGCAGACCGGTAATTCTCAAAAAACTCGTTTTATGGCTTTGTCTGATGCTTATCACGGGGAAACTATCGGAGCGTTATCTGTCGGTGCTTGTGATTTATATTCCAAAATATACAAGCCGATATTGATGGATGTTGTGAGAATTGACGGCCCTGACTGTTTTAGATGCCCTTATGGCAAATGTCGTGAAAATTGTAATTGTGAATGCTTTGAACGGGCAGAAAAAACTTTTGAAAGATACGGTAATGAAACTTGTGCAATGCTTGTTGAGCCGCTATTGCAAGGTTCTGCCGGAATGAAAGTATATCCGCCATTGTATCTTACAAAATTAAGGAATTTATGCGACAAGTATAATGTCCATTTGATTGCGGATGAAATTGCTACAGGTTATGGAAGAACCGGAAAGATGTTTGCTTTTGATCATGCCGGAGTTTCACCTGATATTATGTGTCTGTCAAAAGGGCTTACAGGCGGTTATATGCCGATGTCAATCTGTGTTACGACTCAAGAAATTTATGATGCATTTTATGATGATTACGGTAAAGGAAAAGCCTTTATGCACAGCCATACATACGCCGGCAACCCTTTGGCCTGCTCTGCGGCCATAGAAGTTTTGAATATTCTGCATGATGAAAATATTATTGCGCGAGCAGTTGAAAATGCAAAATATTTTAATAAAATAATTAACGAAAAATTCCTGCCGCTTTCTTTTGCCGGAGAAGTTCGTCATATAGGGCTTGTTAATGCGATAGAAATAGTTAAAGACAAAAAAACAAAAGAGTCATATCCGTCTGATTTGCGGCTCGGATATCAAATATACAAAAAAGCACTTAAAAAAGGTGTCTTATTAAGACCATTGGGAGATGTTATATATTTTAATCCGCCGTTGATTATTGAACCTGATGATATGGATTTTGTGACAGATGTTGCAAAAGATTGCATGCTTGATGTTATGAATAATTTGTAAGAATTATCCCTGAAGGTTTTGTAACAGCAAAATATCAAAAATGCATGCAAAATCTATCAGGGGTATTTGCTTTGTATATATTATTTAGCCCTGATTAAGAAGTGTTAACAATATTTCCCGCAAAATAGCAATATTTTTGAAAATAATGTGTTTATATATATGTAAGGGGAATTTAAAGATGTAATTAACAAAATATGGACTCAAAAAAAACAAAGGATATAACAAAGATTTTTTTATACTCTCTCTCTTAATATCCTCGTGTTTATTTAATGTTGCCACACTTTTAGTTGGCAACTTTTTCTTTGTATAGATTATATTTGTAATACTTATTTCAATGCAAATGTCATATCTGCTTCGATACAGGTTTTACCGTCAACTTTTCCTATACCGTGAGCTTTGCAGATAGGGCCTTTAACTTTTGTTAATTCGATTTCCATATCGAATCTATCGCCCGGTCTGACCATATTTTTAAATCTCACATTGTCTGCACCTGCGTATAATGTAAGTTTTCCGGCAAATTCAGGCATTGTCATAAGAACAGGGGCTGAACACTGTGCCAGAGCTTCTAATTGAAGAACTCCCGGCATAATCGGATTCCCCGGAAAATGACCCTGGAAAAATTCTTCATTCATTGTTAAATTTTTGTATCCTTTTGCATATTGCCCCGGAATACATTCTGTAATTCTGTCAACAAGCAAGAAAGGATATCTATGCGGTATCATATCCATAATCTGCATAGTGTCAAAACTTAACACTTCTTCTTTTGTTTCTTCTGACATATTTCTCTCCTTATATTTCTATCAATTTATCTTTAAGCATTTTTGCAACTTTGATATGGACTGCATGTCCTGCTTCTTTTGCCAGAATCTGGCATCTCATATTTAGCGGATTTACGCCTGTTAAGTACAAATCTCCTATTAAATCCAGCATTTTATGCTTTATTTGTTCATTTTCAGAACGCAATTCTGTTGTATAACCGCCGTCATCAGTTAAACCTACTGTATTTTCCTGAGTTACACCCTGAGCAAAGCCCAATCGCTGAAATTTTTTCAAATCTCTGTAAAAACCGAAAGTTCTTGCTTCTATAATTTCATATTTATTTTTAGGGTTAAAATTAATGAATCTTCTTGTCAGGTCTTTGTGGTCGTAATTAACAGCATAAGAAATAAATAAACTGTCAGACGGTAATATTACAAGGCTTGTTTTTCCGTTGAGATAATATACAGGTTCCGATACCGTGTAAAACTGTTCTTTTGCAAAGAAAGGTTTATCTGTTCCAACTTTTTTTATCTCTTCAACCCATTTTAATGAACTTCCGTCTAATATAGGCACTTCTTCTTCTGTCATACAAATATCTACAGAATCAACATGACAAAAAGCAAGAGCTGCAGACAAATGCTCGGTTAGCATTGCACGTGCTTTTTTCGTTCCCATTACGACACAATGATCCGTAGATAATACATGATCTGTATCAGAAGTGAAAGATTCTTTGCCTTTTACAAAATATCTGATTTTACCGGAATTGGACGGGAAAAGTGTTAATTCACACGGTTTGTTTTTCATTAACCCGTTTCCGGTAATTTTAATTTCTTTTTTTAAGGTTACCATTTACGCTTTTACCTCGTGGTGTTCCTCTTCAAAAGATTTTAAAATAGGTTCAAATTTTCTGAATTTTGCAAATATTTCCTGAGCATCTTTCATAGTTTTTAATTGTTTAATGAAATCTTTTCTCGGAACGGCAGGAATTCCGACAATTATTGATTTAGCAGGGAATGATTTTGTTACGCCTGCTTTTGCAGTGATAATAGTATCTGCTCCGATTTCTATATGGTCGGCAAGTCCGGCTTGTCCTGCAATAACAACCCTGTCGCCTATTACGCAGCTTCCTGCAATTCCTACCTGTGATACAATCAGGCAGCCTTTTCCGATTTTGCAGTTGTGGCCAATCATGACAAGGTTATCTATTTTGGTATTATCGCCGATTACGGTATTTTCAATTGTACCCCTGTCAATTGCGCTGTTTGCTCCGATTTCTACATTGTTGCCTATTTCAACTGAACCGATTGAAGGAATTTTGAAGATTACCTGTTCTACATCACCTTCTTTTATTTCTCCTTCTTTTCTTGCGTTTTCAATATTGTTAGGATTTTCGGTTACAAAACTGAAACCGTCAGCACCGAGAGAAACCCCGTGATGTAATATAACATCATTTCCTATTTTTACTCTGTCGCCTATGTTTACACCAGGGTGGAAGAAACAATTTGTGCCTATTTTTACATCACTGCCGATATATGAATTTGCTAAAATTTTTGTATTATCGCCTATTTGCGCATTTGCACTTACTACAACATTAGGGCCGATGCAGACATTTTGTCCGAGTTTTGCGCTCGGGTCAACGGTTGCGCTCGGGTGAATATCTCTGTTTACAACAGGCGGTACATAAAATAAGTTTAATAATTTCATCATTGCAAGTCTTGGTCTTTCAACTTCGATAGTTGTAAGATTGTTTATTTGTACACCAAGAGGTACCAAAGCAGCCTGAGCTTTTGTTTGGGACAGGTTTGCAATCTCTTCTTCGCCTAAAGCAAGAGCAAGAGTGTTCTCATCGCTTAGCAGCGGAGGTGCAATATGCGTAATTTCAGGATTTTGTACCTTGGTTAACATTCCGCCTACAATTTGTGTAATTTCCTCAACTGTGAATGATCTCATTATTTCTTCTCCTTATTATAACTCTGTTTAGTCGCACTCCTAATAACTTAAACCTGTTCTTGATGAACTATAACAACAATATTTTACCAAAAACAATATAATATTACCTCTCATTTTTACAAAAAGTAATACTAATAATAGTAAATACTAAATACAAAAAAGCAAGACAATATTTTACACAAGGTTATAACTGTTGCATTTCAGCCGTGTTTTCTCCTGCATAAATATGTATGTTTTTGTAATGGGTGCTGTATTTCTGGGTGAATTCCTGTAAATCTGCAATTTTATTGAAGAATTCAACCCGTTTTTTCTCCGCTTTTGAATTTCTTTGAAGTTTGATTTCTTTTACTAAAGCCTGAATAGATTGAATTTGTTGGAGCACGGAATTTAATTTGCCGGTATAATTTTTTGCAAATTCAATATTTTTTGTTTTCAAATAATTGATATTATCCGTTATTAATTTGTATTTTGGCTGATTTGGATTTTTATCAAGTTCTTCAATAATTGCATTCATGACTTTATCAACATTTTTCGCTGCAGGGCGGAAATTTGTGTTCATGCAATATTTGTTCATGTTGTTTTTTGCCTGTTCAAGTCTTTGTTTGTAATTAGGGTCGGTATCAATATCAGCAAGTTTTTCTACTTCCTGATCTATAAACTTAACCTGTTTGTCAACTGCATCAAGAACAGAATGTATCCGTTTTACACATTTTTTTGCATTATCAAAATTGGTATTTTTTGCATACATTTCAACAACACGTTCGCCAAGACCTAACTGCTCAATAAATAACAGTGCGGTATCAAGTTCATTTTCATCAAAAATATCTTTCAATATCAGCAGAAGTCCGCTATCAGAGTACAAATCCGCTACCATTCCGTTTTTCAGCGGGAGTTTTGTATTTTTTAATTCATTTTTTATTAAGTTCAAAGTCCCTTTTCTTGCGCATCTCATAAGCAGGGTTTGGATGTCCACAAGATTTGCACTGTATAATAAGGAAGCAATATTTTCTTCATATATGCCTTTAATTGTTTCCATTTCTTTTTTCTGTTCTTCAGTCATACCCTGATACGGATTATTATCTTTTGTCGGCTTTGCAAGCATTAAAAGATAACTGTTCAGCATTTTATCAGGTGAATTAATAATTTTATATTTATCCAGGAACATTTCAAATTCAGCGTAATACATATTTGCATCAGGCAAATTTTTTGCTTTGGCACTTATCCATTTGTTCAGTAATTCAAATGCTTTTTGCTGATGTTTCGGATCTACAACCTGCATTATGAATGCAAATTTTTCTTTTTTGATATTCTGAACTTTGTCTTGGATAAGGTCAGAAAGAGTTATATCATCCTGTGGTTTTTCATACTGTGTAATATTTTGTATCAAGGTATTAATCATCGGCTTGATTTCTTTATAAGGTTTGTTTTGAACAAGATGAATGATTATGTTTTCTGCATTTTCTATATCTCGTTTCATTGACAGATCTGTCTGAAATTCATTGTAGAAACCGGTAATGGATTTTATGATATAATCCCGCTGGGAATCTTTAAGTGTTGCATTTTCATCAATTCTGTCTATATATTTTTGAAGTTTTTTCATATTGTTAGCAGAATTTATCATTGCTTTAAATGTGTCAATTGCTTCGATATCTTCCGAAATTGTGCTGAACAAATCCATTACTCCGTTGTTGAAGGCTTCTTTGTCCTCGGTTTCAACTTTTGCATAAGCCGGCAGTACGCCGTATTTTTTGAAGTTTATATCTTTATATTTGCCAAAGATTTTATCAAGTGTTAAATTTTGCAATGAATAATAGTAATCAATATATATATCATCAAAACTTCTTTTTCCGTCAGCATATTTTGCACCTTTTTGGATTCGGCTGAGTTTTGAATATTCATAACTCGGGATAGTTTTGCTTGGTTCTGTTATTGAATATAAGTCGTTATAAAAAAGTAAATTATATATTACATTTTCTGTAGTAGAGTCAAGTGCTCTGAATTTTTTGAGCATATCGTATCCAGTCAGAGGTTTTATTCCCAGAACTTTGTCATCTATTAAATAATTGTATTTTTCTTTAAATTCGGCGGTTGTCATTTTTTGCATATTATTATATATTTCGACAAATTCGTTATCATCAGCCGGATCAAAGTTGTCGTCTATCCATTTTTCAATGGCAGGCAGATTATCTTTGCGAAATCCCGGAGATTTTAAATCTTCTTTGTTGAAATACATATTTTTTACAAGAACGGCACGAACTTTTTCTGCAAGGTTATTTATTTCCTGTTCTTTGTTTTTGCAGTTGAGAGTTTTTGTTTTCATTGCATTTTTAAAGTTATCAACCATCAAGTCAATAGTGGTATCAATATTTCCGTCAAATTTTTCTTTGTCGATATGTTCAAGAGTTTTTATGATGGATTTTATATTGCTGTTGGAAATTTTTACACGGGTTTGCATTTGATATGCGGTTAAAAGTTCGAAAATTTCATTTGCGGAATTTCTTGCTCCTCCGATTGCAATAGAAGCATCTTTTCCGAATGAATAATCAAAATTTTTGCGGGCATTTTTTCTTATTTTATTTTTAATCAGTTGAATATTCTGCAGGCTTGGTTTTTCCTGATAGATTTTTGTTAACTCTGGAATCTCTTTGTAAGACAGCAAAACAGCGGCTTCTTCAAACAGAAGTTTTAGTTTGTCATCATTTGCAAGTTTATCATAATCTTCTTTAGTTTCTATTCCTTTTACAAAAGGCGGATTACCCCAGATTCGATTTTCAATATCGCTGTATGTCTTTTGGGTGTCATTTCCGCTAAGTTCTATTTTTTTTATTCGCTGCTGAACTTCATCACGGGTCATATTTTTAGCATATTCTGCTAAATCATCCAGATATTGATCCGGCGGGATAAGGGTATAGTCTTTTATTGCAGAAATAGTAGAGCGGACATCAGATGCTTCACCCGGCACAATTACTTCGGATATCATTCTGAATTTATAAGATTCATCTCTGCTGCGGGTTAATTTTTTATACTGTTTATTGTCAATTTGTTTTGGTTCAAATTCTCCGACTCCATCCAGCAGGTTTTCCAGCAGTTTGCCTGATCTGTAATTCGAATCTGTTATAAAGCCTGTTTCTCCGCCGGAGCCTGTTGAATAATCTGTTCTTAACAGACCGTATTCATCAATCCATGTGTTTTCGTGTTCATCGGAGCCCCAGGTATTATCGTGGAACAGTGCTTCTTTTTGAATATCTCCTTCCGGAGTTTTAATTGTAACAGGTTTTAAATCTACTATATATTGAGCATGCATTGCCGGTTCATTACTTTGCATAGATGTGTTTGAAATACCCGAATACGGTAATTTTTTAATTTTTTCAAGTGCTGTTTTTATATCTGTTTCAACGTGATACGGACGGTCTGTCATGTGTTCGAAAATTCTGATTTCAGAACGGTAACTTAAACCGCTTTCTTCTTCACCAACCCAGGATGCTCCTGTTTTAACTCCGGTTTCCCTTGATAATTCATCAAACGGTTTTTTGTATTCGTTGCGCTGGATAGAGAGGTTTCTGATTGTTGCGGAATACCATTTGTTGATATTTTTCTCAATGGTTTTCAGAACTTCTTTTTCATACGGGCTAAATTTAGTTAATTCAGGCGGTAAATCTTTCAGGAAAATGGTTGTTCCGTCATTGGCAATTCTTGCATTGTCTATTTTTGTAAATTTGTCTTGAAACATTTTTAAATCTTTTGCTGAAATAATTTCTTTAGCATTTTCAAGTTTCTTCATTATTACATCTTTTGGAGTTGCAGTGTTTAAAATTTCTCCATCCGGTGTTCTTATATCAAGCACATTTTGGAAGGTTGCAACAAGATTTGCAAGCTGGTTGTAATTATTAACATTTCTTTGATATGCTTCAAGAGTTTTTTCAAGCGGAGCATCCTGCGGCAGCCCGTTTATTAAATTGAAACCTTTCACAACATCAGAATGAGATGCAGTTTCTTTAAATAAAATCTCTCCAAGTGCTTCCATAGTCGCTTTGAAATCGGAAACCTGGTTTTTTCCGCCCATTTTGTTGTAAATTTCAACATACTGTTCCTGTGTTAAATTTTTGCTGTTCAAAGTGTCGATATAGTTATCCAGCACTTTTAAAATTTTGCGTTTGTCTGCCGGCAAATCCAATTCCTGTGCCGTACCTTCAAGCACAGTTTTGTCATTGTCATCCTGAATTGCACTTTTTAGGGCTGTTAAATTGTTTAACAGCACATATTTTCTGCTTTCCTGCAGGCATGATTTGTGAAGAAAATCCAAAACTTCGGATACTGCTTTTATAAAGTTTTCTTTATTAATTTCCAGTGTAGAAATTAACATTTCATCCGGATTTCCATCTCCTGAAATTACAAATCTTTCGAAAAGTTCTTTTTTTATTTCAGGATTAAGAGTTCCTTTTTTAAGTTTATTTATTAAATTATCCATATTTTGGACTATTAAACTTTCCTGATCCGGAAGATTCAGAACTTTTGACATTTCTTTTATCCTGTCTTTGTTGTCCAGTCCGAAGTCATATTGAATTCTGTATGCAGCGGCTGCGGCATATAAATCTCTTGCTTTGTTTATTTCCCGCATTTCTTTAGAGCCGTGTGTTCTGATTGATTTACTGTTAATTGTTGTAACAAGGTCAAGAATATCCGGAGCAAGTTTGTTCAGTTTATCGTTGTTTATATCTGACAGATTGTTTTGGAGATAGTTTTTAATCTTGTTTATCTTTATTTTTTCAGGTTCATTTTTTATATACATGTAATTTTTTAGAACACTGTTTGATTTGTTTAATGTAGAAGAGTCTTTAGCCTCCAAAGACCGTAAGTCTTTTAATAGATGCTGTTTTATTTCTTTTGATATTGACGGTGAAATTTCTGTAAGATGTTTTTCCAGCACCTCATTGTATTTCTGTATAAGCTGGATATTTTCAGCCTGCCGGCTTTTGCTTATGGTAGTTTGGTAATCTTTTAAAACTTCTTTCTTTTTACAGGTTGTAAGGGTTGCTTTTGAACGAAGCAAGGCTCTGTAGTAATCTTGTTCCTCTGCCATCTCTTCATTGATGTCTTTCATGATGTGCAAATCACTGAAAGTATCAAAATAAGTTTTATCAAAAGTTACATAATCTTTTGATGATTCATAGGAACTTCCGGTTGTGTCTGCTATGCTCATCCAGTTCAGAGCAGCGGCATCAAGTATTCTGTAGCCTTTTTCCATTGCATAATTGTAATCTATATAAGGTTTATCAAGCGGAATTTTTGTTTTTGTTCCCAATTTGCTGATATCATAAACCATCATATAAGGTTTATTATCGAGTTCTGATAAAACAATATCAATAAAATGAGGTTTATCTTCATAGGCAAGTGCCTTGCGGCAGATACTTATTGCACCGCACATACCGTGCTGCAGCTGGTTTACAACTTTTGTATTCGGAATTTTTGATTCCGGCGTGTTTATAACAAGGTCGTTGACAATTTCTGCTGCCACCTGAGTTTTTTTATCCGCTAACAGTTCATTGATTTTATATTCAGGGCTGAGCAGATAATCTAGTTTTTTTAGTATGTAAACTTTGTGTGCAATTGGAATTTCCGATGAGGTTATGAGGTAATCAAAATTGTTATCAAAATTTTTAATATTGTCATTTTTAATATTTTTAAGTTCTGTTCTGTCAATTTTTGACAAAATAGAATCCCGCAAATCCAGTATTTTTAATTCGTTTGTGCTCAGAGGTTTTTTAGCGGTTATTTTGTCGAGTTTTAAAGAAAGTTTTGTACGGTCTTTTTCCGGTGAGAGTTCAATAGCCTTTCTTGCCGCATTTTGCAGTTTAAACTGCCAGTTATTGTAAGGTTGTTTGCCTAAATCTATATTTGTTCCGTATTTTAAATTTTTTGAAACATCCAGCAAAAAGTTGACATTATCCTTGCCGGGCACCTGTGACAAATTATCAATTGCGTTATTTATGTTTCTCTGATTTATAACATTTAAATCATAAGGATTATTCTTTTTGAGTTGTTCTAATGTGTTTCTGTCCTGTCTTTTTCCGGTAAAATTTTGTGAATATATTTTTATTGAATCTACCTTCATTTATAACCTCTAAATTTCCAATATCTTTTAGTAAAACTCGTAAATAATAAATTTTAACAGTACCGTTACAAAATTTTACATTGATATTTAAAATTTATCCGGTCAAATAAATACGGTGCAGAAAATCTATTAAGGATGGTTAATTTTTTCTTCCCCTGATGAGTTATTCAAAATTTTTTCTTGTAATATAATATTATTGTAAATAAGATTTTAAAAATTTTTAAGAAGATAAAAGAGAGGTCAATATGATGAACACAATAACTTCAGAGGGCTTAATTACAAAGATTATCGGGCCTGTTATTGACGTTGAGTTTCCGTCCGGTGATTTGCCGAGTATTTATACTGCACTGGATATTTATAACGACAACGGGGAAAAAATTGTTGCTGAAGTTCAGCAAATGCTCGGATCTAATAAAGTAAGAACCGTTGCGATGTCATCAACTGACGGTTTAAGACGCGGTATGAAGGTTATTAATACCGGCGAACCGATAAAAATCCCTGTCGGTAAAGCAGTTCTGGGCAGAATATTAAATGTTGTAGGCGATCCTGTTGATAACATGGGGCCGGTAGAAACAGATACCTATCTTCCTATCCATAGAGAATCCCCGAAATTGACCGATCAAAATACGGATATTGAAATTCTTGAAACAGGTATCAAAGCAATTGACTTGCTGCAGCCGTATCAAAAAGGCGGAAAAGTCGGTTTGTTCGGCGGCGCAGGTGTCGGTAAAACAGTTCTTATTCAAGAGTTGATTCATAATATTGCAATGGCGCATGACGGTGTTTCTGTTTTCGGCGGGGTTGGTGAAAGAACCCGTGAAGGAAACGACCTGTGGAATGAATTTAAACAAAGCGGAGTTCTTGACAAAGTCGGTCTTGTTTACGGTCAGATGAATGAGCCGCCTGGAGCAAGAATGAGAGTCGGGCTTTCTGCTTTGACCGCTGCTGAATATTTCAGAGATTATTCAAAACAAGATGTACTTTTATTTATTGATAATATTTTCAGGTTTACCCAGGCAGGTTCCGAGGTTTCTGCATTGCTTGGCCGTGTGCCGTCTGCCGTAGGTTATCAGCCTACACTTGCAACAGAGATGGGTGAACTTCAGGAAAGAATTACATCTACAAAAGATGGTTCTATTACTTCTGTTCAGGCTATTTATGTTCCGGCAGATGACCTGACTGATCCGGCTCCTGCTACTACATTCTCTCACCTTGATGCTTCAACTGTATTATCAAGAAATATCGCATCTCTTGGTATTTATCCTGCGGTTGATCCTCTTGAATCAAGTTCACGTGCGCTAGATCCGCATATTATAGGAGAAGAGCATTACAATGTAACTCGTAAAGTTCTTGAAATTCTGCAAAAATATAAAGAATTGCAGGATATCATTGCAATTCTCGGTATGGATGAATTGTCAGAAGCGGATAAAGAAACGGTTAACAGAGCAAGAAAAATTCAAAGATTCCTTTCTCAGCCGTTCTTTGTTGCCGAGCAATTCTCCGGTATCAAGGGCAAGTATGTAAAAATAGAAGATACTATAAGAGGTTTTAAAGAAATTATCGAAGGCAAGCACGACGATTTGCCTGAGCAGGCTTTCTATATGGTAGGTACAATTGAAGAGGCCGTACAAAAAGCAAAAACAATTGAGGGATAATTTATGATTTTAAAAATTATTACGCAGGAAAGAGTTGTTTTTGACGGTGAAGTCGATGCTGTTTATACAAAAAGTATAGATGGTGAATTCGGTATTTTAAAAGGCCACCTTCCGGTTATGAGTGCGCTTGATATTGGTGTTACCCGTGCTGTTGTCGGAAATGAAACAAAAGCCTTCACTACAATGGGCGGTATCCTTCAGTTTAAAGATGAAGAATGTCTGATACTTACAACTCTTGCCGAATCCGGTGAAGAAATTGATGAAGCAAGAGCAAGAGATGCTTTAGAAAGAGCAAAACGCAGACTTCGCAATGCAGAAGTCCGTTTGGATGCCAAACGGGCAGAGGCTGCTATTGCGCGTGCCGAGGCGCGGTTAAAGGCTAAATTGTCCGGTTAATATAACAATTTAAGGGTTTTTATGGATAATTTGAACAATTATATCGAACATACTCTGTTAAAACAGGATGCAAAAAAAGAAGATTTACTGAACCTTTTCGAGGAAGCAAAAAGCAATAAATTTCTCGGGGTCTGTATAAATCCTTGCTATGTAAAACTGGCAAAAGAATATCTGAAAGATTCTGATGTGAAAATTGTTACGGTTATAGGGTTTCCACTAGGTGCCAATACAACTGAAACAAAAATTTTTGAAACCATAAATGCAATTCGTGACGGTGCGGATGAAATTGATATGGTTATAAATGTAACAAAGGTCAAAGATAAAGATACCGATTTTATTGTTGATGAAATCCGCCAGATAAAAACTGCCTGCCAGGGTCATAACTTAAAAGTTATATTAGAAACTGATTTGCTTTCAAAAGATGAAATAAAATATGCCTGCGAATGCGCAATAGATGGCGGTGCTGATTTTGTAAAAACATCAACAGGATTTGTAAAAGGCGGGGTTGGCGCAAAAGTTGAAGATGTAAAATTGATGTATGACGCTGTGAAAGATGCCGGCTTGAAAGTGAAGGCATCAGGCGGCATCAGAGATAAGGAAACTGCAATAAATATGATTAATGCTGGAGCCTCAAGACTAGGCACAAGTTCCGGCGTTAAGATTGTTTCCTGAACTTTTAGTTTTTAAAGACGGGTTATTTTCTTAAACCGGGATCAAGATATGAACCTGTGATTTTCTTATTGAATAAATATTGCAGTTTTGGAAGGGCAACAGCCAGCAGGAAACTGGAGATGCCGATATTTGCAAGAATATTTATACATTTTACACCGGTTGCTTTTTTTGCAAATTTAGTAATATTTTTTGAATTTTTTGCGGAATTTATAAATTTTTCAAATTCATCTCTGAATTCTCCGAGTTCTTTAATATCAACATATTTTCTCGGGTCACGGATGCCGGATTCCAAATAAGAAACTTTTTTAAGGTTTTGTGCAAATTTTGAGAATAAACTATCCGGTTTTGTGTCAATAAATTCAAACAAATCTTTTGCTGAATTTGATTTTGGAAGTTCTATTTTATTATCTTTAATTGCTTGAATAAACTCCTTATTGTCTAAAATCAGCGGATCAAGGTTTACATTGATGCCAAAAACTTTATCCGCAAGTTTATCTAGTCCTTTTGCAATATAAACAGGTGTAACAAAATTCAATATCATAGAACCAATCATTCTGAAAGCGTTTACATAGGCTTCATCTTTGTTTCTTGATGTGGATACTCTGCCGACAGTCAAACCTCCGTCAGAGATTGCCATTTTGTCAATTGTTCTTAAATTGGCAACTGTTGAAACAAAGTTACCTGTGAATGCCGGCTGATTTTGAAGTTTGTTTCCGGCAATTTTTTGTTTGAATCCTTCCATATTTAATGCCGTAAAACTTGTTGAAGGTTTGTTCTGCGTATTAATTGTTTCTTTTCTGCTTTTGTTTTCCCGCAGTTTTCTTGTGAGGGCAAAATTTAAAGGCGGCAGGATAAATCCCATTATTGCTGTAGGTATGATAGTTGCAGCAAAAAACTTTTTGGTGAGAAGTTTTTCGTATGCAAATTTGTTGTTTTTGACTTTTATCAAATCCTGTACTGCATCTTGGACATCTTTTATTTGTATATTTTTAAATTTATTGATGTTATATTCAATTCCCTGCAGTGCGTCTTTTCCTAATTTTTCTTCTTCTTTAAATAGTTTCAGATTAATGAGCGGAGAAAATCCTTTTTTTGAAATATACTTATCCGCAACTGATTCAACAGCCGGAATTCCGCCGAGCCAGATAGCAGATGTCAAATATTCATCTATTGTTTTTTCTCTTGTTGCATCGTTTGCTATTTCTTTTGATTCTTTCAGGTTTTCTCTTCTTGCGATGAGAATTTTGGAAGGTGCTTCAATACAGCAGTCGCGTACCAGTAAAGGGTAAATGCTGCTGTTGTTGCCTATCGCAGATATTATATTTATAATTGTCATAATTTCTAACCTCAATTCTTAAACTAAAAAACAACTTCTCTTGCTTGTTTTTAATATCCTGAAGAAGTTGTTATATAAGAATTGATTATATTTTTACAAGCACAGCACCAATTCAACAACCCTTCAGGTTGATATGATGGTTATGATGATGTATTTGTAAAAAGTTTTGTATCATATTATTTATAATTTCCTTTGCTAAAATTCATTATAATATAAAATTCTTATATGTAAATAGATAAAACAGGCTTACGCAATTTGTGCAGTTTCTGCATTTTTATCTGCATTTTCTGCCCGTTTTTTATTGACTGCTTTATCCAGCATCCGGCCGGTAATAAAATCAATTGCAAAACACATTACAAACCCTGAACCGATTGCAAATCTTCTGAGCTGCGGCGTCATTTTCAAACCTGATGATAATTTGAAAATATCCGGCATCATTTTTGATACGGAAAATCCGGAGGCAATTGCTTTTGCTTTTGGGTTTTTCAACACATACGGCAGAGTTTCTGTGACAACGGATGAGGCAATCAGCCCTGTTGTCCAGTTATTAGTTTTTTTGTAAGTGTTTCCGTTTTTTGTTTTTGCTTCATAGCCTGAAGGGTTTAAGGCTGCTATATTCATTGTTAAAGATTCTCCTTTATATGAGATTATAAATTCCCTAAAAATAAAATTTGCTAAATATCAAAAACTTTTTTAACATTATTTAACTTTTCATCATCAAAGATTTCAAATAATATAGTTTTTTCTTTTGAAGTTTCACCTTTGATAATTTTTATTGAGGTTTTAGGAATTTTAAAAGTTTTTGATAAAAATTCCACAAGAGCCTTGTTTGCTTTCCCGTCAACAGGCTGGGCGGTGATTTTCACTTTTATAATATCACCTTCACTAATAATTTCATTTTTCTTTGCGTTCGGTGATATTTTAATATTTACAATAATTCCGTCTTTTGTTGTTTTTATCACATTGAAAGTATAGCATAAAATGCAAAGGATAATAAAATAATCAATCGGATGTATTCTTTTTATAAACACTAGTATTTTTGGATGAAATTTCAAACAGCGGCTTGAAAATTGACATTATAATATATATGATTAAAGCGTTATGTCAGATAAAGAAACATTCAAAGAAATTAAAGAGTTAATGATATCCCAGCAGCATACTCCGGAAGAGATTGCGCAGGTAGAAAAAGCTTATAAGTTTGCAAAGAAGTTACATGATGGTCAGTTCAGAGTATCCGGCGAGCCTTATATTATTCACCCGTGCGAAGTTGCAAAGATTCTTGTTACTTTAAAGGTTGATACACATACTCTTATTGCGGCATTTTTACATGATATTCTTGAAGATACGGATACAAAGCCGGAAAAGATAGAAGAACTTTTCGGCAGTGATGT
Source organism: Candidatus Gastranaerophilales bacterium (assembly GCA_944325095.1). Classification (GTDB taxonomy): domain Bacteria; phylum Cyanobacteriota; class Vampirovibrionia; order Gastranaerophilales; family Gastranaerophilaceae; genus Zag111. The sequence goes on along the minus strand of CALUYV010000004.1, from coordinate 14,965 downwards.
TTTAAATCTGGTGCAGGGTGTTACAAAACTAAGCAAATTACAGTTTAAATCTAAAGAAGAGCGGCAGGCGGAAAATTTCAGACGATTATTTATTGCAATGGCAAATGATATAAGGGTTATTTTTTTGAAACTTGCAGACAGACTGCATAATATGCGTACTCTTAATTTTATGGAACCAGCAAAACAAAAAAAGATTGCTCAGGAAACACTGGATATTTTTGCCCCGCTGGCTAACAGACTCGGTATTTATAAAATAAAAGCGGAGCTTGAAGATTTATCCCTGAAATATCTTGAGCCTGAAAAATACTATGAAATTGTGCAATTGGTTGCACAAACAAAAGCCGACAGAGAAGAAACGGTTAACCTTTTAATCAATAAAATTTCTCAGGATGTAAAAAAAAGCGGGATTAATGCGCAGATTACGGGAAGGGCAAAACATTATTACAGCATATATGCAAAAATGAAACGGCAGAATATTCCGTTTAATGATCTTTATGACATAACTGCAGTCAGAGTAATTGTTAATACAATCAGAGAGTGTTACGAAGTTCTCGGGCTGATACATTCTCAATTCAAACCTATACCCGGAAGGTTTAAAGATTATATTGCAATGCCAAAAGGCAACATGTATCAATCTTTACATACTTCTGTTATCGGGCCTCGCTCAAAACCTCTTGAAGTGCAGATAAGAACATGGGAGATGCATCAGGTTGCGGAATACGGTATTGCCGCCCACTGGAGATACAAGGAAAAAGGCTCTCAGAAAGCAGATAATGCTTCCGATGTGAAATTTTCGTGGATGCACAAACTCGTTGAATACGAAAAAGACATGAAAAATGCGGAAGATTATGTAAAAAGTGTAAAATTAGATTTGTTTTCCGATCAGGTATTTGCTTTTACTCCGGACGGAGATGTTCTTGATTTACCAAAAGATGCAACACCTGTTGATTTTTCATACAGAATACACTCTGATGTCGGGCATAAAACTGTAGGCGCTCTAATTAACGGGCGGATAGTTCCGTTAAATACCAAAATAAAAAACGGGGATATTGTTGAAATTTTAACTTCAAAAACCCCTGCGCCGCGTTTGGATTGGCTTACTTTTGTTGTAACCAAGCAGGCTTCCCAGAAAATAAAACAGTGGTTTAAGAAAAATAACCGTGATGAGCATGTGAAAATTGGAAAAGCAAACCTTGAACATGAACTGACAAAAACTGTTTTTGATGAATATATAAAGCAGGGTGAGTTTGACAAAGTTGCCAAAACTATGAATTATCAATCCTGTGATGATTTGTTTGCAGCTTTGGGGTACGGAGAAACAACGGTTAATAAAGTTATTAACAAACTGAAAAAACCTAAAGAGAAAACAATTGAAGATAATTTCAAAAATTCCAGAAGGAAAAGTTCGGAAAAGGATATTATCGGGCTTGAAGGGTTGATGTATTCTTTTGCAATGTGCTGTTCTCCTATTCCGGGTGAGCCTATTGTCGGGGTTGTTACCCGTTCCAAGGGTGTATCCGTTCACAGGGCAGACTGCAAAACTCTTGATACTATCCCGCCGGAACGACTTATGCACATTCAATGGGCAGGAATCAATACCAACAAAACTTATAACACTACCATAAGAATTGAAACTGCCGAAAAACTCGGACTTTTAAAAGATGTAATTTCTGCAGTGTCAGATAATAACGCAAATATTGTAAGTGCAAACATAAAAACAAAAAATCATGTCGGAATTATTGAAATAGGTTTAGAACTTGATAATATTGATACTTTAAAAAAAGTAATTGCTTGTATTCAATCACTGCCGGATGTTTATAGTGTAAAAAGAATACAAACTTGCTCAAGTATGGTCAAAAAGAATGTTATATCCAAAAATCAAAAAAAACATAAACCTAAAAATGAATCTAAGCACGAAAGGAGATCTTTATGATAATACCGCAATTTGATACTGCTACCATAACTGCAGGTTATTATTATCTGGCGATATTTGCAACTATAATATTCACAATAAAACTTATCCTGTTTACAATTACAGGCGGCGACGGCACTGAAGTCAGTGCGGATTTTACTTCAGAGATTGATACAGATTTATCTTTCAATTTCTTATCCGTACAGTCGGTTCTGGCATTTTTTATGGGATTTGGCTGGATGGGTTATGCGGGAGTTCATCAGTTTAAATTTTCAAACTGGGCCGCTTTCGGAATTGCGCTTGTTGTAGGTTTGGCTTTTTTAGCAGGTACAGCATACCTTATGTTCGGCATAAAAAGACTTGAGAAAAATGTAAAAAAAGACTACTCAAAAGCACTTAATCAAACCGGCAAAGCCTATACCGCATTTGCGCCGAAAGGACAGGGACAGGTCGAAATAGAAATCAATGAACAATTAACCGTTACCGATGCGGTAAATAATTCAGAAGAGGAAATAAACGCCTTTGAGAGAATAAAAGTTGTTAAAGTTGATAATGATATTTTATATATAGAAAAAGCATAGTTTATTATAAGAAGAAAGGAGAAAATAAAATATGTTTGGAGTTACAAGTGCAATAATATTGATATTGCTTTCTGCAGTAATATTTATTGCAAATCGCTACAAAAGATGTCCATCAAACAAAATCATAGTAGTATATGGTAAAACAGGTGGAGAAAAGACAGCAAAATGTGTACACGGTGGCGGAACATTTATAATCCCATTAATACAAGATTATGGAGTATTGTCATTAGAACCAATGGCAACAGATATAGACCTAAAAGGAGCATTATCTAAAGGAAATATCAGGGTAGCAGTACCGGCAACATTTACATTTGGTGTTTCAACAAAACCAGCAATAATGATAAACGCTGCAGAACGTTTACTAGGTTTAACAAAAACCGAAGTAGTACAACAAGCAAGCGATATCATATTAGGTCAACTGCGTCTTGCTATTGCAACTCTTACAATTGAAGAAATCAATCAGGACAGAGAAAAGTTCTTAGAACAAATTAATGCCAATGTTAATCCCGAATTAAACAAAATTGGTCTTGAAATTCTTAATGTTAACATAAAAGATATTACAGATGAATCAGGATATATTGATGCAATCGGACAAAAAGCCGCAGCAGAAGCAATCAACAAGGCAAAAGTTGAAGTTGCGGAACAGGAAAAACTCGGGGCTGTCGGTGTTGCAACAGCAAATAAACAAAAAGAAGTTCAGGTAGCAGAGCAAAGTGCACAAACTTTAATCGGTAAAACAAATGCACAGAGAGAACAACGTATTAAAACCGCAGAACTTGAAGCACAGGCTGTTGAAGGTGAAAATATTTCAAAAGCAAATATTGCAGAATATAACGCTCAATTAGCGGTAAAACAGGCAGATGCATTTAGAGAAGGAGAAGTTGCTAAAGCAAACGCTCAAAGAGATGTATTACTTGCTCAAAAAGAACAAGAAGAAGCAAAATTGAAAAAAGAAGAACTTGCAAGACAAGAAGTTGAAAAACTTAAAATACAGGTTGAAGCTGATGCAGAGGCAGAAAGACTCAGACGTATTGCAAACGGTGAAGCTGATGCAATTAAAGCAAAATATTTTGCTGAAGCTGAAGGTATAAAAGCAGTATTGGAAGCAAAAGCAAAAGGTTATGATGAACTTGTCAAAATTTCAAATAACAAACCTGAAATTGCTACAAGTTTCTTGATGATAGAAAAAATTGAAAAGATTGTTGAAAAACAAGTTGACGCAATTAAGAATATCAAATTTGACAAAATTACTGTTTGGGATGGCGGAGCAGGATCTCCAAACGGATCTACAACCGCTAATTTTATGAAAGATTTGATAAAAGCACTTCCTGCAATGCATGATCTTGCAGGGCAGGCAGGTATTGAACTTCCGCAGATTCTCGGCAAGGTAGATAACGGTTTTGATGAGGCACCTGTTTCTGCAGATAATGAAAATAAATAAATTTAAAGGGATTTTATATATAGGAAAGACCTCGTTTATCGGGGTCTTTCCTGTTTGAAATTTTTACTTTTTATATAACTCAAAAATACAACAATAATATGAGTTCTGCCTACTATACAAAATCTGATTTACATGGTATCATGTGTACAGATGTAGTAGGAAACATTTTTTGATATATATGCAATGACTTTTTATTTTTAATATGAATAAAACACTTTCGGGTAGGCTATATGTACCCGGCATTGCGTGTATTATATAAAAAATAGAAAAGGATAAGGTAATACGTTATGTCAACAAACTTGGCAGTATTATTGGCAGTATTGGCTATTACGATAATAGTTCTGGTTGTGCTGCTGATTATTCAAAAAAACAAAACCCGCAGTGCGCTGGAATCTGTTATGAAGGATAAAAAAGCACTCGAGGAAAAAGAAAAATTATTCTACAAAGAAGCAAAAATTAAAGCGGTAGAGGAACTGCAGGAAGACAGAGAAAAATTAAACGAAGAAGAAAGAGAAAGACGGCAGGAACTTGCCCGTCAGGAACAAAAATTAGCAAAACGGGAAGATATGCTTGAAGATAAAATTCAAGAATATACCGATAAAGAAATTCAGGTTCAGAATAAAATGGATGAACTTTTGAATAAAGAAGATTATCTTGCTGAACTTGTACAAAAGCAAACAGAAGAGTTGGAAAGAATTTCCGGAATGTCTATTGATGAAGCTAAAAAGACACTTCTGGACAAGTTGAAAAATGATCTTGCTCAGGAACAGATGCAATTAATCAGAGAAAACGAGGCAAAAATTCGTGAAATTTCTCTGGAAAAATCAAAAGAAATTTTATCTACAACAATGCAGCGCTGTATGATAGAGCAGGTTGTAGAAACGACGGTTTCTGTTGTCGCTCTTCCGAGTGATGAGATGAAAGGCCGCATTATTGGTCGTGAAGGAAGAAATATAAGAGCACTGGAAACATTAACAGGTGTTGATTTAATTATTGATGATACTCCGGAAGCCGTTGTATTATCAAGTTTCGATCCGGTAAGACGCGAAATCGCTAAACTTGCACTGGAAAAACTCATTGTTGACGGACGTATTCACCCTGTCAGAATTGAAGAAATGGTAGAAAAAGCCAGAGAAGAAATTGATAAAAAAATCTGGGCAGAAGGTGAAAATGCTGCTCTTGAAATGGGTGTAATGGGGTTAAATAAAGAATTAATTAAAACTCTCGGCCGTTTGTATTTCAGAACCAGTTACGGACAGAATGTTTTAAAACATTCTCTTGAAGTCGGTCATATAGCAGGTATGCTTGCAGCAGAACTGGGTGCTAATGAAAAAATCACAAAAAGAGCAGGTTTGCTGCATGATATAGGAAAAGCGGTTGATCAAACACAGGAAGGCACGCACATCCAGCTTGGTGTTGAACTTGCCGCCCGTTACGGTGAAAGACCCGAGGTTATCCACGCAATTGAAGCGCATCATGATGATGTTGTTGCCAATTCAATTGAGGCAGTTCTTGTGAAAGTTGCTGATGCAATATCTGCCGGCAGACCGGGGGCAAGACGCGATACTCTTGAAATTTATATAAAACGTCTGCAAAAAATTGAGGAGATTGTTAATAGTTACGAAGGAATAAAACAATCTTTTGCCGTTCAGGCAGGCCGTGAAGTTCGGATTATTGTGCAGGCTGAAATGTTTGATGATACAGCATCAAGCAAACTCGCACGGGATGTTGCAAAACGTATAGAAAATGAACTTGATTATCCGGGACAGATAAAAGTCACGGTTGTCAGAGAATTCAGAACAACAGAAATAGCAAAATAGAATTGTTTGTCTGAAAAGTTCAGGTGTGTTATTTATATCCAAAAATAATAAATGACCGGTTTTGTTCTTTTCCTAAAACAATTTAAGGTATGTGAATAATGACAGGCGGAAATAACATAATTAAAATTATATTTTTCGGCGATATAGTCGGCAAACCGGGCAGGTATGCCGTTAGAGATTTTCTGGAAACTTCCCGAGATTATGATTTTGTTATTGCGAATGTTGAGAATGCTTCACATGGCTTTGGTTTAACCGAAAAAAATTATAACGAATTTAAAACATACGGTATTCACTGTATGACATGCGGCAATCATATCTGGGATAAGCGGGATATTTATACTTATATTGATTCTGCAGATTGTCTTATAAGACCTATAAATTATCCAAAAGGTACAAAAGGTGCCGGTTCAAGGATTTTTGAAACCCCAAAAGGCAAAGTAGGAGTTATAAATGTTCTCGGCAGAGTATTTATGAATATAGTCGATTCCCAGTGGGAGATTGCTGCCCGTGAAATTGAACGGATTAAGGAAATTACACCGGTTGTAATTATAGATTTTCATGCTGAAGCTACTGCTGAAAAAATATGTTTTGGTAAATATTGCGAATCTCTCGGTGTGAGTGCATTTTTCGGAACGCACACACATGTTCAGACAGCGGATGAGGCTATTATCAACGGCAAAATGGCATATATTACGGATGCCGGTTTCTGCGGTGCGGCAGATGGTGTTATAGGTATGGATTATGCAAATTCGCTTAATCGTTTTTTAACAGCAATCCCTGAACGTTATGAAGTTGCAAAGGGCAATATTACTCAAATCAATGCGGTTGAGGTTGATATTGATGCATTAACGGGTTGTGCTGTTAATATTAAAAGAATTAATTTTAGTAAGAGTAATATAGAAGAGGAAAAGGTAAGTGAAAAAGAAGACTGATTTACATATTCATACTTATTTTTCGGACGGAGTTTTTTCACCCGAAAAGATTGTGGATACCGCTGTAGATGTCGGACTTGAAGCAATTGCCATTACTGATCATGATAATATTCTGGCGTATGACATTGCACGAAAATACATAAAAGACAAAGGCTTGTCTGACAAAATAGAAATAATTAAAGGTATAGAGATAAATACACTGTACAAAAATTATGAAGTTCATATTTTAGGTTATTTTATGGATACCGAAAATGATGATTTTAAAGAACTCTTAAAAATTCAGCAGCAGGCAAGAATAAAACAGACCAAAGAAATCATTAAACTTCTTGCCCAAAAAGAAGGTATCCGTATTAAATTTGAGGATGTGAAAAAACTTGTAGCAGAAGGTGGCAGTATCGGCAGACCGCATATAGCAAAAGCGATAACAAGTGCCGGCGGCACAAACAATATTATGGATGCTTATGCAAAATATATTCATGACGATTCTCCTGTTTATGTTCAAAGAAAAACAGTATCTCCGTTTGATGCAATCGAAATTATTTATGATGCGGGCGGAGTTCCTGTTATTGCGCATCCGCATGATATTGATATTGCGGAAACCCTTATTAAAGAACTTATGAATTGCGGGCTGCGCGGAATTGAGGCTTATCACAGGAAGCATTCTCCGGCTTGTGTTGAATATTTTTCTTCAATGGCTGAGGAGTTGGGTTTGATTGTTACCGGCGGTTCAGATTTCCATACTCCGAATATTATGAACGGGCAAATTATTCTCGGGAAAAATTTTGTGCCTGAATGGGTTTATGAAAAACTCCTTGAAGAGAAAAAGCGTATAGATTTGGCAAGGGAATAATTACTGATGAAAAAACGTTTTTGGAAGGTTGAGTATTCTATAACTATTTTTGTAATATTTTCGATTTGTCTTATGTTTGTTCCGACCGGATTTATTACAACAAGAGAAGCCGCATATATTTCACTTTGGAATGAAACAATAAATAAAATGGAATATGTTTTTAGTGCGATGAATGCTCATGCTGATGCAGATATTGCAAAAGGACTCAGAAATGCAAAGGATGAAAAATCCCGCGAGCAGATTATGATGACTCTTGTGAAACCGTATTTGCGTATATCAGAGTCAAATTCTCTGAAAAAGAAATACACTCTCCATTATTTAAATTCATCAGTTGTTAAGCCTGAGGACAGATATTATTTTGATAAACTGTATCTTACAAGAAACAACAAAATAATCGGTATAAAAGATATCAAAGACGAGGATTTATATCATCCGGTGTTTTTGATGATGTTTGATATGAACGGTTTACGCGGTCCAAACACATGGGGAAAGGATGTTTTCGGGCTGAATATTTTTATAGACGGCAATATAACTCCTCTCGGCTCCGGCTGGAAACTTGATGATTTGAAATCTGATTGTTCCGACAGCGGAACCGGAGTTGCGTGTTCTTACTATTTAAGAATTGGCGGTAATTTAAATGAATAAAATAAAAAAAGTCTGTGTTTTTGCTTCGTCAAGCGATTTTTTGAAACCGGTATATTATGAAGATGCAAAGCGTCTGGGAGAATTGCTCGGCAAAAACGGGTTCGATATTGTATATGGAGGAAGCACATTAGGACTGATGTGGGCGTGTGCACAGCAGGTTAAAAATGCCGGCGGAAAAATCTACGGCGTAATGCCGCAAAAATTGGTTGATATGGGATGCCGCACAGATAATTGCGATGAATTTCATCTGACAGGCGGTATGCGTGAGCGCAAAGGAAAAATGGATGAAATTTCGGATGCGGTTATTGCTCTTCCCGGCGGATTCGGCACACTTGAAGAATTAGCCGAGATGATTGTTCAAAAGCAGTTAGGGTATAATAAAAAGCCTATTGTAATTTTGAATACGGACGGATTTTATGATAATCTTTTAAGATTTTTTGATAATATGATTTCTGAAAAATTTGCCGGAAAAACATCAGGAAATTTGTTTTATGTTGCAAATTCGCCTGAGGATGCTTTTGAATACATAAAAACTTACATTGAACCGGTGAATATTCCTTCAAAAACAGAAATATATTCACGGTAAAGATAAGGATAATGAATGGAAAATCTGCGTAAATATCTGGTGAATGAATTTTCCGGACTGGGTAAATATGAAAGAATTATTTTCCCTTCAATTCTTTTATTTATCTTTATTCTTTCCGTTATTATAAAAGATAATATAATTGCTGTTATTTCGGCTATTTTCGGGATAAGTTACACAATTTTAGCAGGTAAAGGCAGAGTCTTGTGTTATTATTTCGGACTTGCCGGAACACTTTGTTATTCTTACATTTCTTTTCGCAACGGATTGTTTGGAAATCTTGCTCTTTATATGTGCTACTATTTCCCGATGCAGATTCTCGGGATATTTAAGTGGCAAAAGCATCTTAAAAGCGATTCCCGTGAAATTATAAAAACGAAATTAACCGTAAAATCCCGTTTGGTGTATTTTATTACAGCCCTTTTTCTGACTATAATACTTGCTTTTCTGCTGACTGCATTAGAGGATAAAAATCCCGTACCCGATGCTGTCACAACAGTGTTTTCGGTATTGGGCATGCTTTTTACCGTAAAAAGATGCATTGAGCAGTGGTATGTGTGGATTATTGTGAACGGAGTTTCTGCCGTTATGTGGCTTCAGGCATATTTTGCAGGCTCGAATTGCTTTGCGACTGTTTTGATGTGGCTTGTATATTTTATTCTTGCTTTTTATTTTTTGTTTGTCTGGAAAAAAGAAATGAAGGAATTGTAAACCTGAAAATATCTGATATAAATCCTTTATAGTTCAATGTTATCTATTCTTTATATGTTAAAGACCCCTGATTAAGATGTGTTAACAACATATTACAGATACAGGCAATTTATGGAATTATAAATTGTTTATATATATGTAAGGGGAAACAAGGATATAATTAACGGAAAAAGGTTTCAATAATAAAGATTTCATAACTAATATTTTTTATACTCTCTCTCTTAATATCCTCGTGTTTATTTAATGTTGCCATCAATTTTATTTGGCAACTTTTTCTTTGTTTACGGATAATATTATTTAATCTGCTGTTTCAACTCGTTTCTTACATTTGTCAGCGGGCCGTTATTAGGGTTTCTGACATTTTCATAGTATTTTCTGCAGAATATAAACGGATATTTTGGCAGCCATGTGAGTTTTAGCCAGATGTTAACGGTATCGGCTCCTTGAGAGAGCATTAATTCATCAATGGTTTCTTCATGAGCCGGAGAAATCGAAGAAAAGACTTTAATTAAATAATCCGAAAAGGTTAAAACAGAATACCCTGAAACTGCGCCTGTTGTAATAACAATATCTTTCAAATCAAAGGCTTCATCTGCTTCCAGCGGGTGATCCTGAACCGGAAGAGTTAAGGTTTCGGCATTTACCTGCTCCAACTCGTACCATGTTCCGTTATATTGAATACGCATAACATTCGGTTTTGGCATATAAATATCATCAAATTTGTTTTCAAGGATGACACGTCCGTCATATCCCGTTATTCCGTATTTATAATTGCGGTAAGTCAGGAACATTTGTCCGTATAAAACATCTATTCTTCTGTATTTTGGCTCTACAACGATGTTTCCAAATTCATCATATATCCCGTAGTCGCTGTAATTGCCGAATTTTGCAAATTTCGATGTGGTTCTGTCGGCGTGGGCAAATTTTAACGGTACCAGAACATTTCCTTTTGAATCTATCAATCCGTATTTGTTTTTTTTGTTTTGTACAATCCAGGCATTTTCGCCTAATCGTACCATCCTTCTGTATTCCGGTTCAACAACAATATTGCCGGTGTTATCTTTTAATCCCCATTTTTCATCCTGAGTAAATGTAACTACCTCCTTATTTGTTATTAGTGCAGATTGTTCTTCGACTGCAAAACAAGGAATAGTCAATAACATAAATAAAACTGCAAAAAATATTTTTTTCATATTAACATTGTATCATAAATTATGCGTATTGAAATGTAGTAGTTGATTTTCCATGTTATAATATTTTTCGGAAGGTATAATATGCCAGCAAAAAAAGTATTAACGGTTATGAAATATCTTGGGGCGGCTGCAGTTGTGTTAGGTGCTGCGGCAGCAATTCCGATTGCCGGATATTTGAAAGTTCTGCCGTGGATTGTTTCAAACGACAGATTTATTTCTTATGCTGAAAATATTGTCGAAAAAACTTATTCAGTGGATGTCGATATAAAAAATCCGTATTTGAAAACGGGATTATCTCCGGAAATTGCATTGGGAGTCGGGGAATTTAAACTCTCGGATGCCAAAAATCCGGATATTTTAGCCGTAAAAAATCTTGATATTAATATCTCATTAAAAGATATTTTAAGTAAAAAAAGTGTAATTTTAAATTCTGTATCTCTGGACGGTTTATATGCAGATGTTAATAAAATTACTGCTCTTCCTTTTCTAAATCAGAAAAAAACAGAGCAGAAACCATCTGAATATTCTGTTGACATTTTCAATTCTTCTGTTGCGGTTAAAAACATTATTGTTTTGTACGATTTAGATAAAAACACCAAGATAAAATTAAATACAAAAAATTTTGAAGTTGAAGGCAATTCAGGCGACAAAAAAGTTTCATATATTGCGAATCTGGATATAAAGACAAAGTCTGATACCGTTAATATAAAAACAACAGATGCGAATGGTGTTTTTATAAAAGATAACAATAAAATTTCTATTGATAATGCTGAAATTCTTGTTTCGCAGAATAACGGCAAACCCTCTGCTGTAGGCGTGAACGGGTTTGTTGATACAAAATATAATTATTCGCTTAATTTAAATTCCAGAAGTTTTAAAATTCCCGCAGTGATAAATCTTCTGGATTCACAGATTGTTCCGAACAATCTGTCAGAACAGTTAGTGTATTTTAAAGATATAAACGGCGATTTTGATTTTGATATTACGGTTAATAATAAGGGGCTTGACGGTAAGATAAAACTTAATAAGATGCTGTTTAAACTCGTTCCGTTTATGGATTTGCCCGTTACAGTGACTTCAGGCGATGTTGATTTTGATGATTATGAAGTAGGTTTGAAGAATTTTAAAGGCTTTTATAACAATAAACCGTCAAATACAATGAGTTTCAGCGGCACGGTTAAAGACTATCTTAAATCTGTAGATATTGATATTGTCGGGGATTCTCTGGTTACAAATGATTTTGCTCAGAATTATTTGTCTAAAATGCTCAATTATCCTATTCAAATAAAAGGGGAGTCCGAAACAAAATTATATTTTAAATCCAAATACAACAAGATGGATATAAAATGGCTGTACTGGTTTAAAAAGGGCAACGGTTTTATTGTTGACGGCGAAACTTCATATATGAATGATGCGGCAAGCAGGGTTCTGTCTGCTAAAATGCATTTTGAAGATATGCTGCTTGATATAAAATCAATGGATTATTATGCGGGTAATCCCGGCGATGATATGTCCAAAGTTATGGTGCCGATTGTCAGTCTGAACGGGGTTGTTGATTTCTCAAACGGCGAAACTTTTGTCAGAAAACTCGGACTTGAACTCAAGAAGCCTATGCCGAGCGGATTTATAAATATGCTCGCAAAGCAGAGAATTTTCAGAGGCGGTACATTCACCGGTAATCTTTCCGTGTTGAACAGAAAAGGCTACCCGATGAAAATAAAAGCCGATATGAAGGCTGAAAAAGTCGCAATCCCAAGCCAGAGGCTGTTTATTAAAAACGGAGAATTTAAAACAAATAAAGATCTTATGTCTATTGCGGCTAACGGAAGATTCCGCCGTTCAGCATACGATATTTCCGGTTCTGTAGTAAATGAGTTGAAGTTCCCGATTATTGTAAAAAATATTACTCTTGCAGTTGATGAGATTGATATTGACAGATATTTGAGAATGTTTAATCAGATGCAGTCAACAAAACCGTCAGAGGATATGAATGCTGCTATTGCAGAGTCTATTGAAAAAAATGCCGATGCTGATGTTGATGATGAAGTTACCGAAGAAACTTTTGACCTCGCTAATTTAATTATTGAAGAATGTATTTTGAAGGTTCAAAAGGGTTTTTATAAAAAGATTAATTTTGCAAATGTTGCTGCAAATATGTCGCTTGACGAAAACAGTATGCTGAAAATAAAATCAAATCGTTTTGAAATCGCAGAAGGGCATTCGTCTGCTGACATAAACTGTGATTTGAAAAACCATAAATATGAAATAAAACTCGGAATAAAAGATGTAAACTCGGATATTATCGCAGCTTCACTGCTTAATCTTTCAAATGAAATTGATGGAAAAGCAAGCGGGCTGATACATTTGAATACCGATGATTCTTTAAAACTCAACGGGATTATACGATTCAAGGTTGATAACGGTGTTATCGGCAAAGTCGGATTGATTGAATATCTTATGAAAGTTGCAGCCCTGTTCAGAAATCCGTTCACTATGATAAGCCCGTCCGTTATTTCTGATCTTGTAAATATTCCGGAAGGCCGGTTTGATAAAATTAATGGAGAGTTGGTATTGAAAGATAATGTTGTTATACCTATGCATATTACATCTTCTGCGCCGCAGTTGAGTTCATATATTGTTGGTACATATAATCTTGAAACTCAGGATGCAGCATTGAGAATTTATACCAAATTTTCCAACAGAAAAAAAGGTGTTTACGGACTGTTCCGCAATTTCTCATTAAATTCTCTTGCGAATCGTATTCCTTTAGGCAGCCGTAATGATGCAAATTATTATGCTTCCGAAATTTCAAAAATACCTGCAATTGATGCGGATGAAAAAGACTGCCAGATATTTTTGACAAAGGTTGACGGCGATGTCGAGCATAATAATTTCATTTCCTCTTTGAAAAAATTAAAATAGTTCTGCATAAACTTAACTTTTTCTTAATTATTCATGCGGTCAGAATACTTGATTAGTTTTTTTGTTAATGGTAGTATCAACCATGTTATAGTAGTAAATATATTGTTACAATAAGAAGGAGTAAATACTATGAGTAAAACAAAAGTAGCAATTAACGGATTTGGTAGAATCGGCAGAAACACATTGAGAGCTGCAATCAGAGAAGGTATTTTTGATGAAATCGAATATGTTGCAATCAATGACCCTGGTTTGAAACCTGCTGATGCTGCAAGACTCTTCAAATATGACTCTGTAATGGGTAAATTTGACGGTGAAGTTGAAGCTTACGAAGAAGGTATCATTATCAACGGAAAGAAAATTAAATTCTTCGCAGAAAAAGATCCGGCTCAATTGCCTTGGAAAGATTTAGGTGTTGAAGTTGTTGTTGAATCAACAGGTTTCTTCACTGATGCAACTAAAGCTCACGCTCACATTGATGCAGGTGCTAAAAAAGTTATCATTTCTGCTCCTGCTACAAACGAAGATATTACAATTGTTTTGGGTGTAAACGACAAAATGTATGATCCTGCAAAACACAATGTAATTTCTATGGCTTCTTGTACAACTAACTGCTTGGCTCCTGTAGCTAAAGTTATCGATGAAAAATTCGGTATTGTTAAAGGTTTAATGACAACTGTTCACTCTTACACAGGCGACCAGAGAATCCTTGATGCAGGTCACAAAGATCCTCGTCGTGCAAGAGCTGGTGCTTTGAACATCGTTCCTACAAAAACAGGTGCTGCAAAAGCTGTTGCTCTTGTATTACCTCAATTGAAAGGTAAATTGGACGGTTTCGCTATGAGAGTTCCAACCCCTGATGTATCTTTGGTTGATGTTGTATTTGAACTTTCTAAAGATGTTACTGTTGAAGAAGTTAACGCAGCATTAAAAGAAGGCGCAGACGGTCATGTTCTTTGCTATACTGAAGAACCGTTAGTATCTTCTGATTATGTTGGTACTTCTCAATCTTCAACTGTTGATGCTTTGTTGACCCGTGTAATGGGCGGTAATCAAGTTAAGATTATTTCTTGGTATGATAACGAAATGGGTTATTCTACAAGACTTGCTGAAACAACTAAGATGGTTGCTTCTAAATTATAATCTTTTATAGTTGAGAATAAACAAAAAGGCGGGCTTTTTTAAGTCCGTCTTTTGTTTTAAATAATAATATTTTTTGTTAATATATATTTATGACGGTATCTTTGCAAATCTCAAAATATATTGAAAACTCGAAACTCAACGGCAGGATATGCAGATGGAATAAGCAGGTTATTTATGTTTATATCACAGCGATAAGTGCACCTGTTGCGAATAAAGATTTTTATTATTTTCAAGT
>CALUYV010000003.1 GCA_944325095.1 Candidatus Gastranaerophilales bacterium | reverse complement strand
GTCCAGAATAATTTGTCACAATCAGAAGTCGATGAAAGAGCAAAAATATTAAAAGAAGGATTTTCTGATGATGCAAATCTGGCAATAAAAAAGCTATTAAAAAAGACTCTGGAATTAAGAGATTTTGATTACTTAAGACAATGCCTGCTTTTCAACTATGTTTATAAAAATACCGATTATTTTAAGGATATCAAATATTTAATCATTGATGATGCAGACGAATGCACTCCTATCTGTCTTGATTTTATTGAATATTTATCAAAACAGTTAAAAGACTGCTATATCGCTATTGACAAACTCGGTTCTTCAAGATGCGGCTATTTAAGCGCAGATAAAAACAATTATCAAAAACTTAAAAATATTTTCGCCGGAGAAACAATTACGGCAAAAGAACCCGTTGAAATCTCGCTCACGGCAAACGAACTGTATAAAAATGTCATGGATAATGAAACAAACACCCTGAAAAGTTTTACACATGAATCTTTTGCAAAACGTTCCGCAATGATAGACGCTGTTACAAATAAAATAAACAATCTCCTGCAAAACAAAGTCAAACCATGCCAGATATCAATTGTTTCTCCCGTGATAGATGACATGCTGAAATTTTCACTCAGAGAAAATCTAAAAAAAAATATAAACCTGCTCTACCTCTCTGGCAGCGAAAAACTAATCCAGAATAAACTGGTCAAAGCCGCAATAACAATTCTGAAAATGACTACAGAGTTGAAAAAAACACTAACATCCCAGGATATAAAGATATTACTGTCAGAAATCCTGCAAATTCCGATAAAATACTGTGAATCTATTTTCGATTACTTTGATACAAACAAAAAACTTCCGGATTATGAATTTAAAGATGAAGAATACAATAACAAATATAAAAATTTTCTGGAAGTTTTAAACCTTGCGTCTGAAACAGAATTTAAAATTTCGGAACTTGTCATTATGATATATAATGAAGTTCTATCCCAAAAACCCTGCACAAAAGAAGAAATTAATAAATTTAACTTTTTTATAAAACAGTTGACGGATTTTGAAAATGTATTCGGCAAAGAATTTAACAAAAGAAAAATTGATATAATTTTACAGGTAGAAAACTCTATCATTGCAGAAAATCCATATTCTGTTCTCAATATTGAAAAGAATGATATAGTTGTTTCTACTCCCCAAAAAATTATTGATAATCATATAAAATCAAAATATCGTTTCTGGCTTGATATTTCAAACTCGGGCTGGATAAAAAGCGATACGGGCCCTTTATATAACGCCTGGGTATTCCAAAAAGACTGGTACAAAAAAGAATACACCATAGAGGACAATATAAATCTTTCAAAAGATAAAAACGCAAGAGTATTGAGAAAATTAACTCTCGGAACGGAAGTTAAAAATTTCTGCTGCTCCAGTTTATTTGATTCAAACGGAGTCGAAAATTACGGAGGAATTGAAAATTATATTGTAGTTAAAGAAGATAGCGAACAGGATAAAGAAGAAGAGAAAAAACAATTCAAAATAATCCCCAGAGATGACCAGAAACCCGTACTTGATTATAAGCAAGGATATATGGGCATTTCTGCAGTCCCGGGAGCCGGAAAAACAACCATTTTGCTGGCTCTCATTATCAAACTTCTGGAAAACAAAGTTAATCCGGAGAAAATATTTGTACTGACTTATATGGATTCAGCTGCAAGAAATTTCAGAGAACGAATAAAAAATATAAGAAAAAACTCTGCAAAACTGCCGAATATCAGCACTATCCATGGGCTTGCGCTAAGGATACTGAAAGAAAACGGGAATTTTGAGAGGCTCGGACTGTCCGGAGATTTTGAAATTTGCGATGATGCACAAAGAAGCCGAATATTAAAAGAAATTGCAGCAAAACTGCATCTTGAACAAAAAACAGCGGAAGAATTTGACCGCGGAGTCTCGGTATTCAAAATCGGCGGAGGAAATTTTGCAGGAGTAATAACCGATAAAAGACTTAAAAACTTTGAACTGTATTACAAACTATACCAGCAAAGCCTGAAAGAATTTAACCTGATTGATTATGATGACATGCTGACGGGTTCCGTCCGTCTGCTCAAAGAAAATCCGGATATTTTAGAATACTATCAAAACATCTGCGAATATATAATAGAAGATGAAGCACAGGATTCCTCGAAAGTCCAGCAGGAATTGATTACTCTGCTGTCCGGAAAATACAATAATGTAATACGATGCGGAGATGTAAACCAATCAATCACTGCAACTTTTTCAAATGCTGATGTTGAAGGTTTCAGAAAGTTTATAACCGAAAATTATAATGTAAGCATGAACTGTTCTCAAAGATGCACAAAAGATGTCTGGACATTTGCCAATAAACTCGTAAAAAATACTCTTGCAAATCCGGAAAGTAAAAATGCGTTTTTTGAAATGTATATGCAGCCTGTTCAAGGGAAAAATCCTGAGCCTCCGGACAAATCTCCGGCTGTCTGCGCAGAGATTTTTAAAAACAGTATTGATGAGAAAAATTTTGTTCTAAATTCAATAAAAACAACTCTTTCCAAAAATCCTGATTATACTGTCGGAATCCTTTTGAGAAACAACTATCAGGTTGCAGCCTGGCAAAATCTCATTGAAAACAGCGGATTTAAAGTAATTACGAGAAATCAATGCCTTGAGCAAAAAACAGTTTTCAAAGTTATCTTTGCTGTAATGAAAATGATACTTGATCCGTTTAATAACGAAATTACAGCCGGTTGTTATGAAACACTTGCAGATGCCGGATTCTACAAACGCGGACTTGACAGCGAAATAAGAAAATATTTATCGCCTTTCATTTGTATAAACACGGATACTATTGATAACTTTGAACTTGAAAGATTTTACTGGGAAATGAACTATTTTGTATCTTTGTGTTATTTAACACCGGATGAGATAGTTTTAAAAACAGGAATGAATTATTTTAAAAGCGAAATCGAAAAATCCAATATTTATCTTATTTCAACTCTCGTAAAAAGAATCTGCATAAAAAATAATTCTCTTGAATATACCGTTAACAGACTTGCCGAACTTGCAAAAAAGCCGAACCTCAGCGGATTTAAATTTTTCTCCGAAGAAGATGAAGATAATAAACAATATCTTGCCGGAAAAATTCAAATAATGACAATGCACAAATCAAAAGGCGATGAATTTAACCTCGTTTTTATGCCGGAAATGACAGAAAAAAATCTGCCTCTTTCCATAAATTCAATAAACCTTAAATCCTCCGAATTTATTGAAGATGTAAAGAAATTAAATCCTGAATATAGACCTAAAACTCAATATGAATTAAAACAGGAAATTTTATCAGAAAACCTCAGACTTTTGTATGTTGCAATTACAAGAGCAAAAAACAAACTCTTTATAACCTCTTCCGAAACCGTAAAAAACAAATTCAACAAAGAACAGAAACAGGAGCCTTGCAGCATTTTCAAGACTTTACCGGAGGTGATATCAATTCATGAATAGTTTTTCTCCAAATATGCTCAAAACATATCAAACCTGCCCGAAAAAATATTACTACAAATTTGTAGAACAAATAAATGTTCCGGCATCTTTTCTCAAATTTGAACAGGGGAAAAAGATTCACGCACTTGCAAACTATTATCTGCAAAAAATAAATATCTCAAGAATAGAATCCGCACTGACTGAATCTGAAAAAGAACTCTGGCTTTCATTATTAAATAATCCGTTCTTTCAAAAAACATGCCTGAAATCAGAATACTCCCTAACCTGCAAAGCCGGTGATTACTGGGTCGGCGGAAGATTGGATGCTGTAGTGAAAGACGAAGAAAGATATTACATACTGGATTATAAAACAGGTACACTGCCTAAAAATCCGGAATATGACTATCAAACTATGATATACCTGCTTTGCCTTGATGTACTGCTGGAAAATAAAATGCCGCTGGCTTTTGTATATATTGATGTAAAAAATTCAAAAAACCATGTTATTGAATACAATCAGAAATTAAAAGAAGAATATACAAAACTTTTATCAAATGCCTGCCGCACAATCAGCAGCGATACTCTTTTCAAATGCTGCCCTGAAGGATGCAAATTCTGCGAATACGCAAAATTCTGCCCGCAAACAGACATCTAAAAATTTTATAACGACAACAGCCGCAGAGCCTCTTTTAAAATATCCTCTGCATGAGCATCAGCACCCGTTGTTTGGAGAACTTTGCCGATAACAGAAGAAACTTCATCTTTGCTATACCCTAGAGAATACAAAACCTGAAGCGCATCTTCTACATTTTGAGAAGTACAACTTGACGAAATATACACAGACGGGGCTGAAATTTCCACCTGTCCGTAATTTGTCAATTTGTCCTTTAATTCAAGAATAATCTTCTGTGCCAGTTTAGGCCCGACCCCTTTCGCTTTTGTTAATTCTTTATAATTTCCTTCTAAAACAAGCCCGACAAGCGTCGCAACATCAAAAGAATTAATAAGAGTTAAAGCCATTTTTAAACCGACACCGGAAACGGATGTAAATATATTAAAAATATCACGATCCTCACGCTTTAAAAATCCGCAGAGCGACATTTTATCTTCCTTATGATTCAATACGGTATAAAGTTTTAAATCTGAATTAATTTCCGGCAGATTTGCAAAGTCCCTGCCGACAATTTCTATCAGATATCCGATACCGCCTGTTTCTATTGTTGCAAAACATCCTTTTTTTGTAGAACTGCAGCCGGCAAGTTCTCCTTTTATATAATCATACATAGTTTTAATATCCTTATTTTTTTATCTTAGATTTTATCTCCTGAACGGTCTGTGCAAAATCAGAATTAACCTTTATTTTTTCCCCGACAGTTTCACAGGAATAAAGAATTGTTGTATGCTTTTTCTCAAGATAATCCGCAATTGATTCATAACTTAATGAAAGAATTTCCCGTGCCAAATATGCCGTAATCTGTCTTGCATTAGAAATCTTTTGCTGCCTTGCTGTACCTTTCAGATCTTTAACACTTACTCCGAAATATCCGGCTGCGGCACCGGCAACCATATCAATAGTCAATTCATTTTTCTTAATTGAGTTTTTCAATACCTGCTGTGCTACATCCAAAGTAATTACACTTATATCTGAAAATCCTGCAAACGCACTGACTTTATTGAATGCACCTTTTAATTCCCGCACATTGTTATCAAAATTTTCCGCAATAAACTTAAACACATCATCTTCTGCGGCTACATCCAATTCTTTAGCGTACGCTTTTACTATCTCATATCGTGTTTTAAAATCAGGCGGAAGAATATCTACAACAATACCCATTTCAAAACGGGTGCGAAGCCTTTTATCAAGAGTCGGAATATCCTTCGGCTCTCTGTCAGATGCTATAACAATCTGCTTGTTATTTGTATATAAAGCCTCAAATGTTGAGAAAAAATCTTCCATTGTCTTATGTTTTGATTCCAAAAACTGAATATCATCCATCAATAAAATATCTATATTGCTGAATTTTTGATGAAATTTTCTCATTGCGGCATTATCACAGTATTGTTTTTTCTTAGCACCCGGTGCCTCATTGAGTTTATAACAGCGCATCATTTCGTTAAAGTATTCTTCCATCCTTACATAACGAACAGACAACTCGGGCTTGTTGAATATTATATAATGCCCTATTGCCTGAAGCAGATGCGTTTTCCCAAGACCGGAGGCTCCGTATATAAATAACGGATTGAACTGTTTTGACGGATTATTTGCAACAGTATAAGCAATATTATAGGCGAATTTTGAATTTTCCCCGACGACAAAATTTTCAAACTTCAAATTCAAATTCAAATTAGCACTGGATTGCATTTTTGCAAGGGCGGCTCTGGCATCTTCTGCAGTGCGCTCTTCTTTTGATTGTCCGGCTTTTTGTTTTTTTAGTTCTTCTTTCTGGGTTTTTATATAACTTTTTGCATACTCAGGATCGTAACTGAGCGAATAAGAAGCATTTTCTCCAAGGATTTTCACTACAGAGTTTTTTAAGATCTTAGACCAGCTCTTTTTTAAAATATCAACAGCCATAGAATGCGGAGAATACAACACAAGAGTATTGTTTTCACAATCAACCGCCGCAAGAGGCGTTACCCAGTTGTTATAGACATGTTCGGGTAAATTCTCCTCAAGATCAGCCTTTACTTTATCCCAAATAACATTAACATCCGTAATATCCATGTAAATATAATATCTTAAAAAATTTATGAAATAAATTATATATAAACAAATATAAACTAATAAAAAAAGAGTCTCAAATGAGACTCGTTGGAATTAAGAATAGCTGGAAGTATGAAAAAGATTATTTATATTAAACCTCATCAACAATAAAAAACTATTATCTGAATGGCTAAGATTTTTATAAAAAAAACACCTCCCGGAAATTTACAAACACTAACCGGTTGTGGTATTGTATATATACAATGCAATTAAATGAGGCTGAATAAATGAAAAAACGATACATCTTTGCAATTATTGCTATACTGATAATGGTAGTATTTTTCTTGAGTTTGCTTTTAGGAAGCAAAGACGAAGAAATTTCGGATAAATCAAATATGCCAAGAATCGGTCAGTATTTATGGACATACAATATGAATAAACGAGAATGGCATGAATACATACGCCATGTTGATGATCTCGAATCAAAAGATGATATTATACTCCAGCTCGGTTATCCGGAAGGCAACGGCGGTTATACCGTATATCATCTTTCAACCGGCAATATGCAGGTAAAAAAAGATGATTTCTGGCTGGGTGAAGGCAGTCAGGAATTTTTGCAGGATAAAAATTTATATTCGTACTTCCCTAAAGTTTTTGAAATTTATAAAGTTTCATTTAACGGAATAAATTTTGTTACCGGAAAATTAACAATTGACGAAATCAAAAAATTATTTAAAGACAATACGGTAATAAAAGTTTCCGATCTTAAAAAAGGCGATATGAACTTAAAATTCTCAAAAAATAATAAATACATTATTATAAATGATACAGACGACACCTTTTATAAGTATTATATAATTCCGAACGACAGCAAAAAAATGCAGATTGAAGATTTTTCAAATCAATTCAAAGTTTTTGCTCCTGTTGAAATAACACTGCAAAGAATAGAAGGATGCAGCAAAGCATTTCCATGCTATAACATTCATATCAAATAAAATTTCGGAACAGAAAAATGATAACATTTATAACAAACCCTATAATAATTTCGGTTACGCTTCTGTGTGTATTATGCTTATGCAGAGTTAATGTACTGCTTGCTCTTATTGTATCCTCTGTCATCGGAGGTCTTTCCGGCCACATGGATATAGAAAAAGTAATGAATGTATTTATAAACGGAATGGGAGGAAATTCCGAAACTGCACTCAGTTACATTCTGCTCGGGGCTTTCGCAGCTTCAATGACACACACCGGACTTGCTCAATTGCTGTCAAAAAAAATTGCACTGACAATTAAATCAAAAAAATATCTATTAATTTTTATATTAACAGGGATTGCAATTCTTTCCCAGAATTTAATTCCAGTGCATATTGCCTTTATTCCGATACTCATACCGCCTTTATTAGCGGTAATGAATCATTTAAAAATTGATAGAAGAGCCGTAGCATGCGCTCTTGCTTTCGGCTTGAAAGCACCTTATATAGTAATTCCTGCAGGTTTCGGACTGATATTTCAGGGGTTGATTGCAGAAAACTTTGTATCTAACGGAGTGCATATACTAAAAAGCGATATATGGAAATACACCTGGATTATCGGACTCGGAATGCTCATCGGTTATCTTGCTGCGATATTTATTGCTTACAGAAAACCGAGAATTTATAAAGATATAGAAGTAAAACAAACAGATAAAAAAGAAGATTTGAAACTAACAAAAAGCCACTATATAACAATTGCTGCAGCCATTTTAACACTTGTTATACAATTGTGGACAAATTCCCTGCCGCTCGGTGCTCTTGTCGGATTGACCGTAATTTTCGGGTTCAGAGCAATTGACCATGATAAAATGGATAAACTGATGAATGAAGGTGTCGGATTGATGGGATATGTTGCATTTGTAATGCTTGTTGCCGCAGGATTTGCAAATGTAATGAAAGAAACAGGCGGAGTTGATGCGCTTATCACAATGGTTACACCGTTTATGACAAGCAAAATTATAGCGGTATGCCTGATGCTTTTTGTCGGATTATTTATAACAATGGGCATTGGAACCTCCTTCGGCACAATCCCGATACTTGCGGTTTTGTATATTCCGATATTCGTAAAATTAGGATTCAGCATACCGTCAATGATAATCACACTTGCTGCCGCTGCGGCACTCGGGGATGCAGGCTCTCCTGCTTCAGACACCACTCTGGGGCCTACTGCAGGATTAAATGCTGATAACCAGCATAATCATATCTGGGATACATGTGTACCAACCTTTGTATTCTACAATATACCGATTATTATTGCGGCTATTCTTGCTGTTATTATATTCAAATAAAATACAGGGCTGTAAAATATAAAAAATGTTCACTTTTTAAAGTGTTTAAGTTATAATTTTTATACGAGCGAGAGCAAATATATTATTTTTATTCTGAAAGGTTATTATATATGAAAAAAAGTCAATCAATGGGTATGTACGTTATATTAGCAATTGTTGTTATGGTGTTTTTATCAACAATTTTTATGAGCGGTCCGACAACTGATACCTCGGAAATATCCTATACTAATTTTCTCCAAAAACTGGAAAATAAAGAATTTGCCAAAATAGAAAAATACGAAGATAAAATTATTGCGATACCTAAATATCAACCGGACGATATCGCAACAGCCGATAAAACTCAAAAAGACACAGTATCCCCTCTGCTTCCGATAGACAGCAGCACTTCGCGTTTTCCGATAAAACAGTACAGAGTGCAAATACCGGATGATGACAGCGAACTTATGGTTAAATTAAACGCATCCGGAGCGGATATCACCGTAAAAAAAGCGGCTGAAACAAATCAAATGGCAGGCAGTATCGGAACATTTTTAATAATAACATTCGGTATTATCACCCTTGCAATGATGATAAAAGCAATTCAAGCAGGCGGTTCTCAGGCAATGTCATTTGGCAAAAGCAAAGCAAAGATGCTCCTTGACAGCAAGGTAAAAACAACATTTAATGATGTTGCCGGTATTGATGAAGAGAAAAAAGAACTTGAAGAAATAGTTGACTTTCTTAAAAACGGTGAAAAATATATGAAACTCGGAGCTAAAATTCCGAAAGGAGTTTTGCTGGTCGGGCCTCCGGGAACCGGTAAAACATTGATGGCAAAAGCCGTTGCCGGAGAAGCGAATGTTCCGTTCTTCTCAATTTCAGGCTCCGACTTTGTTGAAATGTTTGTCGGTGTCGGAGCAAGCCGTGTGAGAGATTTGTTTGAACAGGCAAAAAAACACCAGCCTTGTATAATTTTTATTGATGAAATTGATGCCGTAGGCCGTCAGAGAGGTGCAGGTTTAGGCGGCGGACACGATGAAAGAGAACAAACACTTAACCAGCTTCTTGTTGAAATGGATGGTTTTGATGTTAATACAAATATAATCGTAATTGCTGCAACAAACAGGCCTGACATTTTGGATAACGCACTTTTAAGACCCGGCAGATTTGACAGACAAATATATATCAACGCACCGGATGTTAAAGGCAGAGAGCAAATACTTGAAGTTCATGCAAAAAATAAAAAACTCGATAAAGATGTGGATTTAAAAGTTCTTGCAAAAAGAACTCCGGGATTTACCGGCGCAGATCTTCAGAACCTTTTAAATGAATCTGCACTTCTTGCCGCAAGAAACGGAGAATCACTGATTACAATGGATGATATCGACAAATCAATCGACCGTGTAATTGCAGGCATTGAAAAACGAAGCAAAGTTCTGACAGATGCGGATAAAGAATTAACTTCATACCATGAAGTCGGACACGCATTGATTGACAAACTGCTTCCTGACGCAAACGAATTACATAAAGTTTCAATTATTCCGCGCGGAATGGCACTCGGAGTAACCTGGACAAGACCGAAAGATGAAACTGTACATGTAAGTAAAGCAAAATTACTTGCGAAAATTACGGTATCTCTCGGCGGAAGGGCTGCGGAAGAAATTGTTTACGGAAAAGATAATGTAAGTACAGGTGCTTCTCAAGACCTCATAAATGTAACAGATATCGCAAGAAAAATGGTTACAGCCTGGGGTATGTCAGAAAGACTCGGAACTATGGCTTACGGGAAAAATCAGGAAAATGTATTCATGGGCAGAGATTTCGGACATCAAAGAGATTACTCAGAACAGGTTGCCTATGAAATCGATCAGGAAATAAAATCTATCGTTGATGAAAGATATGAACTGGCTAAACGACTGTTAACCGAAAACAGAGATATGCTTGAAAAAATATCAAAAGAACTTCTGGAAAAAGAAACCATTGATGATAAAGAATTTGAACAGATTATGGAATCCGTAAAACAGGAAAGATTATCATAAATTTGATTAAAACAAAAATATAAAAAAGCACTATCTGTAAAGATAGTGCTTTTTTATCAGGGCCTACAGAAAACTTTTACCTGTTGATTGGCATTAATTTTTCTTCTGTTATTTCTTCACCGGCTAGTGTTTTACTTACACAATTATTTTCAAAAATAATATTATCCCCTTTTACATCCATATTAAAATCATATTCAAGGATTTTACTTAAAACGGATTTTGAACAGCCGGCTCTAAATCTGTCATGCACTTCAATAAACAATAACCGTGTATTTTGAAGCCAGCAGCAGCAAGAAGAAAACACTTCTTTTTCCGAACCTTCTATATCCATTTTTACAATATCAAGAATTTTATTATTCAATCCCCAGATATCAAGCAGAGTTTCAAAAGTATAGCCGGAAGTCGATTCTGCATTGTAATCTTCTTCCTCGCAAACCGAAAAGCCCCAGAAACCGCGGCCTTTATCAACAACATGCAAAATACAGTTTTTGTTGAATAATGCTCCGCATAAACAGTTTATATTCGGATATTTTTTAGTATTTTCAACAAGGATATTATAATTTTCTATGTCGGGTTCAAGACAGTATATTTTTGCCTTCGGATATTTTTCTGCAAAATAAACAGCAGAATATCCGGTATTTGCACCGAGATCCAATATAATTTCAGGCTCAAAATTGATATCATATTTGTAATTTTCATCAACAAATATTTGATAAAACACTGAAGTATCTGATGTTCCGACACGTTCCAAAAGATTATACCTGTTTTTTAATATCTCATATCGTTCAATCCGTTTATCAGGAATTGCAATTTTATTTTCCAGAGATTTTAATCTTTTCTCCAGCCGATTAAATTTATCGGCTGACAAATTCCAAAATTCATGCGCCAAAAATTTTCTGGATACAGTCATACCAAAAATTTTATTTGTACTGTAAAAATCTTTTCTAATCGTTTTAAAGACTGTTACCCCGAATATCTTTGTTTTTACTGTATTTCCTCTATATTTTTTACGATAGAATATATTGAGAAATTCTTTTGATAATTTCCTTAAAATATATTTTTTATAAATTCCGTGAAATGGTGAATATTTTCTGTAATAATAATATCTTTTCCACAACGGATGTTCGCATGTTTTGTTCCACGGTTTTGAAAAAGAATTAAAATGAATAATTACCGGATGAGAATAAGCAAACAACCTTTCCTGCTCTGTATATTTTGTACAATTTTCAGCAGCAGTTGTATTCCATTGAAGATTAAATTCCGGATTGACAAATTTTACTTTATTCCGGAATGTAAAATTCAAAACATCCTGATCCATCCATTTTAGCAAACCTTTTTTCTGCAAAATTGCTGTGTTTTCGAACAATTTATCAGAAATATCATCCTCTGCCCATTTCTTTATATTAATCAATAAAACTCCGGCATTGAATGTGGCATTAAGCCCCAGTTTCACAGCATCATCAGATGAACCGTCGTATAATTCTTCAACCGCAGCAGCATAATTATCACCCATATCAGTATTCCAAAGAGATTGCAGACTGTCTTCCACAACAATATCGCAATCAAAATAAAGACATTTATCAAGTTCCGGTTTGAATTTAGGAATCAAATATCTGTAATATGTCTGTTTTGAAATATGACCGCAATCAGGAGTTTTCGGACAATTTGCAAAAACTGCATTATCAATTGCTATATATTCAATTTCAAAATTCTTAATTTGCTTGCATAAATTGATTTTAAGTTTATTTTCTTGAGAAATACCGCCATCCAAAATATAAAAACGAAAACTCTCAAACGGAAGAGAATTTATCAGGATTGAAGTAATTGCAGTTGCAAGATGCGGCACAAATTCATTACTTGCGGAAAACATAATATCCATAACAACATTTGTCCCGAGATAACGGTTTTTAAATTTTTCAATTCCGGTTGATGAAACAAGGTGCGGATATTGTTTCATTGTTTCCAGAATATTGCTTATTCTCTTTTTATTATTGTATCCGAAAGGGTATTTGAATACAGACTTCCTGAGTTTTGCTACCTGCTTATCCGAATTATAAAATCTTTTTAAAAGAATATGCCGGGTTCTTTCCGCCGAAGCATTCTGGATTTTTGATATTCTTGATGTTTTTGTTGAACTTTTTGCATGATATCTGTAATTTAAAAGAGGCTCAGGTAAATTTGCAATTTTACCGCCGTGCAAAACAACATCTTTCCACAAACAGTAATCCTCGGCATACAACTCTTTCAAATTATATTTAAGATTATTTGCCGTTAAAAAAGATTTCCTTATCATCACAGCCGGATGGCAAATAGGATTAAAGAAATTCAATGCAACTTCAAGTTCATCGGAATCCGAAATATCAATCCAGGATTTCATTCCGGAATCGCCAAAAACTTTTATAAAAGACCCTAATACTGCAACCTGCGGATTAGAATCAAGATATTTAACCTGCTGTTCAAACCTTTCAGGCTGCGAAATATCATCATCATCCATTCTTGCTATATACTCACCTCTTGCCATATCAAAACCTCTGACAAGATTTTCGGTATAATTGATGTTCTTTTTATTTTTTATAAAAATAATACGATTATCGGCTTGCGCAAAACTTTTGATAACCTCACTAGAACTGTCAGTTGAACCGTTATCAAAAATTATAAATTCAAAATCCGTAAATGTTTGATTTAAAACAGATTCAATCGCTTCTTTTGCATATTCTGCTCTGTTATACACCGACATTACAACCGACACCCGCGGTGATTTGTTTTCCATTATTTCTCCTTATATTATGTGTACAATCTCTCTCCCACAGATAGCCTTTATTTATATGCGCCTGAATTTGTTTCTTACAAAATTCAAACATATCTTGATTTTTGAGTGCTTCTTTATACCAGTCAACAGTAAATTCTATAGCTTCAGGCAGACTGAGCATTGCTTTCCACCGGAGTTTTTTATAAGCCTTTGTAACATCAACATTTAATAATGTATTTTCATGCAGGGTTTCAGTCCCAGAGACATCCAGAATTTCACCTTTTCCGTAATATTGAACCAAATATTCGACAACCTCACGGACGGTTTTGTTACATTCAAGCGGAGAACCGAAATTAAAAGGTTCGGAATAATTTTGAGGCTCTTCAATAAGTTTTTGTCCAAGCCGCAAATACCCGCTCAGGGGTTCTAATACATGCTCCCACGGTCGTGTTGCATCAGGATTTCTTATCTCTATAGCCTTACCTTCTTCAATAAATCTAATACAATCAGGAATTAACCTGTTTTCCGACCAGTCGCCGCCGCCTATGACATTACCCGCCCGTGCAGAGGCAAGAGCAACTTTGTGTTCGGAATACTTTTTAGGATTGAAATACGAATTACGATATGAAGATATTAAAAGTTCTGCACATCCTTTTGATGATGAATACGGATCATAACCGCCCATTCTGTCCGTTTCTTTGTATGCCCAGATTTGCTCAATATTTTCATAACATTTATCAGATGTTATCATAACAACAGTTCTTATAAAATCAAACTTTCTGGCGGCTTCGAGAATGTTTAAAGAACCCAAAACATTTGTTTCATAAGTAAATTTAGGATTCTTATAACCGGTGCGGACAAGTGCTTGAGCAGCCAGATGGAAAATTATTTCCGGTTTATATTTTGCAATAACTGTTTCAAGATTCCGGCTGTCCCTGATATCGCCTGTTACATCCGCATACAGATGATTTTTCAAACATGATGCGTTGTAATTGTCTTTCGGCGAATTAGGCTCAAGTGCATAACCTACAACTTTAGCCCCGAGCATAGTAAGCCAGATAGAAAGCCAGCTGCCCTTAAAGCCGGTATGTCCTGTAACCAGAACTGTTTTACCTTTATAAACATTATTAAATTCAGACATTTATACTCTCCTTTTGTTTATCACGCCACCAATCTATAGTTTGTTTCAAACCTTCATCAAGTGAATACTTCGGCTCCCAGTCTAAAGATTTTAACTTATCGCAGTTGCCGACAGTTAAATTTTCTTCAAAAGCAGAAGGTATTGCTCCCCACAAAACATTCCCTTTAAATCCTGTAAACTCAACAATTTTATTTACAATTTCTCTTAACTGGACAGGTTTTCCGGAACATATATTTACAGCTCCCTGAATATCGCTTTCCCAGATTTTTATAATTCCGTCAACAGTATCATCCAAATACAAATAATCCTGAAATTTTAAACAATTGCTGACTTTAATATCTTCACCCTTCAGACACGAATTAATGACACACGGCATCAATCTTCTGTCCTTTTCGTTTTTACCGTAAAGATTAAAAATCCTGAGCCATTTAAAAACGCAATTATTCTGCCTGCAATAAACATTCAAAACTCTGTAAACGGAATTTTTACAAACTCCGTACATTGTTTTTGTATCAGACGGGGTGACATCTTCAAGAAAATACCCGTATTTATAGTCATACTCTGAAACCGAACCGGCACCGGCAAACTTTTCACCGCCGTTTGCAATAAAAGATTTCACAAGGTTTAAAGTTGCAATAGACCAATCCAGATTCGCATTATCAATATGACAGCCGCTGCCGACATACCATGCCAGATGAATCAAATTTTTAAATCTTTTTGTCTTGAGAAAATTATTCATCATTTCAGGATTGAATAAATCCAGTTTATACTGAACAAGTCCTTTTTGCTCCGGCAAAAGAGAAGAATGGACAATTGAATGAACTTCATATCCCGCAGAAATGAGTTTTTCAATCAAAGATTGTCCGATAAATCCGCTTCCGCCTGTCATCAATATTCTTTTATCCATTATGAAGCCCTGCCGATTACGTTTAAAAGTTGTACTTTTTGTCTGTCCCAGACTTTCCATGGAGCATTATTATTCTCCCAGTAATTATTTAACTCGATTTTATCTTTTAATGTATCCATAGGCCGCCAGAAACCTTCATGTTTAAAGGCGTTCAACTGACCGTCAAGCGCAAGTTTTTCAAGCGGAGTTTTTTCAAAAACCTCATCATCATTATTCGATTCAATATAATCAAAAACTTCCGGCTCACAAACAAAAAATCCGCCATTAATCCACGCTCCGTCACCTTTAGGCTTTTCCCGAAAAGCAGTTACGAAATTATTTGAATCAATTTCAAGAGCACCAAATCTGCCGGAAGGCTGTACCGCCGTCATTGTCATCAATTTGCCGGATTTTCTATGTGCGGTAAAAAGATTATCTATATTAACATCACTGACGCCGTCGCCGTATGTCAGCATAAACGGTTCATCTCCGACATATTCCTGCGCTTTTTTAATTCTTGCACCGGTCATAGCATTTTGCCCCGTATAAAGCATTGTCACCTTCCACGGTTCTGTCCGCATTATATGCAAATCAACAAAATTATTTTGCATATCAATGGTTATATCAGAATATCTATGGTAATAATTCAAAAAATAATCTTTGATAACATGTGACTTGTAGCCGGTTAAAATAATAAAATCATTAAAACCGTAATATGAATAAATTTTCATTATATGCCACAATATCGGATATCCGCCGATTTCTACCATAGGCTTCGGTTTTATAACAGTTTCTTCACCGAGCCTTGTTCCAAGACCGCCCGCAAGAATCAAAACTTTCATTTTTTCTCCTTTCTGATTTTTATTTGCAATCCCAAAATTCTGACAGTAATATATTTTCTGCCTCCGGTAATTTCATTTTTTATACTGAAAATTTCAGATAACAAAAGCAGATAAAATTTGTATGCAAATTTTGTTTTTAACAGATAACGATAATAATAAGAACTTAAATTGAAACGATTATTCTGCCATGGTTTTCTTTCACCGACATAATGAACAATTACGGCATCCTCTGCAATTTTGTTAAACTCGCCTGTTGTTCCGAAACCGCACTCTGAAACCTGAGCATTACAAGTTTTATCCAGATATTTAATGTTATCCTGCAACACGGCATTTATAACATCCTGATCTGCCCAGACAATCTTATCTTTGTTCGAAATACTCCAGTTTATAAGTTTGTCTTTTATATTATCTTTCCGCCAGAGTGCAAGGTTAACAAGTAAAACCCCTGCATTAATATATTTTTTCAACCCGAGTCTTTCACAATTTTCTTTTTCAAAAGAATCCGTCACTCCTGCCGCATAACAATCTTCAATATTCGTATTGTATAAATTCCAAAGCGGTTTTTTAACAATTAAATCACAATCCAAATAAAGCACCTTATCTTCTTTTACAAAATCCGTAAGAAGAAACCTGTAATATGTTGCCAAAGAATTTATATGCCGGACATCAGAAGTTATTACACAGGAATCTTTGAGTTTTTCTTCATCAACATCAATAAAATTAACTTTTGACCCGATACCGGCAAGAGAAGAAATATATTTCTTATTTTTTTCGGAAATGTCTTTTGAAAGAATGGTTATATTAAACTCCTCTTCCGGATTTTTATTTAAAAAGATAGACTTTAATGCTGCGCATAAATGCTGTACATAACTCTCTCCGGATGCAAAACATATATTCATAAATTTTGTATTCTCTGCCGGATTTAAAGTTCCGGGTTCCGGATTTTCCAATCTTTTTTCGTCTAATTTCAAACTCATCCTATTTTTGCAACTCTTTCATAAATGCTGATAAAAATTCCTCTCCGCAAAAAATAAAAATCCGGCGGATCCGAACTGATTAAAAAAGCGTAGCAAAGTGACAAGGGAACATCAATTAGCACAGTGGCTAATTTATAATATAAAAATTTACCCACTTTAATAATCTTAAAAAATAAGTTAAAATATTAATAGAAATATGAAAATCCAGCCTGTACAACTAACTACTTACAACTGCAATATGACTGCACAAAAAACGCAAAACAATAAAAACTGCGGTAATTTTGAGTTTGCAAAAACACTGCAGAATCTCAATAACATCCCGCACATACATCCGGTGACATTTCTTGGCATTCAAAACTCTTCAAAGTTAAGAGTTCTATTTTCATACAAACTTCCATGTATGTACAGCGGAATCACAATGATTGACCCGAAAGTTTTAAACCGGTGGATAAAATCCCGTTTGTTTTTTAAAAAATCATCGGAAGTTATAAAAACTCTTCAACCCTATGAAGAAAGTCTGACCGGAGTTGAACTGAAGATTTATACAATACTAAAAGAACGTTCAAAAATACATCCGGACTGGACAATAAAACAAATTCTGGAAGAATTAAAACCCGTTTACTGCAGACAATTAAGAAAACAACAGGCTCCTATCTTCCACGAATTATCAGAAATATTTAAAACTCTTCCGGAGGAATATAACAGCAAATTCAAATTTTTGATGGAAAATACAGAGAAAAAATTAAATGAACGACCTGTTTTAATTCCGTTCTCCTCTTACGAATTTAAATACAGACTCGAAAAAATCGCCGCAGATATAGCCAATACTCCAAATATTAAAGAAAAAAAAGTAATGAGAAAACTGCTCAAAGAATCAAAAAGGTTTTCAAACACAACTAACGCAAAAACACTCGACCATCAAAAAGAAGTTCTTGAATTTTTAAAATTGATATTGCGTAAATCTGTTTTAAAAAGGAACGAAAGATTGAACGACTTAATGACTGCAGCACAGGCAAGACTAAATAAAGATGAAATCATTGTATCTTTCTCAAGAAAAGCCTTTATCTATGATTTATTAAAAATCATTGAAGATTTGCCGGACAAAAATTTGCAGGGATTGATTTTTAAAACGGCCTCAAAACTGCCGACATCCAACGAAAGCACCTCCGCTTATTTTATGAAATTGCTTTCCGAATCGCCGGAAAAAATCGGACACCGGCTGATTTGGCCGTCGCTTGCATCTGTTGAACATATCCTGCCCCGTTCATGCGGAGGAGCTGACATTATGGCAAATTTTGGCGGTGCAACAACACGGGAAAATTCAAACCGGAAAAATATTGAATTTGTCAAACAAATGCAAAGAAAACCGGAAACCCCGCAAAACTGCCAGAAATATGTTAACAGGCTGATTGAGTTGTATAAACAGGGAATATTCTACAAAATAGGTCTGAGCCCGAAATATATAAGAGATTTTAAAAACACAATTTATGAACAATCAAAACATTTGATTAATCTTGATATTTCACAATTGTACTAAATCAGCCCTTACCGAAAGTTTCAGCGTTAAATACTTTGAATTGAAGAGCCTGCATAAGATGAATTTGCTCAATATTTTCACTTCCGTCAATATCGGCAATAGTTCTTGCAAGTTTTAAAACCCTGTCATACCGCCTGCCGGATAACTGGTATTTTACAATCGCTATCTTTAATAATTCCTGAGATCTGGCATCCAGTTTGCAATATTTTTTGATTAATTCCGAATTTAATTCCGCATTAGTCAAAATATTCTCATTTTTATACCTGTCTGACTGTATCTGTCTTGCTTTTATCACTCTCGCTCTTATTGCAGCGGAATCTTCTTCGGCAGGGGAAGAATTAAGCAGTTCTTCAGGAGTAAGACGAGGAACATCAACCTGAATATCAATCCTGTCAAGCAAAGGCCCTGATAATTTTGCAAGATAACGGCTTATTTGAAAATCAGAACAAGTACACTGTTTTTCTTTATCACCCAAATACCCGCACGGACACGGATTCATTGCCCCGAGAAGTATAAATTTTGCAGGATATTTGATTGAATGTTTTGCCCTGGAAATAACAATTTCACCGTCTTCAAGCGGCTGCCTCAAAACCTCGAGAACCTGACGGGGAAATTCAACCATTTCATCCAAAAACAAAACCCCTCTGTTTGCAAGAGTAATTTCACCGGGTTTCGGGGTGCTTCCGCCGCCGATAATACCATTTGCAGATGCCGTGTGGTGAACGGTTCTGAAAGGTCGTTTTGCCATAAGCGGCTCATCATCCGATAACAAACCGCAAACACTATAAATCTTTGTAAGTTCAAGAGCCTCAGATAATTCCAGCGGTGGAAGAATAGATGCAAAACATTTTGCCATAAGGGTTTTGCCTGACCCTGGCGAACCTATCATCAAAATATTATGCCCGCCTGCTGCTGCAATCTCCAGTGCTTTTTTTGCCTTTTTCTGACCTTTAACATCCTTAAAATCGTACGGATAATTCTGAATTGTCTGCTCACTCAAATACCGGTGGACATCAACAGTAGTTTTGGTTATCGGATTGTCGGTAAAATGGTTTACAACCTGTGTTAAATGCTCTGCACCATATACATTTATTCCGACACAAAGAGCAGCTTCATTTACATTGGCTTTCGGAACAATGACATTTTTTATGCCTGCTTCGCTTAACCCCAGAACAAGAGGCAAAACACCTGAAACTCCGCGAATAGAACCGTCAAGAGATAATTCGCCTATAAAAGCATAATCCTGTAGTTTTTCACTTTCCAAAACCTCTTCTTCTGTTAAAATTCCGACAGCAATCGGCAAATCAAAACTTGTACCGGCTTTTTTCAAATCAGCAGGCGCAAGGTTTATTACAACTTTTTTGGCAGGAAAAGTATAACCGGAATTTTTTATTGCTGATTTAACCCTGTCACGCGCTTCATTAACAGAAGCATCCGGCAGTCCAACAATAGAAATTGCCGGCAGAGAATTAACTACATCCGTTTCAACAGAAACAATGTATGCGTTAAGACCTATTACCGTTGTTGTTTTTACAGTATTTACCATACGGCAAGTATAACATAAGCAGGTTAATTTGTCTTTTCGATAACATTATGGTAAAATTTTCGAGTGGAGAGAGGTTAAAAATGGATAAAGAAATTTCAAAATTAAAGAATAACATAAACTACATTTATAAAGAAAATAAAGATACACCAAGAATGGCACTGTGTTTGAATTTATCGGTGAATAATGCCGAGAAAATTCCGGGAGTGTATTCTCTTGTTGCCAGACTCCTGCTTCAGGGTACAAAAAAATATAACTCCGAGCAGTTGGCAAATGAATTTGAAAAATATGCAATTGATTTATCCTGTGAGTTGTTCCCGAATTATTTAAGGTTTAAATTTGTATGTTTAAATGAAGATTTTTCTAAAGCAGTTGAACTTCTGAATGAAATTATTACAAATTCCACATTTGAAGAATTTGAAAAGGAAAAAATCAAATTAACCGGCGAAATCACTGCAGAACTTGACTCTCCGAAAACGGCAACAATGGATTTATACTGCCGTACAATGTTTGAAAACCACTATTACGGAAATTCAATGACAAAAATCCTTGAAAATCTTGATAAAATTACCAAACAAGATGTCATTGATGCTTATCATACTATTTTAAACAACAGCAAAAAAGTTCTTGCCATTGTCGGGGCTAATAAAAAAGATGAAATAATGCCTCAAATAGAAGAAACTATCGGAACTTTACCGGACTCAATCGAAGGAGATTATAATATTGACCGTCCTGTATTAACAGGTATAAAACACGCAGAAAATATCAAATCCGACCTTAATCAGGCTCATATAATAAAAGGCTGGCAGGTTCCGACATACGGAGAAGAAGATTATCCGGCTTTGATTCTTTTAAATATAATCTTAGGCGCAAGCGGGTTATCATCGAGATTATTTCTTGAATTAAGAGATAAAAAAGGATTGGCTTATGTAGTAAGAAGTTCTTACGAAACATACAAACTTGCGGGAAATTTCATGATTTATATTGCTACTGAGGCAAAAAATATTGAAGTTTCATTGAAAGGGTTTGAAGAGGAAATCAATAAAATAAAAACATATCCGGTTTCAGAAAAAGAACTGGCCGATGCAAAAAACAATCTAATCGGCAAATGTGCATTCCTTGAAGAAACAAACATTCAGCAGGCATGCTCTTATGCAAAATACGGAGTAATCGGTTTTGATTTCGATTACACGGAAACAATGAAAAATCTGGTGCAAAAAGTTACAGCAGAACAGATATTAAATTGTGCGAAAAAATATTTCAACGATGAAAAATATGTTATCGTTATTACAAAACCTTAACTTGGTGACTAATAGCCGTTTTAAAATGTTTAAATGACAATCTTCATATAAGAGGATTGTCATTTTGATAAAAAAAGCAGCAATAATTCTAACAGCATTTTCAATACTCGAAATTCAGAGTATTGCAGAAGGAATTTATCCGCAAAATCTGAAAATACAGGCAAGTTTGACTGATTATAACTATAAGTCAAATACCGAAATAGAAAGATTTTTCAAAGAAAACCTGAACAGTTTTGAAAATATAATATATACAATCATACCGATGGGGCTGGTTGTGAGCATAAACAGCTGCACATTTTATGATGAAGGAAAAGATAAACTAAATCCTGCATCTTTCGATATTTTAAATATAATTGCAAAAGTTTTGAAAATTATAAACAAACCCTGCCTGATAGAAAGCAGCACAGCAGCAGATTCATTTAAAACTTCTGATTACAAAACAAACTGGGAATTATCTGTCGTAAGAGCAGACAACATAGCAAACTACCTTATATCAGAAAAAATCCCGCCTGACAAAATAAGAGCAAACGGATTCGGAGAAATAATCCCGTTTTTCAAAAAGGGTGAAACCGATATGACAGAGCGGATAGATTTTATAATATTTAATTACGAAAATAAGTTTAAACAATAGACTGCTGGAGTCTTGCCGTTCTGTTTTCGCTGAGAATGTTTTTCAACTTCATAATTGCCTGAGCATGGAGCTGGCAAATTCTGGATTCAGACATCTCAAGAGTTTCGCCGATTTCTTTCATCGTCATATTTTCCTGATAGTAAAGAACCATCAATACTCTTTCTCTTTCCGGAAGTCTTTGCAATGCTCTTTGCAAATCGGATTTTACATTTTTTTCTTCCATTCTTTCCTGAGGATTTAATTTATTGGAATCCTCAATAGTATCAATAATTTCCATACTGTCATCGGATGAACCTTTTTTGTCATAAATAGATGTAATAGTAACATCTTCCGAAATAATGGCATTAACTTTATCAACTTCCATATCCAGATACTCGGCAATTTCGCCTGAAGTCGGAGTTCTGCCTAAATTTTGTTTTAGAACCTCTGCCGCCTGTTTTATTTCTTTAATTTTTTTTCTGACACTGCGCGGCAAAAAGTCCTGAGAACGAATTTTATCAAGAATCGCTCCTCTGATACGAATGAGCGCATAAGTTTCAAACCTTGCATTTTTCAGCGGAGAAAATCTTTCAACGGCATTTATCAGACCTTCCACACCGTATCCGGTAATATCTTCTATCGAAATAGTAACCGGCAGAGAAACTTTAATTCTGCTTACAGCATAACGGACGAGGTAAATATAC
Organism: Candidatus Gastranaerophilales bacterium; assembly: GCA_944325095.1. GTDB lineage: Bacteria > Cyanobacteriota > Vampirovibrionia > Gastranaerophilales > Gastranaerophilaceae > Zag111. Next base: position 27,717 of record CALUYV010000003.1, on the reverse strand, counting down.
TGCACAATAATCTCATCTCTGAATTTTTTATTAGACTTGTCGGCTAGATATTGCTCCCACAACTGAGATAATTCGGCTTCTGATAGTCTTTTTATGTTATTGTATGATGCAAAACTGAAATTTTCTTCCATTTACCTGCCCCATCAGTTTCCTTTCACATTATAATTTTATAATATCCTTAAAAATAGACATCATTTAAAAAGATGAAAATAGCAGACTTTGATTAAAGGACTATCACTCAACAGGGTGAAATATGGATTAATTATTTAATTTTGCTATTTTCAGCCCGAAAATTTCTTCAATATTAACATGGTTTAAGACATCAGAAATCAGTAACTCCGGAGAAAAACTCGGTATTTTGTCATAATCCGGAATAACTCCCAAAATTTTCACCGGAACAAACTCTTTCAATATCTGCGGGTAATACTTTTCTTCAAGATTTTCAGAATTCTCATCGTATTTATTCAATATCACACCGAGAAACCTGCATTTATATGATTGAATATAATTTATACCGGTTATTGCCCTTTCAATAGAAATCATTTTAGGATTTATTACAAGAACAAGCGGGATATTCAAAGCCTTCACAAGATTAATTTCAGTAAAATGCTCTGCAATAGGTGCCGCTATACTGTTTGCGCCTTCAACGATAAGACAATCGGAATTTTTATCAGATGCCAGAAAATCATTATAAATATTATTTACATCAATTTTCACATTATCTTCATAGGAACTTATAAAAGGCGGAGCCGGACTTTTCAATACATAAGTGGAATCCGTTGAAATATTCGGATCAAATTTTTTAATAACGGTTAAATCAGGAGATGTTTTAAACCCGTGGAGAGTTTCGGCATTTGTCTGGATAGGCTTATAAACTGCGGTAGAATAAGACAGACTTTGCATTGTTGCTGCAAGTCCCGCAGTAACAATAGTTTTACCCGTCTGTTTTTCCAGCCCTGATATAAAAACCTTTAGCATAATTTCATATTATCACGAGTCATTGTTTATTGCAAAATATACTTCTTTAAGCCGTTTCTTTGTTATATGGGTATATAACTGGGTTGTAGAAACATCACTATGACCCAAAAGTTCCTGAACAACTCTCAAATCCGCACCGTTTTCAAGCAGATGAGTAGCAAAACTATGCCGCAGAGTATGAGGAGTAATATGTTTATTAATCTTTTCGCCCTGCTTTCTTATAAAATTATACACATCCTGACGGGTGAGAGATTTACCGTTAGTTTTCAGCAATAACTTTTTATTTTTTTCCAGATGGTTTTGTAATACAATCAAATCTCTGGATTTAAAATATTTTTTCAATGCCTCTTTTGCTTTTTCACCAAAAGGAATAAGCCGTTCCTTTGAGCCTTTGCCGCAGCAGCGCACATATTTTGATTTTATATCTATATCATTCATATTTAAGTTAACGAGTTCGGAAACCCGCAATCCGCAGCCGTACAGCAATTCAACCACAAGAGATTGAAGAACATCAAGATTTGAATTGATAATACTATTTAAATCTTCAACTGTCATAACCTTTGGCAGATGCTTCGGCAGTTTAGGCTGCTCAAGAGTCTGAACAGGGTTGTTGGAACCGTATTCATTTGCGCAGAACCATTTGAAAAACCCGCGCAGCGAAGCAAGTTTTCTTGTAACACTGGCTGATGTATAATGTTCTTCCTTGAGTTTCATAAGATAAGATGTTATATCATTTCGTTTTATATCGGTAATTTCATTTTCGTTTCTCGATGTGCAAAAATCAATAAAAAAAGTCAAATCCCGTTTATAGGCTTCCAGGGTGTTTGGAGAAAGCCCTTTTTCAATCTCCAGATATTCTAAATATTCTGAAATGAATTGAATATTCATAAAACAGACTTCACCTCTTTTAATACGAAAATCAATACGGAGTTTCGTTCACGAGTTTAAACAAATTATCTTCACCCACTCCGCATTTCAGCCCGACCGGAACAAAATTATGCTTAAATCTTTCAATTGCATACCGGTCTGTCATGCCGGAAATATAATCCGTAACAATACGGACAGTCTTATCCTCGGAACAAATCGGCTTCAATGTATCATAATACAGGAAAAACAACTCTCTTATTACCCGTTTTGCTTTTTTCTCTTCAACTTTAGCAGTAGATTTTTCACTGTAAACATTTTCAAACATCCAGGTTCTGAGTTTTGTAGTATAACCCCAGGCTTCTTCACTCATGGAAATCTCAGATTTGCCAATGGAGTTATTAACAATTTCAGTAATCATTTTATTTAAGCGTCTGCTCTGCCTTGGAGAAAAATACTCAATACAGTCTTTTGGCAAATCACTCTGGGAAATTACACCGGCTCTTATTGAATCTTCTATATCGTGGTTTATATAAGCAATTTTATCTGCCAGTTGAACAACTTTACCTTCAGGGGTTGTCGGAGTGTACCCCCAGGAGTGGGTTCTTATACCGTCAATGGTTTCCTGACACAGGTTTAATTTTTCAAGAACCTCAACAACACGAACACTTTGAAGGTTATGGTGAAACCCCTCTTCATTCAATTCATCCAGCACACTTTCGCCGCAATGTCCGAAAGGGGTATGCCCCAAATCGTGCCCGAGAGCAATTGCTTCTGTTAAATCTTCATTCAAATCCAGTGCCCTCGATATCGTTCTGGCAATTTGCGAAACTTCCAGAGTGTGAGTTAAACGGGTTCTGAAATGGTCATCAAACGGAGATAAAAACACCTGAGTTTTGTGTTTCAACCGTCTGAAAGCCTTTGAATGCAATATTCTATCCCTATCACGCTGGAAATCTGTGCGCAAATCGGACTGTTCTTCAGGAATTTTTCTTCCTTTTGAATTAACAGACTTTGTCGCAAATTCACTCAAATATTCCAATTCCCGTTTTTCTAATTTTTCCCGTATAGTTAATGTGCCCATAATTCTCCCCTTTATAAAGATATTAATCAATAATGGGAAATTTATCTATACATTTTTTATATGATTTTCTTTACCCCTTAACGGCACCTTCGTTTTCGCCGGCAATAAAATACTTCTGCATTGCAAGGAAAAATATAATAATCGGGATTGTGGATATTATAGAACCTGCAGCAATATACCTCCAGTTAGAAGAAAACATACCCTGTAAATTGTTAATACCGACAGGAAGTGTAAACATTGATTCTTTTGTTAAAATTATACTCGGCCATAAAAATTCCCCCCACGAGCCGATAAATGTAAATATCGCAAGAACGGCAAGCGATGGCTTAACCATAGGGAGCAGGACTTTCCAGAACACCTGAAAAACATTGCATCCGTCAACAATAGCAGCCTCTTCCATTTCTCTCGGAATCGCCATAAATGCCTGACGCATAAGAAAAATACCAAAAGCATTAACCGCAAACGGCATAATTAAGCCAACAAACCCCGCAGCATCACTTACCCCGTCAACAAGACGAAGTTTTAATGTTATAAGATAAACAGGAAGCATTATTGCCTGAAACGGAACCATTATTGTTGCCAGTATAGCAAAAAATGCAATCTTTTTCCCTTTAAATTCCATTCTTGCAAGAGGATAACCGGCAAGAGCAGATAAAATCAAATTCAGCAAAACTGTTCCGCCTGCTACAACCATACTGTTTATAAAATATCTCATTAAATCAACTCTGTGCCATACACCTGTGTAATTTGCAAAAGTAAATTCTTTAGGAATAATAGCCGGCGGATACGCAAATATGTTTTCACTGTTACCCTTTAAAGATGTCGATAAAAGCCATATAAAAGGGAATATTGATAATAATGATGTAAAAATCAATACCGAATGAATAGAAACACTTTTCAACATTTTTTTAATCATAGTTGATACTTATTCCTTTCAAAACAGAAAATATTAATCATTGAAAACACCATAACAACAACAAGCAAAATAACCGACATTGCGGAAGCATATCCCAACTCAAGATTTTCAAAGGCTTTTTCATAAATATAATAAACGATTGTCTTTGTTGAATTTAACGGCCCGCCTTTTGTCATAACATAAATTTCCGCAAAAATTTTCATGGCAGAAATTGAACTGATTGTTGTAACAAGAGCAATAACAGGCATAATATGCGGAACCGTAACAGTAAGATGTTTGCGTAAAAAACCGGCACCGTCAATATCACAGGCCTCATACAACTCTTTTGGCACACTCATCAAAGCAGCCAGATAAATCATCATATAATAACCGATACCTTTCCATATCGTTAAAATAATAACTGAATATATTGCATAGTTTGAATCAGTCAGCCAGCCGATAGATTTTATATGCAAAACATTTAATATATAATTCAACACGCCCTGATCAGCATACAGCCACTTGAAAGCAATCGCTGCAACTACAATAGAAACAATAACCGGAAGATAAATAAGAATTTTATATAATGTAATGCCTCTGATTTTTTGATTTATCAAAATTGCAAGAAACAGCGGAACAACAGCCAGAACAGGAACTGCCGCAATAAGATAAATAAAAGTATTCAGCATAACTTTATAAAAAACAGGATTTTTAAATATTTCAATATAATTTGCTATCCCGCTCCAGTCAGGATTATAAATATTATTTGAATAATCCTGAAAACTTAAAACAATAGTCTGAAAAAACGGAATAAAGAAAAATATTACCAGAACTACACATGCAGGCAATAAAAACAAATACGGCGCAATTTTTCCATAATACTTAAACATAAACAAATTATTACACTTTATTAAAACGAGGTCAAGTTAAAACAAATAAAAACGGATTAGAATTTTGTTAATATTTTTTAACATTTAGCAACTTTTCAAATTCACATGTTTTTATAATAATGTAGGGAAAAGGAAATATTTATTTATGTCAAGTCAATCTATTAATGGTGTCAATATTCCGGTGTTAGAAAACAGGAAGAATATAAATTTCCAGCAAAACGGAGCAGTTCCGCAGTATCAATACACAAACCAAACTGCAATGCAGGGCGGAAATGTTGATAAAGAAGCAATAAAACAATCCGTTGATAATTCATATCTTGCCAACAGAGCAAGAGCCTCACAGGATAACAACCCTCTTGCGGTTGCAGCACTCGGTACCGCTGCATGGTACGGAATCTCTCAGGGTATGGAGAAATTAAACTACAAAAGCGGCGGAGAATATGCAAATACAATCTATGGCAAACTGGGAAATCTCGGTGACAAATTCTGTGAAAAAACCTGGGTCGGAAGAGCACTTCAATCAACAATAGATTTTACAAAAAATCAACTTGAAAAATTATCCACAAAAAGTAAAATAGTTAACTCTCTTATGCACCATTCAACCAGACCGGAATGGTCTTATGTAAAAGCCCCGGCAAAAGGGCCTTTAGGGTTCTTATGTATGGATGCTGAGCAGGTTCTGGAATCGTTCCTGAAACCTATTGTTGATAATGACAAATATTCAATTCTCGGTATGGGCTTCGGCGGAAAAGTAGATTATATACAAAAACTTGAACAATACGGCATGCCGCAGAACGAGATTAACGCATTCAAAGAAAGTTTAAAAGGCGAAACAGCACTTAACAGAGCACTAAAAATTCAGAGAAAAGAAATTGAATTATTAGGTGCAGATAAAGCATTGTGCCAGCAAATAGAAAACATTACCGACTTGAACCAGTTAAAAGAAATGGCAGTTGATATAAAAGCAAAAAAACTCGGTTTAAGCGGAAAAGCAGAATTTGAAGCATTAAAAGGCAAATTCATTGATAATCCTCAAAAAATTATGGATATGTTTGAAAACGCTTCAAAAGATCCGCACCTGAAACATGTTTCCCTCTGGAGAAACAATACAACAACTTTCGGAAAAGTAAGATCACACCTTTTCGGAAGAAGGGTACAATTCAGCGAATATTTAAACAAATTCAAAGTTACATTAGGAAAAGGCAATAAAACAACACTCGGCAGAATGCTCCCGAAAGCATTAAGCTGGATATTAGAAGGCGGTACTAACAGATTTGCAGGCGGTAAATTAGGTGTTGCACTTCAAGCAGGTATCTTAGCCGACATTTTATATAACACAATTAAAGCAAAAGGCGAACGTGTAAAAACCTTTATGGAACGCTGCGTAAATGACTTCACTTACTTTATCGGTATGACAGCCGGAATTCTGGCAATGCACAAAGTCGGCGGATTTAAATATGCAGGATTAAAAGATGCCAAAGAAGTTGAAGCGTACAGAGAAGCAAAAAAAGCACTCGATGCAAGAACTCTTGCTAAAGAATTTAACAGCAAAAAAGAATGGAAACAGGCAGTAAAAGAATTAAACAGAGAATATCTCGGAACTAAAAATATTAAAAACCCTATAACCAAACTTCTGCAAAAAATCGGATGTTTCATAAATACTGGTAATGAATCAAATGCATTTTACAGATCAAAAAATAAATTTAATATGAACTGGCTAAGAAGAATAGCAAACAAAAACCTTATCGGTGTTCCAATGAGATTCTTAATCCCGATGGCGGTAGTAACTCCGTTCCTTGTAAAATTAACAACAACGGCTACCCACAAGATATTCGGACGTCCTACGCATTCCGTACTTGATGAGGAAGAAGAAACTCCGCAAAATGAAACAACCGCACAAAATACTCAGGAGCAGACATTCAAAGGACAGCAGCCGGCACAGCCGATACAGCAGCCATTACATAGAAACCCTCAAGATTACAAAAGCGATACAAACCTTATAAAAATGGCTGCAAACGGACAAAAACCTGTAATCAGAACATACATCCCGTCACCTGAATGCAAAGTTCAGCCGGATAATAATAACAAATTCAAAAAACCGGCACCTGAAAGACACTATATTCCAAGTCCTGAACCTGCCAAAATAACAGGCCCTGACTTAACTCCGGCAAATCAGGCTCTTGCAGAAGCAGATATGACCGAAAAATATATAAATGAAACACTGGCATCACTCGGGTAATTGCAATACCTGAAAAAACATGTTAAACTATATATAAGTCCGTACGGGTGTTAATTTTGTTCCTACATTTATATAAATAGGGAGAGTTAACTCCGTTGGCATTGAAGTATACCCGCCGATATTTATATCGCCAGCGGGAAACGGATTAGTCAGGGTTCTCACCCACCTGCGAGCCAAGCAGGTAACAAAATCCACCTGTATCGGGCTTTTTATATTTTACAATTGCACAACCCCGGGATACATGCTATAATCACAATAGAGGTAAGTGTTTATGCAAAAGATTTCCACACTAATTCTTTCTGATGAATACTCTACAGAACAGGTATTAAAACTGTTTATCAGTGAGTTTGACAATGTCGAATTGCTTGAATCTGCGGGCAGTTACTCTGAAATACTGGAAATCTTATCAAACACTCCGGGGAAAACGATTTTTATTGTCGATTTATCTGTAAATAAACAGGAAAAACTGGATTTAATTTTAAAAGTAACCTCCGGATGCGCAAATTGCAAAGTCCTTGCTCTGGCAGACAGCCCGTCTGTCGATTTGATTATTCAAATTATGCGGGCAGGAGCAAGAGAATTTATCCCTGTTCCGATTATTAAAAATGAATTTTTTGAAGCCTTTAACAAAATAATTACCCGGTTTGAACAACCCAAAAAAGTTAACAAATGCAAAATCATTTCCGTTTTTTCAAATAAAGGAGGCATCGGGAAAACATCTCTTGCCACAAATCTTGCACTTGAACTTTCAAAAATAACAAAAGAAAATGTAGCTCTCATTGATATGAACTTTCAAATGGGTGATATAACAACATTTTTAGACCTCAAACCGTCTTTTAATATTTCATATATGCTTGAAAATATTGAAAAAATAAATGAAACCTTTTTATTAAGCACACTGGAAAGATACAAAAACACAAACTTATATATACTGGCTGATCCGCCGTATTTCAAACAGGCAGATAACATTCAGCCGAAACAAATCACAAAACTGTTTAACACACTGAAAGAAACTTTTTCATATATTATTGTGGATGCGGAATCAAGTTTCAATGCAAAAAACATCACAACACTTGACAATTCCGATTTGATACTGCTTGTGACAGTTGCAAATCTGCCGGCATTAAGAAACACTCAAAGATGCCTTGAATTATTTGAAAAACTCGGATACGACAGAGAAAAAACTCAAATTGTCGTTAACCGGTATATGGAAAATGATGAAATAAAAGAATCTGATGTAGAAAAAGTGCTTTCAAAAGAAATTTACTGGAAAATACCGAACAATTATTTTGCAATTATGACAGCTATAAACAAAGGGATTCCGGTCAGTATCCTGAACGGTTCAACAAATATTGCACAGAGTTATAAAGAACTGGCACAAAAAATTTCGGATAATCTGTACAAACAAAATATGATAATGAAATTTGAAAACATTTTAAAACAGTAACAATTTACAAAAATTTCGGGGGAAAAATGGGACTTGCGGAGAGATTTAAAAATAAACTTGAAAACAGAGATATTTACCAGAAAGAGATAATCGAGCAGAAATTAGAAGAAAAAGATATTAAATTTATCTCAAAACCGGTTGAAGATAAAATTGAGCAGAAAAACACCTCAATTCAGACACCTGTTGCCATTCCAAATATATTGGAAGAAACTGAAGAAAAAGAACAAAACCTCAAAAAAAGCAAACTTGAAGATCTTGAAACAGAAATCATCAGCAAAATACGAAAAACTCCATACTGGGAAGAGTTCACCGCAGAAGAGCAGACAGGTATGATTGAAAAATATTTTAATGTAAAAACAAAATCTTCAAAATACAATATGGAAAAATATTCAGACAGAGATAAGCAGGTTTTTATAAGAACAGTGCTTGCGCTGTCCAATAACAGATAAAAAAATCCCGGAAAACATTGTTTCCGGGGATAAAACTTAAGGGGAAATAAAGATTATTCTTCTGTCGTTTCGCTGTTATTATTTTCTGCAGGATCCGGCAGCCTTATTTGTTCTTTATAAATATCTACATAAGCATCCGAAGAAGCAAGTCCTATCATTGCACATACATAATACTGCACCATAGTTGCCAGTGTAGTGGCAGGCAGAAGTATTATTAATGTAACCGGTGTAATAATATTTTCAGAATCTCCTGATGACATTGCACCGCAGACACCTGCTGCAATTGATGCAAATACTATTACAAGTGCCAATACAATTTGAACAACCGTATTTATAATAATTGCAGCCAGTAAAAACTTCAGCATTACAAGCATTGTGTCTTTAAACACCATTTTCATATAATAAACAAGTGTCATCGGGTTAAAATATTCCGGTCTATATACAAAATCTTCAATAAAAGACAGGTATATATAGTTGAAAAACGGTGCCAAAATTAAATATAGAATTAATACTAACAAATACAAAATTATAAATAATATAAAAAACAGAATAATACTGCCGACTACACCAATATCACCCTGATTTCCGGAGGATATAAGGGAAATAAGCGGAATAACAGGTATAATAAGAATAATACCGCCAATAATTAAACCATATAAGCCCCAGACAATAAATAAAGGCAATACCTTTAAACCTTTTACAAACGAACCTAAAGTCAATTTAGGCAGCCCGACTTTTGACATTATTCTGCTTCTGCTGAAATCAACCCAGAACCCTAAATAAAAGATTCCCGGAATAATTGATAAAAGCATAAATATTAACATAAGAAGCAGTGCTGGAATAAGGATTTCTTTCGGAACCTCTTTATCAATAACACCTGATATTCCTGCCGCTATTGAAGGGATTAAAAGCAGCAGCAAAAGCATACTGTGCCGCTTAAGCCGCTCTTCACCCTGATATAGTGCTTTAAACTTTTCTAATACTTTCTCCATAACCAATCCTTTCTAAAAAATTCTTATCTAATCTAGTATCTTACATATTCTTTCACAAATTTAGGAAAACCGAAAATTTGTCTGATAATTCTGGCAATTCTAATAATCATAATATCTACACCTCGCAATATAAATTGTACATAATACACATATCGGTTAAATCGAAAAAAACTTTAATGAAATTTACAAAAGGTTACATTACAAAATCAAAAATAGAATACAAGAAAAACTATTTTGTATTAAAATATCTGATATGGAATACCGGAAATTTAAAATACACTCTAAATACAGACCCGCAGGAGATCAGCCAAAAGCAATAGAACAGTTAACAGACGGCTTAATAAAAGGATATGACACACAAACTCTTCTTGGAATAACCGGATCGGGGAAAACTTTTACAATCGCAAATGTTATAGAACAAATACAAAAACCGACACTTATAATTGCGCATAACAAAACTCTTGCCGCCCAGTTATACAACGAATTTAAAGAACTGTTCCCTGATAATGCGGTTGAATACTTCATAAGTTATTATGACTATTATCAGCCGGAAGCCTACATTCCGCGAACAGACACCTATATAGAAAAATCCTCTTCAATAAATGAAGAAATAGACAGACTGCGCCACAATACAACAAGAAGCCTGTATGAAAGAAATGATGTCATTGTTGTATCTTCAGTCAGCTGCATATACGGTCTGGGACTTCCGGAAAACTACTTCAAAGGTTCTGCTGAAATAAAAGTAGGGGATAACATAGACAGAGATGACCTGCTTAAATATTTTGTCAGTGTAAGATATGAAAGAAATGATTTAGAATTAAAATGTTCAACTTTCAGGGCAAGAGGGGATATTGTCGAAATTATGCCCGCTTATGAAAAAATAATCACGAGATTTTATTTCTGGGGAGATGAGATTGAAAAAATCGTAAAAATTGACAATGTTTCAGGAGAGATAATAGAAACCCCGAAATCCGTTGTAATATATCCTGCTGTACATTATCTGTCAGATGATGATAATGTTGATGAAACAATAGATTTAATTAAGCAGGAACTTCAGCAAAGACTTGTTGAACTCAACAATGAAAATAAACTGTTAGAAGCACAGCGGCTTGAACAAAGAGTCAAATACGATATAGAAATGATTAAGGAAATGGGGTATTGTACAGGAATTGAAAACTACTCCAGAATAATCGAAAGACGCCCGAAAGGTTCAGCACCTGCAACACTTCTGGATTATTTTCCAAAGGATTTTTTGACCGTTATTGATGAATCGCATGTTACTCTTCCTCAAATCAAAGGTATGAGCCACGGTGATGCCGCAAGAAAAAGTGTCCTTGTTGATTACGGTTTCAGGCTGCCTTGTGCAAAAGATAACAGACCTTTGACAAATGAAGAATTTTATAAAAAAGTCGGACAAAAAATCTATATATCAGCAACACCTGCAGAATTTGAAAGAAACAACTCACAGCAGATTGTTGAACAGATTATCCGCCCGACAGGACTTTTAGACCCTAAAATATCAGTGCGTCCTATTGATTCGCAAATTCCGGACTTGAAAAACGAAATAAAAAAACGTGCGCAAAAAGATGAACGTATCCTGATAACAACACTAACCAAACGGATGGCCGAAGATTTGACGGACTTTTTTATACAGGAAGGAATACGGGTACGATATCTGCACAGTGAAATAAAATCAATTGAAAGAGTAGAAATTTTGAGAGATTTGCGGCTCGGAGAATTTGATGTCCTAATCGGAGTAAACTTGCTGAGAGAAGGACTTGATATCCCTGAAGTTTCGCTTGTCGCAATTATGGATGCGGATAAAGAAGGCTTTTTGCGGTCTGATACAAGTTTAATCCAGACGATAGGACGTGCAGCAAGAAATGCCTGCGGGGAAGTCATTATGTATGCCGACAAAATCACGGAATCAATGGAAAAAGCAATTAAAGAAACAGAACGTCGGCGCAAACTCCAGATTGAATTTAACAAAAAATACAACATAATCCCGCAGACAATTAAAAAACCGATTGAAAACAATCTGCTATCACTTGTTGCAAGTTACAGAGATTTAGAAGATATTGTTGCAGAAGAAATGATAGACCTCGGAATAGAAAAGAAAGATCTTCCAAAACTCATTGACAAACTCGAAAAAGATATGCACAAAGCAGCAAAAATCCTTGATTTTGAAAGAGCTGCCCAGATTAGAGATCAATTAAAAAAACTCAGAGAAATGAAAGATTAAAAAAAGAGGTTTCATTTTATTATGAAACCTCTTTTTAAATGGATTTACAAAATTTATTTCTTGTTATTAAAGTTATTATCTTTTTTAATATTATTAACAATGGTATTCATAACATTGCGCTGGAAATTCACATCAACCGAATCGCCTGTTACATCGCCAAATGATGTATTAAACTGATATTCTGAATCATCACCTTTTACATGCTCTGTTGAGATTTGTGCAAAATAATTACCCAGTACGGAAATATTTATAACAAATACACAAGAGCAGTATGCCGCAAAAGTCCAGTGCTCAAACGGAACCTTGAAAAAGAAATATAAATACGCAACCGGCCCGACAAGCAGCAGGTTTACAATCGCTAACTGAGGAATCATAAATAACAATTGTAAAAATACATCAGCACATGATTCAAAAATAACTTTATAATTAAATCCCTGTTTTATTGACTGGAATTTTGCAAATGCAAGATATGAAGTTAAAATGATAGAACCGCAAATAAACCAAACAATAATATGGAAAATATCATTGAAATGCGGAACTCCTTGAACAGGGAAATTATATCTGGTCACATAATAACCTATAGTACCAAAAATCAAAAGATTCGGCACCATAACCACAAGAGTCTTTATTAAACCAAAGATAAATTCAATAGGATTAATTGTCAAAACTTCTTTTCTGTTTGCTTTTACATTATATATCGCCTGTGTAAACAGCCCGAATATCAGTATTCCAAGGATAGGTGCAAAAGTATTGAACATTGCAATTTGTCCGATAGAATAAAAATGAAAAACAAAATATACCGGAATTGCAAATAATACAAATTTTAAATACGCAAAATCCTCGCTAAATGCATCACGGTATGCATCTATCATTGAAGCCATAAAACCTCCTTATAATTTTAACTGTGAGTAACTAGCCTTGAATTAATCGCTTTAATTCTGCCGGTTTTGAAGATTTTGAAACAGCATCTTCAATTGTAACCAGACCTTTTTTGAATAAATCAGCAAGAGCAGATTCAAGAGTCTGCATACCGGAACCGGAACTTGTTTGAATTGTAGAATAAATCTGAGCCGCTTTTGCTTCACGAATCAGGTTCGCAATAGCCGGTGTAACAACCATGATTTCCTGAGCCATAATACGGCCTTTTTTAGAACCATCAGGCTGACGTCTTGGAAGCAGTGTTTGTGAAAATACCGCAACAAGAGAGTTCGCCAACTGAACACGAATTTGCTGCTGCTGACCTTCCGGAAATACGTCAATAATACGGTCAATGGTTTGTGCCGCAGAAGAGGTGTGAAGTGTTCCGAACACAAGGTGACCTGTTTCTGCTGCAGTCAATGCAAGAGCGATAGTTTCATGGTCACGCATTTCACCGACCAGAATAATATCAGGGTCTTCACGTAAAGCAGACTTCAGAGCATTTGCAAATGATCTTGTATCCATACCCAACTCTCTCTGGTGAATAATAGAGTTTTTGGAAGAATGGACAAATTCGACAGGGTCCTCAATTGTCAAAATATGTTCTGCCCGAGTTCTGTTGATATAGTCAATCATAGCAGCAAGAGTTGTAGATTTACCGGAACCGGTAGGCCCTGTTACAAGAATAAGACCTCTTGGCTTTTCCGCTATTGTTGTAACAATTGGCGGCATGCCTAAATCTTCGAGTTGAGGTGCAGTTGTTGCAATCGTTCTGAATGCAGCTGCATAAGCACCTTTATCTTTATAAAAGTTAACCCTGAAACGGCCGATTCCTTCTACACCGTATGAGAAATCGAGTTCCCACTCCTGTTCAAGACGACGTCTTTGTTCATTTGAAAGCATAGGGAACAAAAGTTGTTCTACATCTTCTGCTGTCAAAGGCTCATAATCAAAACGAACCAACTTACCATCTATACGTCCGACAGGTGGCAATTGGCTGGATATATGTAAATCGGAGCCGCCTCTTTCTTTTAACTCATTTAATAAATCTTCAATAACCATATTATAATCTCCAACCTATTCTGTATATTTCATAATAGCATCACTATCATCCGCAGCCATTTCTATCAGCAGATAAACCATATATGCGCCAAGCGCAACCGCTTTTGGATCAAGATTGGTTTTGTTGGCTGCTTCAATAATTGCCGAATTAATTTCCGGATTTTCATCTTTGATATAATGTATCATTCTCTTTCGCCATGCAGGCATATCTTCAAATATTTCTGCGAATGCAGTCGTCGCAATATCTTCTGTTATAACCGGTAACATATCTAATAAAGCCCTTCTTGTTCTACTTACTTAATATACTTGATTATACAATAAATTTCCAATAATGTCTATATATCAATAAAAATCCTTTGTTTGAAGTATAATCTTTTTATGAAATTAACTGATTTGAAATTAACAAATTACAGAAACTGCACAGACCTTTTTTTGAACTTTGACAAAATGAAAGTTCTTATCATAGGAAAAAATGCTCAGGGGAAAACAAACATTCTGGAAAGCATCTGCTTCCTGTCAACACTCAAAACCCCGAGAACATCAAATATAACAGAACTTATTAATTTTGAAAAAGATTATTTCAGGATTGAGGCCGATATTATTAAAGCAAACACTGATATTTCAATGTCATACAACTATACGCAAGATAAAAAAAGGGAAGCAAAACTCAATAATGTTAAATCAACAATAAAAGACTTCAAATCAGTTTTAAAAACAGTTCTTTTTGCCTCTTCCGACCTGCTGTTACTGAGAGGCACCCCGCAGGACAGAAGAGATTGGCTTGACAGAGCGATTTCACAAATTTATCCTGCGTATGACGACAGACTCACTAAATACGAAAAAATTCGCATTCAAAAAAATAACTTTCTTAAAGCCTGCGCAAAAGCAGGCACTATGGATAAAGATTTGCTTGATGTATATAACGACCAATTATCAATAACGGGAAGCAATCTTATCTATATCAGAAAAAAATACCTTAAAGAAATTGAAAAAATAGCACTTTCAAAACACAAAACAATCAGCGAAACCGAAAACCTTTCAATTATGTATGACTGCAGTTTTCTCGGCGCAAATTCAGAAACCGAAGATATAGAACAAATAAAAGACAAATTTCATTTGTCCTTAACAGAAAGAATGGATGAAGAAATCCGCCGCTGCCAATCCTGCGTCGGCCCGCACAGAGATGACATAATTTTTTATATCAATAATCAAGAGGCAACAAAATTTGCATCACAGGGTCAGCAAAGAACCATTGTCCTTTCATTGAAGTTATCCGAACTTGATATAATTACGCAAAAAACAGGAGAAGAACCGGTGCTGCTGCTTGATGATGTACTGGCAGAACTTGACGACATCAGACAAAACTATCTGCTAAAATCTATCAATCCGCAAACTCAGACTATTATCACTTCCGTAGATACAATTCTTTTTGAAGATGAATTTTTAAAAGATGTTCAAATATATAAAATTGATAACGGCACCTGTATCTAAAAAAAGATAAAATCACAGGCAGAAAATCATTGATTCCCTGCCTGATGACAATGTTTATGCGACATAAATAACGGTTGGAATTTCATCTAATGCTGCCAGAGTCCTATCCAGTTGATATGACGCCAGTTTAACATTTTCCGCAAAAGTTCTTTCTTCTTTCGGTTTTTGTTGGATTGCTTCAATTTCTTTTAATTCGGCCATTGCACGTTGCTGCCGGACTTTTTTAACAATTGCATCATACGGGGTTTGGGGTTTTCTATTCGGGGCAATAACATTTTTGCCAGTATCATTTAAACCGGACACATTTAACATAACACACACTCCTTTTTGTTAGAAAGATACTACCTTTTTGTATAATATTACACATTCTTTTTAAAACATATTTTTGATACTTTTTGCGAATTTTATAAAAATTTTTAATATTTTGTTACAAAAAAGACCTTATAAAATAAGGTCTTTTCACTGTGGATTTATTATATCTTTAATTTATTCTTTTATTGAGAATGTTGCCAGAACAGCAAGCAGCAGACAAACGGCACCAATATAAAAAGAATATTCGTAATGGTGATTAATACCGCCATTGATTGCCGCCATATTTATAATCCAGCCGACAAGAGTACAGACAAATACCTGCGGACCTGCGATAAATATATTAAAAATTCCCATAACTGAACCTTCTGTTCCCGGTTTGATATATTTTGAAAGCATAGCAAACGGAAGTGCCGAAACACTTGCCCAGCCGATACCGGATAAAGCCATAAAACATAACACAGCAATTGAATTATGACAGAATAATGCCAGTCCAAGATATGCCAGAATCATTGAGGATAAAGAAATTATATGAACTTTCTTATTGCCGAATTTATGGGCAAGAGTACCAATCGGAACCGCAATCAAAAAACAAATGAGATTAAAGATTGCAAGACCAATTAAAGCGTAATTCTGAGCAGTATCTTTTAAAGCCTGTTCTATTTCTATTGTTGTATCATCCGGAATACCGTAAACCGTATGAATCGCAAAGGCGGTAAAATATATCAAAAGACACATCATGCCAATCCAGGTAAAAAACTGCATAGTACAAATTTTCTTAACTTCCGGAGATAACAAGAAAAAGTCTTTTAAAGAATCCCAGAATGACTGCTTCTGAATCTCCTCTTTTGTATTTACATCAGCTTCGGCTGAATTTAAAGAACTCTTTTCTTTAATGGTTAAACAAGTCCAAATCATAGCAAGTGCAAACGCTAAACCTGCCATTATAAATTGAGCGGAAATAGACATCTGATAATTAAACACAAATTTCAAAGTCGGAGCAACCGCCATAGCAATGACTGAACCAAGACCTATTGCCAGACTGATATATGAATTTGCATGAGCGTGCTGCGACGGCGGCACAATATCAGGAATTAAAGACCTGTAAGGACCCTGCGCAATATTTATGCAGGCATCAATAATCCATATTAAAATTGCTGCAATAAATAACCCGCCCCAAACCGGCATATGAACATGAAAAATTTTGCCGATAATATCAGATATTCCTGCTGAATGCGGGAACAGCCAAAGAGCAACAGCAGTAATCAATGCACCCATAAGCAAATATGGACGTCTTCTGCCAAATCTGGATTTTGTATTGTCGCTTAACACGCCGATAATCGGCTGTACAACCATACCCGAAAATGGCCCGGCAAGCCAGATTAAACTATATAACAGAGGAGATGCTCCTAAACTCGAAGTTACAGGTTCTGATAGCGCAATCCGCATTTGCCAGGCAAATTGCAATCCCAGAAAACCCAAGGCAAAATTTAGAAAATTTACCGTCGTAAAATTTTTTAACTCAACACTATCAGACATAAAAATCTCCTCTCATAAACCGCTCCTTATGTAATCATAGTATTAACAACAATTAAAATCAAGTTAAAATCCTGTTTTCAATTTGTTATAAGAGTTAACTTTTTGTAACAAATTAGCAAATTTTATAAAAAAAATTCCTTATATAAAATATACAGGTAAAAAAAGAAAGAAGGTTTTATGGTTAATCTCAACAAAATTATGTCAAATGCTTATGCAAATTCATTAGGACTTGTAAAACGGGCAAAACTTCAGAAAACGGCAGAGCAAATAGCAAGAGATGCAAGAGAACTGCAAATGCTGCCAAAATATATGGAATTAGAAACAGTCAATGGGGTTAATCGTTTTAGCCAAAAAGAAATCTCCGAACTTTCAAAAATGTTCTCAGAATATGACTCTGAACTTTCTAAAGTTGATATATTAAAAGAACTGCTTGCGGCTGGCAAAGAAAAAGGAATGCGTCTAACTCCCGAGATGATGAAAGATTTTCTTGAAGCAACATCTTCAATGACCGGAAAAGAACAACAAAATGTTTTAAAATTTCTGAAATCCGCAGCCGAAAATATCAAGTTACCTGAAAACGGCTCGAAAGCAGCAGCAATAAAAGAATTAAATGCAATAAATTATATAAATAAACAAAACCCCGGAATCGTTGAAGCAATCGGAAAATGCTCCGACCCTGAAACAGCAGCAATAATTATTAAAGAAACCGGAGTAAATTTCCACGTATCAGAAGCTCTGGATGCACTAACAGAAGCATACAAACTCAGCGGGAATAAAACAACTTTCCCGATAGATTTAACCAGAGCATTTTACCCGAGTGAAATTAAACAAATAATAAAAACACTTATTGCCGAAGGGAAATTGGACAAATTAAAAAATTACAAAACATTAACTTATGATTATTATGAAAGATCACTATCAGCAACTCCAAGTCTTTCAAGCCAGCGAAGAGATATTTTAAAACATCTTGAAATCAAAGACAAGATTAAACTGCTGCCGCTGCGCCAAAAAGAAGATGTATATAGCGCAAGACATATAAGCAAAGTTTCCGGGAATTTCGAACGGGGTAAACGAAGATAAACGCATCAAAATTTACTTCTTCTTACAAGCAGCATTAATCAAGCCTGCAAATAACGGATGCGGTTTATCCGGTCTTGATTTAAATTCCGGATGGAACTGGCAGGCTACAAACCAGTCCAATTCAGGTAATTCAACTATTTCAGACAACATCCCGTCAGGCGACATTCCTGAAAATACAAGCCCTGCTTTAGATAAAGTTTCTATGTACTCATTATTAACTTCATATCTATGCCTGTGACGTTCTGAAATCACAAGAGTTCCGTAGGCTTTTGCTGCTTTTGAGCCTTCTTTTAACCGGCATTCGTATGCCCCCAGCCGCATTGTACCGCCGTAACCTTTGACATTTTTTTGCTCAAGCATAATATCAATTACCGGATGAGGCGGATTTTCATCAAATTCTTTTGAATTTGCACCTTTTAATCCGGCAACATTCCTTGCATATTCAATAACAGCACACTGCATTCCAAGGCATAACCCTAAAAACGGAAGGTTATTTTCTCTTGCGTACCTTATTACATTTAACTTTCCTTCTATTCCGCGCACCCCGAAACCGCCCGGAACAACAACAGCATTAACATCAGAGAGTTTTTCTTTGCATACGGAATAATCAACACACTCTTCTGAATTTATCCACTTTATTTCGACAGCAGCAGAATTTGCATAACCTGCGTGTTTCAACGATTCAACAACCGAAATATAAGCATCAGACAGTTTTGTATATTTGCCTGCGATAGCAATTTTTAAGGTCTTTTCAGGATTTTTAATCTTTTTAATAAGATTTTCCCACGATGTTAAATCAGGAGTTCTTTCTTCCATATTAAGCATTTTCAAAACAACAGAACACATGCCTTGGGTTTCCAGAGCAAGCGGAACCTCATAAATAGTTTTCATATCACGGCATTCAATAACCGCCTCTTTAGGAACCGAACAAAACAGTGCAAGTTTTTCTCTCTCAGTTTTAGGAATAGGCTTTGATGTTCTGCACACAAGAAGTTCAGGCTGAATGCCGTAACTTCTCAAAACATTCACGCTGTGCTGTGATGGTTTTGTTTTTAATTCGCCTGATGTCGGAAGATACGGAAGCAGAGTACAATGAACGGATACCGCATTCCCGTAACCGATTTCCGATTTAAATTGTCTTATTGCTTCAATAAACGGCAAACTTTCAATATCACCGATAGTTCCGCCGATTTCTATTATATGGAAATCCGGATTAAACTGTTTTGTAGCAGCAACGATTTTTGTTTTAATTTCGTTTGTAATATGCGGAATCACCTGAACGGTTGCCCCCAGATAATCTCCGCGTCTTTCTTTATTTATAACTTCCTGATAAATTCTGCCTGATGTAACATTATTTACCTGACTGAAATTTGTATCGGTAAATCTTTCATAGTGACCTAAATCCAAATCTGTTTCCGCTCCGTCATCGGTCACAAAAACCTCGCCGTGCTGGAACGGACTCATTGTACCCGGATCAACATTTATATACGGGTCGAATTTTTGAATAATTACCGAATAATCACGCGCCCTGAACAAGCGTCCCAAAGATGCCGCAATTATCCCTTTTCCGAGCGAACTAACAACGCCGCCTGTAACAAATATGTATTTAGTCATAAAATTTTCCCAACTGCTCTTATTAACCAGAAACCGTATAAATTTTTATTATCTTAATTAATTTTTGGAACCTTGAAGAAACCGTTTTCTTCATCCGGAGCATTAGACATTAAATCCTCTTTTGATATTTCCTGAACCGGCACATCTTCTCTCATAACATTAACAAAATCAATAACCTGAGTCATCGGTTTTACATGTGAGGTATCAACTTCATTCATTTGATCAACATATTTTAACACATCACCTAATTGTTTTGTATAAAGAACTTTTTCATCTTCTGTCAGTTCAAGTCTTGCTAATTTTGCAACATGTTCAACATCTTTAACCGTAATCATTCTACAATTCTCCTCAATTGACCTTTCCTATAAATAATACTACCATGAAAAAATAAAATATTACAGAATTACTGAAGTTTTATTGAGGAAGATAATACACGCAGGCGGAGCAATTCTTGCTCCGCCTGCTTATGTATGTTCTACATTAGTGTATCAATTTTCATTTCGATTTCATCACTTTCAATTTTTCTGACCTTTTCACGAACATTTTCCAGATTATCATGGAGGTTTGTAAGTTCATACCTTACATCTCCTGCAGGAGTAAAAGGTCTGGCAACAGAAACATTTTTACTCAAAAGGTATTGTTTAAACAAATCCATTACGCTGTGACCGGGTTTTGGAAAATCGGCATTTCTTTCATATTCACCATTTTTCAAAAGTAGATAATTGTTTTTTCTTTTATCATCTTTTACTACTTCATAAACATCATCTGTTCCGTCATTTTCAAGGTATTTTACAGCATTAACAAATTCATTTGCATTAGAACGATAATCAGTACGGGCATCTTGTTTTGCCTGTTTTACCCCTTCCTGAAACGCTGCATTACGAATGACAGCTGCCGTAAAATTCACACCGCCGTTAATTCTGCTAATCATAGCAAGACCTCCTTTTTAAATATCCACTAACTAAACGACCATATAATAATTTTCCGAACTGATTTTATAATAAAGAGATTTTAAATGCAAGAGATATTACAGGAGAAATTTCAAATATTTGCACTGCCTTCGTTTTTAATTTTATCCATAACATTTTGAGAACCTTCAATTTGCTTGGTATATTCAAGCACATAAGCCGTAGCTTCTTGATCTCTGGCAATTGCCTCCTGCAAAGAAAGTATTTGAGCCATTGAAAGTTTAGCGGTGAAATCGTCAGAACCGTTAACCAGATATTGCTTGAACATTTTTCTGGACTTATAATCAAAACCCGGCAGGCCGGATTTTAAAGAATACCAGCAATAAAAATGATGCAGCATATAATATTTTTCTATTATCCCTTCCCGCATAACAAACATCGGTGCCGTTTTAAATTTTATTCCCTGCCCCGTTGAAACAGAAAGTATTAAAGCATCAAAACCTTCTTTTTCGGTAATCAAACCTTCTTCTTCATTTATAAAATTAAGAATTTTATCAGCATTTTTAATTTTATACACAGGGGTTTTCGCTGCTTTTATATAATCAATAAGTGCATCAGGCTCTCCGTTAGTTTTTTGAATAATCGAGGTAACATTTTCTTTTACCTGCGCTATAGTCTGGAGTGTTTTGCTGTTTATGGTGAGAGATGCACCTTTTATCATAACATTTTTGGTATCATTATTTGTATAACTTTGCCTTGTAGAATCTTTAAGTTTTCGCAGCAAAGATTTCTCTTTTAATGACAGAATAAAATATTTGATATTTTTTATAAAATCATTCATAAAAATATTCTAATTATTATGCAGAAAAATTTACACATACAAATATATGAAAAAAAGGGGATTCGTTTTGAACCCCCTTTTTAAATATTAAAAGTTCTGGTGCAGACCGAGATAATTCAACAGGGTTAAATATCCGGCACCTGTAGCCCCTTTGCAATAACCGTTACGAGGCTTATCCAGAAAAGCAGTTCCTGCAATATCTATATGCGCCCATTTAACATTATCCGTTACAAATTCTTTTAAGAACATGCCGGCAGAAGAAGCACCGCCGAAACGGGAGCCTGTATTTTTAATATCTGCAATATCACTGTTTAGATTTTCTCTGTAATCCTGCAGCATAGGCAGCTGCCAGAATTTTTCACCCGAATACAGTGCTGTTTTTGTTAATGTTTTAACAAATTCACGATTATTCCCCATAATACCTGATACGGTATCGCCTAAAGCAACGACACAAGCACCTGTAAGAGTTGCAATATCAATTACTTCATCTACTTCCAGATCACATGCATAACACAGTACATCCGCAAGTGTCAATCTGCCTTCCGCATCGGTGTTATCGACCTCAATTGTTTTTCCGTTTCTTGCCGTTAAAATATCACCCGGTTTATAAGATTTGCCAGACGGCATATTTTCGCAGGCAGCAATCAAACCGTGGATTTCAACATCCGGCTTAATCTTGTCGATAACGCTCATAATACCTATAATACAGGCAGCACCAGCCATATCATTGCGCATGGTAAGCATTGATGATGCCGGTTTCAAATCCAGCCCGCCGCTATCAAAACACAATCCTTTTCCGATAATTGCAATTCTTTTGACCGGATTTTGCGGAACATATTTCATATGAATAAATCTTGCCGGGTTATCACTTCCTTTTGCAACGGCAAGATAAGCATTCATACCCATTTTTTTGATTTCTTTTTCATCGTAAATATCGGTTTCGATGCCTTCAATTTTCTGGGCAATTTCGGCAAGTTTTTTAGGAGTTGCATAAGCAGCCGGCTCATTTGCAAGATTTCTTGCAAGTTCAAGACCTTTCAAAGCCACATCCACAACTTCAATATCACTTGAAACCTTTGATATGAAAACCGTAGAAATTTTGTGATCTTTTTTGGTTTTATATTTATCAAAAGTATAATTAGCAATTGAAGTTGCAAGAACCGTAGGCACACCGAACGCAACATTTGTACTGATATCGAACGCAATAGTCTGCGCTTTCAGTTCAATACATTTTTTTACTGCCCGTGTAATTGCTTTACGAATTACATCATTATCAATATTATCTTCATTGCCGAAACCGACAGCCAAAACATACTTTGCAGGCTGTTCTGCTCTTGTATGAATTAAAAAGATTTCTCCGACATCGCCTCTGAAAGTATCCGGAGCGTATCTGTTGATTAAATCATTTGATGTCAATTCATCCTGAAATTTGTTAACAATTAATACATCGCAATCAATTTGATTAGCATTTTCAACTATCCTGATATCCATATCTAAAATCTCCTTCAATGCAGATTATATCATATTTTTAAGAAAAATAAATAGTTTCAATAATTGAATTATTTTGCTTTTTCTTTCTTTTCTGCGGCAGTTTGAGATGTTATGGCATAAGAACGCAAATCATGCGCCTGAGTATTATCAGGATCCATCTTCAAAACAATATTCAAATCATCAATAGCAGGCAGATAAAGTTCCATTTTGCAATATATTATTGCCCGGGTAAGATATTTTTCAGCATCGTTACTATCAAGTTCAATGGCTTTTGTCAAATCTTTTTCGGCAGCCTTTAAATCACCATCCGATTTACTTATCACAGTGCCTCTGGCATAATAATAATCCGGATTGTTTCCGTTTATTTCAATTGCTTTTGTATAATCTTCTATTGCCGAATTATAATGTTCAAGAGTAACCTCTGCAAGTGCTCTTTCATAATATGCAACATCGTTTTTAGGATTTATTTCCAATTCTTTGGTAAAATCAAGAATTGCATCCTCATATTTTTTAAGTCCGAGTTTGGCTATGCCCCGATTGTAATATGCTCTGTTGAAATTTTTATCTAAATCTATAACTTTTGAATAATCTTCAACAGCTTCGGCATATTTTTTCAAATAGAATTTAGCCGCTCCTCTGTTATTATATGCTTCAATATACTCAGGATTTATAGAAATGAGTTTGCTATAATCTTCGATTGCGCCGTTGTAATCACCAAGATAACGTTTTGCAATTCCACGATTGAAATAAGCAAGTTCATTTTTCTCATCCAGTTCAATTGCTTTATTAAAGTCATCAATCGCTTTATCATATTCTTTTAATATAACTTTTGTTGTTCCCCTGTTTAGATAAGCATTAACATTTTCGGGATTTATTTCAATTTCTTTGGTGTAATCTTCTACAACTTCTTCGTAATCATTCAAATTTGATTTTGCAATTCCGCGGTTGTAATAAAGATTTTCTCTTTTCGGATCAAGTTCAATTGCCTTTGAATAATCAGTAACAGCTTCTTTATATTTGCCGAGCAGATATTCAGCATTGCCTCGTTTGGCATAAGTATCGGCATTGTCAGGATTAACACGGATTGCTTTAGTATAATACTCAATCGCAGTATCATACTGCTTATCTTCAAAACTGGTTTTAGCTACATCCAACAGAGCACGTTCTTTTTTCTGTTTTCTCGTAAGCCTTGCAGCATAACACGGAGAACAAAAGCAAGAAGTGAAACTTACCATTAAACTTAAAACTATTATTGATGTAAAAACTTTACTTTTCATAAACAATTCCAAATATTGTAATAGAGATTACAAGATAAAAGGATGATATTACAAATATTACGAAATGTCAAAAAATAGAAAATTCACAGCACTTTATGTAAACTTTTGTAAATTTATTTCAATAAAAAAACGTATAATTTAAAGATTAACAGCAATTTAACCGATAAAAAACATGTAGTAATTAAAAGGATTACAGGGAATATGGCAAAAGTAAGCAATCATATACCATTTTTAACCGGCAATATTTGCAGCACTACCGATGTTACAATTGACGAAGATCTTGTTAATGAATATTCGGAAGAGGTCATTGAACTTGCAATCCAATTAAAAGCAAACAACCTGAACGGTGTAGGCGGAAACAGAGAAGACGGAGCAAAAAAACCTTTATCAGCAGCAGATTTGAGCAGTTATGATACATTCTTTGTTGAATATGCACAACGGATGCTGGCGCAAAAACTCAGCGGAAAAATATATGCAACATTTCATAAAATGGCAAATAACTGCCCTATAAAAGACCCGCAGTGGGCAGGTTATACTGCAGATGAAATTCTTGCAATGGAAAAAAACGGTGTTTTAATACCGGAAGATGTTGTTGCCTGGGCACACGGACAACAGCAGCTTGATATAACAAACTATGTGTTGACACTTGATTCCGATTCTGAAGATCCGACACAGGAAGATACTTTCGCAAATACAGATTCACTTGATGTATTGCAGGCAACCGCAAAAAAGAACATTCAAAAAGCAGAAAAAGCAGCAGAAAAAGTTGAAGAAAAGAAAGAAAAATACGATACAATTGCCCAGAAAGCAACCCAGATAAAAGATAAAGAAGAAAACAATTTTGTGCAGGCTGTAAAAGAATTCAAAAGTCTTACAGACCAATGGGAAAATTTGAAAAGCAAGAAAGAAAACGGCAAGATTACAGCAACAGAAGAAAGCAAATTCAAAGATTTATCAAAACTGTTAAAAAATAACAATATAGAAACAAAACTTTCAATGAATTCAGGGAAAAACGACCTGGACGATTTCCTGAGCGAACTTGACAGTTTGAATATTGAAATTACTAATACAAGCCAAATCGCAAAAGACACCATTTATTCAGGCAGAACATTAAACACTATTACCAAAAATTACAATGTATATACCCTGCCTTACGCATACACAGGAACAAGTTTTGATAACAGCGGTCTTGTTTCCATGGCATTAAGCGGTATGACAAACGAAGATATCGGTGAACTTGCGGTACAAAAAGGCGAAGAATTAGATACCAGCAACGAAACAACAGCAGTTGAATCAACCGGAATTGAATATGCCGAAACAATTGATTTTGCAACAAACTACACAACTTATACCGAAGAAAGCGAAGAAGAAACAAAAGATATAGTTGAAGAAACAACAGGTACAGAAACCTTAGAAACCGAAGAAACTCAAACCTCTCCGGAAGATGCAGCAAATGATGAAACTTCAGAAGAAAACAAACAAAACGAACAAAATAATACTCAAGAAGAAAAACCTGCTGTTAAATACGGAATAAAAGAATCATTACAGGCAACTCAAAAAACTTTAAATTCAAGTGCCATAGATATTGACAAAACCGGCACTGTTAATTCAGATAACATGACAATGAAAAAAGAATTAAAAGTTGCAAAACGAGAAATGACAACAATAAACAAAGAAGTTGAATCTCTTAACGAAAAATTAACAGGCAACGAACAGGATACAGAATCCTTCCTTCAGGAACTTGAAAGACTGCAGGCAGAATCTCAGGATGAAGACACAACTCAAATAGATACTCAAAATGTTTCAGAAACAGAAGAAACACAAACTCAGCCTCAGCCTCTGACAGAAGACGGCAGCATAGTCAAAAACGGACAAAGCGAATTTGAAAAATCTGTACAGGCTGCAAATACCGTACTTGGAGCATTTGCAGTTGCGGATTCTATTGTTGCTGAAAATTCAAATCAGGAAGAAAATGTCAGCGAAGATATTACTCCGGAAGAAGCGGCTGAAAAAGCAGAACAGGCAAATCTGAAAAGCAGAAAAGTTGAAATTGCAAAAAATATTCAATCTCTCGGAGAAGAAAGAGGCACAATAAGCAATGATCTTATACAGGCAACAGAAGCCGGAGAAATTGCAACAGCAAAAGGTATTAAAACCCTCGGTGTCTTAAATAAAAGCAACAACCAGTTAACAGTACAAAACGATACAACAAAACAAGATGCAACAGATGCTATAAATACAGGTGTTGCAACGCAGGCACTCGGCTTGATGGATAAATTCAACGGAATAGCAACCTTTAATTACGGCGTACTTCTTGCATCAAACATGTTCACAATTGCACAAGGCTTATTCCTTATGGGCGTTGGTGCAGCACTGCAAACAAAAGGCAATCTTGAAATTATCACAGGTACAACAGCAGCCGCTACGGGTACAGCAGGCAAAGCGGTATCTGCCGTTGCAAATTCAGCAATAGGTTCTGCCATAACAACAATGACAGAAGCTCAATCTGTACTTAATGTAAATGTTTTAAATATCTCAGATGCAAATACACAGGCAGAAGAAAGCGAAAAACCTGACCAGAACAACAATCAGGCAAATGCGGAAGCCCAGAGTGCTGAAACAGACAGCAGCCCTATTTCTGATGCAGTAAATAATACAGCAAATCCGGAAGGTGAAGCAGAAACTCAAACCGAAACCGATAATTCAACACTTGCCGGAGCAATAAATAATGTTGTAAATCAAGAAACTCCGCAGCAGGAAACCGAAACTTCTTTTGCTCAAACTCTAACAGATTATGCAGCAACAGGTTTTGCAGCAAATACGGAAGATGTTGAAACAACTGAAGAAACAACTTCCGATACTCCGGTGAACGACACTCAAAACATTGAAGAAAATTTAACAACTGATAATGAAGCAGTTGAAAATAACGAAGAAGATTTAACAGCAGATAATGAAACAGTTGAAAATGATGAACAAGAAAACGATGTTCAAAATACTGACAAAACAACCCAAAACAACGAAGCAAATCAAACCGAAGAAACTGAAACAACTGAAGAAAACAACATTCAAAACACCGGTAAAACCCAAAATAACGAAGAAGATTTAAC
>CALUYV010000002.1 GCA_944325095.1 Candidatus Gastranaerophilales bacterium | reverse complement strand
TCTTCTTCGATTTGTTCTCTTAAATAGTTGTCAATGAAATTTCTAGTGGCAAGATCGCATTCGTTTTCCGTCATAACAGCAACTGCATCAAGCGCTGATGTGATGGAGCGTTCATGTTTGTATATCTGTTCAAATACCGCTAACGGGCTTGACATATCAAACGCAGGTGTTGTAATTTGTGCAAGATGTATTTGCGCATTCCTGCCAAGTACGTATTCAAACAGCACCATACCGTGATCGATTTCTTCTTTAGATTGGATTTTTGTCCAGTTAGAAAAACCGTACAGGCCAATCTCAGTAAAATAAGCCGACATAGAAAGATACAAATAAGCGGAATAGAATTCTTTGTTAATTTGTTCATTGAGTATATCTCTGATTTTGTCACTTATCATTAAAACTCCTTTCATATATTTAAGGCTTTTCCCATAATCCGTGTATATTACACATTGCAATTGCTTTTCCTATATCAAAGCATTTCGGTATTTTAATAGAAGGTTCTTCTTTTGGGTTAAAATAATGTCTTAGTATTTTTTTATTATCTTTTGTATAAACTTCTACAAATTCTATATAGTGCTCGTTTTCCATAGGATGCGGTTTTTTACCGACTTGAATTTCATTGCAATCCTCGTGTTCGATTATTACCGGTATGTGATGTTCATATTTCTCATCTTCATGTATTTGCGGTTTTATAAGTTCCATAGCCTCACCGCAGCAAACGAGTTCTCCTTCTCCGCTTTTAATGACTTCAACAAGATTTCCGCAAATGTTGCATTTATATAACTCTGATTTTTTTGTCATAAATTTATCTCCTTTCAGATAAAAGGATAAAACTTGATAAAAAAAACACATTAACTGAAAGGATAATATTTCTATACAATACTGGACTGTAAGTTATTCTTATGCTAATATTTAATAGCCGTGTTCCACGGGGTGTTGCGAACCCTTGACCCGAAGCCGATGCGGGGTGCAGAGCCTGTTGTGAGGGCTTTATAGGTACTTTGAAATCTTATATAATCGTTGATAACAAAGGATAAGATGGCATAAACTTTCGAACCGTGTCAGGGGAGAGATCCAGCAGCACTAAGATTGATCTTGTGGGTGTTTTATTTTTTGAAGTAGAAAGTGTAGGAGGACAATTTATTTATAAATTTCGATAGACAGTGACGCGGCTTTTTTATTGTTTTTATTATTGCAATATTAAAAACACCGCCTGTTTATGTACGGTGTTTTTTTTGATTTTTTATCTGTATTGTATTTACATTCTTTCCGGTGCGGAAACGGCAAGTATTCTGAGAGCATTTGCAAGCACTGTTTTGAATGATTGTACAATCATCAATCTTGATTTTGTTATTTCGATATCATCTGTAATAACTCTTGTAGAGTTATAGAAAGAATGGAACTCTGCTGCCAAATCCTGTACATAGCGGCAGATTGTATAAACCTGTCTTGATTCTGCAGAATTTTTGATTAATGATTTGAAATCCTCCAGTTTTAAAATAAGTTTTCTTGCTTCTTTTACCGATAATGCGGCATTGTTTTTGTCGAAGTTTGAAATCATTGATTCAAAATCTTTTTCTGAAATAACAGGCGGAACAGTTTTTCCTGTTTCTGTGTCAATTTTTTCATTTATAGCATTTCTTATAATAGAGCAGGCTCTTGCGTGTGCATATTGAACATAGAATACCGGATTTTCATCGGATTTTGTTTTAGCTAGTTCAATATCGAAATCAAGAGTTGTGTCAATATTTCGCATAGACATCCAGAATCTTGTAGCATCAACACCTACTTCATCAATTAAATCCTCAAGAGTTACCATATTTTTTCTCTTGCCCATTCTGACTTCGTTGCCATTGATAACAAGGTTAACAAGCTGCCCTAAAAGGATTTCAAGTTTATCAGGATTGTATCCGAGAGCGGCAATAGAGGCTTTTACCCTTGCCACATAACCGTGATGGTCTGCTCCCCAGATATTAATCATTCTGTCAAAACCTCTTTCAAGTTTGTCGATGTGGTATGCAATATCAGCGGTTAAGTATGTGTTTGAACCGTCGGCTTTTTTGATTACTCTGTCCTGGTCATCTCCGTAATCTGAAGATTTAAACCACTCGGCTCCTTCTTTTGTATAAATTTTTCCGCTGTCACGAAGTTTTTGTACGCATTCTTCTACTTTACCCGATTGGTGCAGGGATAATTCAGAATAAAATCTGTCGAAGGACACTCTGAAGTTATCAAGAAGTTTTCTTTGTACTGCTTCTTCATAATCTTTTGCATAATCGCACAGTATTTGCAGGTCAATTTTATCAATATCATTTGAAACACTGTTTAAAAGTTCTTTTTTATCCTGCAAAAATTGTTCGGCAACCGGAATAAGGTAATCTCCGGGATAATAATTTTTTCTTTCGGTTTCATCCTGCGGAAAATCAATATCTTCACCGAGCTGCTGTTTTAATCTTATTGCAAGAGAACGGCCTAATTTTTGGATTTGCGAACCTGCATCATTTATATAAAATTCCTGATAAACATCATGTCCGTAAAATTTTAACAAATTTGCAAGTGAACTGCCCATTGCAGCCCATCTTCCGTGTCCGATATGAAACGGGCCGGTAGGATTAGCGGATATATATTCAAGAATAATTTTTTCTTTTTCGATATTTTCCGGTTTTCCAAACTCATCTCCTTTTTGGGAAATTTCTTCAAGAAGATTTATAAGCAGAGTATTTCCGGCTTTGAAATTAATAAACCCTCCGATAACTGAATATTCACAATCATCTTTTTCAATAAATTCGACAATCGCATTGGCAATCATAGGCGGAGCAATTCTGGCACTTCTGGCAAGAGATGAAACATTTACCGCCAAATCCCCGAAATCCGGATTTTTAGGCTTTTCAACAGGCAGAGAACCTTTTGTATATTCGCTCATCTGACCGAGTTTGCCTGCTTGAATTGCTTTAGTTATCGCATCTTCGACTTTATCTAAAAAATAATTTCTAAACATATTTACCTCATTTTGTGTGTATAAATCAAAAATATTATATTATAAACCGTTTAAAAATCATATTCCGGAATAACAAACGGCTCATTGTTTGCATCTTTGTCAACGAAAGCAAGATAATCTTCCATTGCTTTTGCTTTGCAGTTTTCATAATCATCTTTTGAAATTAAACTGCAATGCAGCGGAGTTCTTTCTCCTGAATAATTACCGAGAATTGCGGCAAATTTTTCGATATCTGCCTTATTCATTCCGCCGCCGTAGGCTTTGGTTTTTGCATCAGTTCCTGATGGTCTTATTTCAATGTATTTGTCCGCAAATTCAAGATATGTGCCATCCCCTACAAATTTTATTGATTTTAGGCTGTCAAATTTTAATCCGTCTGAATTAAATTTGTCATTTAGAATTTTTTTAATATCGTCAATCGAGATTTTCTTATTTTTATTTGCAATAGCAAGACTCAGATAGAACATATCATTTTTTGTCCTCATTGCTTCGCCTGCTATTTTTGACAGTTTAAGTTTTTCGATATCAGGTTCTGATTCGTTGTAGTATGCAATATCAACTCTTGTATCAAATCTGCCGATAATTTTGTTATCCTCAAAAACTCTGTATAAATATTGAGAAAGCAGGGTTTTTGATTCCGATAAATCTGAAATAAGAGCAGATGCTACAATAATTGCTTCGGTTGCACTTTTTTCTCTCATCGCAATAGCGTGTCTGCCATGCAAGGACTCAATTAAATCTTCGGTACCCATAATCATACCGCCTGATTCTTCTCCGCCAAACAGCAAGCGCGGATTTATTCCGAGATTTACCGGATTTCCGAATACATCATCAATAATGACTTCTTTTTCCGGATTGTTTTTTAATTTTAATTCGACTTTTTTCATTATATTTGCAATTTCTTTGAAGCCGACAGGTACATTTACAACCTTAACATTATTATTTGCAGCCCATTCATCCCACGAAAGTGCAGATGCTGTTGTTTTAATCATGAATCTCGGGTGTTTATCCCAGAGATTTTCTTTCTTTAACTGTTTTGCCCAGAAATCAAACAGCATTAAAAATGCCTGATTTGCCGTGAATACGGTGAGTATTTTTTTATTATCAAGTTTAATATAATCTATGCCGAGTTTTTTTAATTCTTCAATTCTGTCTATGCTTTCAGTTTGCGCAATGGTAAGTCTGTCATGATCGGGATCTGTTATAAGCACTGCTGTTCCGATTGGATAGTTTTCCAGTTTTTTATCGTAGTGCATTGTTTCTATAACAGGGAAATATTTTGTCCCGTCTGATTTTTTTGCCAGTACGGTTGCATCTACAGAATAATCATAGAATGCTTTTTCTCCTTTTGGAGTTGTATCATATTTCCCGATAGAGTGGAAAAAAGGATCCTCTTCCGTGTTGAACCAATCAAATTTCCCGTCAATTCCGAGTTTTGAAAGAACTCTGGATAATGTTCTGTAGGCAGAGCCTCCGACATTTTCTATGACTATTTTAGAGTTAAAGTTTTTTATTTTATTAAGATTGATATCTTTTGCCACTCCTGACTTAAGATATTCGACATATAAATCAACTCCGTCATTTAATTCTGTCATAACCGATTCATCAATCAGCGGATTATTTGATGCAGCGAGTTTGATTTCGTAACTTCCGTTTTTATCTGTGTAATCAAATATTTCACGGATTTTTTCGACAAATTCCATGGATTCTTCCGGAAGATACTGGCTGCCTTGAGAATTTAAATCTTTTGTTGCGTTTTTAACGGAAATTCCGTGGCTTGATGTTATATATTCTCCCCCGAGTAAATCAAGTTTGAATGCAAGAAATGAAGCAAGCCAGATTGGTATAGTCTTTCTATCCTTCGGTACAAGAGTTTTAATTCCTTTTGCCGCCTGAACTCTTGCTATTGCATCAAGAAACATCTCAGAATTATATCTCACTTCACAGCCTGCAACTTTAACAATTTTTTTATCAGGATATTTTTCTGTTGCTACAATTGCTTTTGCAAGCGTTGCAAGAATTATACCGATTAAATTAATCGGAAATCTTGTGTCCTGCGGAAATAATATGTTTTGCGGCCCCCGGATGCCGGCTGTCGAAACTTTTGCTTCTTTTTCGTAGTTTGCAAACCATTCTTCAAGATTTAACCCTTCCGGATTTGTGTCTTTATCATACGGTTTTAAATGTTCTTTTTTCAGGGTAAAAGAAATTTCTCCTTTATCGTCTATTTTTACAAGTTCCATTTCTTTTATATAATCAGGTGTTTTTTCATATACACTTTTAAATAATTCATTTTCTAAACTGTTGTTTGATTTTTTACACTCTTTCATAAATCTCTCCTTTTGCATATAACAATAATACAATAAAAACAGAACAGGTAGAATATAAACCTTTTTTATGTATAATATAAGTACAAATAATGGAGAGCAAATATGGCAAGACAAAAAAAACAATATTCCACTAAAAAAGCTTCTCAATTTAACAGATGGAGGGCTTTGTTCCAGTTTTTGGTCTGCAAAATCGGTTATATGACCAGACTTAAACTTGTATATAGAATTGAAGTACACGGTTTGGAAAATGTTCCGAAAGATAATAAATACATTATATGTCCAAATCATCTTTCAACACTGGATCCGCCTATAATTTGTGCTGTAATGCCTCGCTGTGTAGCATTTATGGCAAAAAAAGAATTGTTTGATATTCCGTTTTTGAGATGGTGGATTGACTGGTTAGGTGCGTTTTCCGTTAACAGAGAAAGTCTGGGGCCATCTACAGTAAAAACTGTTAAAACCATACAAAACAGTGATTGGGTTCTGGGTATGTTTCCGCAGGGAACAAGAGGAATCCCTGGTGAAATAAAAGGAGTAACAAAAGGTTTTGCCGGTCTTGCAAAATTGACAAAATGTGATATTCTGCCTGTAGGGATAACAGGTTCTAATGAAGTGAAAAAAATACCGTTTTCTGGTAAAATTATTGTAAATATAGGTGAAATTATACCGTATGACAGTAATCCTGAGGTCGTTAAAGAAAAATGGATTGAGTCAATACAAAAATTAACGGGGTTCACATATATAAAAGACGAACAATCTCTGGATGAGCAAACCAATGAAGGAGCAATGTAAGTATGAGTAAGAAAATACGAAATTTCAATAGAAGGTATGCAAAAGAATACAACATATTCCGAACTATATTTTATATGAGTTTTTTATACATTGTTGTCTTCAATTTTTTTAATATTTTTTATAATTATAAAATTGTCGGCAGAGAAAATATACCTAAAGGAAAACACGGCGAAAACAAATATATTTATGCAGCAAACCATGTTTCAATTTTTGATCCGACAATGGTAGTTATGGCGGCTTTGCGTCCAATCGCTTTCATGGCTAAAAAAGAACTTTTTGAACCGACAGAAAAATTGAGCTGGCTGGTTAAAAGGCTCGGAGCTTTTGCTGTTGATAGAACAAAACCGGAAATTGCTACTTTTAAAACAGTAAAAGATATTTTAAGTACAAGTTGGACTCTGGGGATTTTTCCGCAGGGCGGTGTAAGACCTTACGGTAAATTAGAAGGTATAAGGAAAGGTTTTGTCGCAATTGCCAGAGCCGCAAAAGCAGATATTATTCCTGTTGCAATTGCGGATTGGGACGGGTATCCAAAACTGTTCCCGTTTACAAGAAGAAATGTTACTATAAAAATAGGTACTCCTATTTCTTATAAATTACAGGAAGATGAAATAATTTATGAATGGAGCAGACAAATTTCCGAACTTGCTAATTATGAAAATTGTGCACCTTTGCCTGAATCTCTCCAATCCAGAGAAACTGCAGTTTTAAAATAAGTATTTTTATATATTTTTACATAGTAATAAAGCCCCTTATGGGGGCTTTATTTTTAAAGAAAGGAATTTTCGGTGTTATTTAGATTTGATTTAACTTGTCAAGTGCAACTTTTGCTGCTTCAGCAACGCTTGGATCTGAATCATTTGTTGCTACATTGAATACGGTTGTTAAATCTTTCTTGTATTCAGGTCTTTGGATGAAACTTAAAGCTTCAATAGCTGATGCTCTAATCATTGGATCCGGGTTGTCTTTTAAGTTGTTAACAACATTAACCGCACCAGGTAAATCTGTTAACGGAACCGGTTGAGTTGACAATCTTGCAACTTCATCCAGATAGAGTTTTTGCATTATTGCAGTTGTGAACAATGCATAACTTTTGTTTCTTTCTGCCTGTTCTTTAGGTGTTATTGTATTAGCGAGTTGTTTTTCTTCTTCAGTAACTTCTTTGCCGGTTACTATTTTTTCTCTGGCTGCAAGTTGTTCTTTTGTTGCTTCAGCCAATCCGGTTGAGTCGAAGTTAACAATATTTGCTAATGATTCAAAAACTTTTGGTTCAAGTAATTCTGTTGCTTTTTCCGGAGCGGTTTTAATTAAGTTTGCGATTTCTTCCATTCCTGCAGCCTGAACATCAAAATCAGGGTTTGTTAATTTAGAAATGAAAGCATTTATATCAACTTGAGGAGCAACAGTTTCCGGTTGAACGATTTCCGGTTTTTGCTCAACTGTTTGTGCAGATGGAGCAGTTACAACAGGTGCCGGAACTTCCGGTGCTTTTGCTTGAGTTGTTTCAATTGCTACAGGTGCTGCCGGAGCGTTGTTGTTAATTTGCGGAGCATTAACTGTCGGTGCCGGAGCAGGTGCCGGAGCCGGCGTTGAAACTGGAGCTGGAGCTGGAGTTGATGCCGGTGCTGGAGTTGATGCCGGTGCTGGAGTTGGTGCCGGTGCAGTTTGTACTGCTACAGGTGCTTCAACAGGAGCCGGTAATGCAGCCGGTGCCGGGCAATATACCGGAGCCTGAGGCTGCGGATAATTATAGATTGGTGCCTGCGGGTAAGTGTAATATGGCGCTGTTACCGGCGCATATTGCGGTTGTGCTGCACCCTGAGTACCCACTGAAGGATTATTGATTTCAATGTTTACTGCGTTTAATTTTGGTTGTTGTTGCTGTACCGGAATATAAGCAGGCTGCTGCTGATATACATTAGGATTCATCGGTACGATTGGAACTTGGTTCATTTAAACTTCCTTTCTTTTATAAATTCGAGTCTATTACTATTCTACCGTTTAAATGTAGGTGAAGATAAAATATTGCTATTTTTTCGTTGATTTTTAATAAAACTTTACATTAAATTTGAAAACCCTTGCAGTTAGCGTAATACAGCCTGTTCATTTTTTGTAAATTATTTGCGTTGGAAAGATAAATTTTTTATGCTAAAATTATCTTTGTAAGGGTTAAAAATCGCCTGAAATCAAGATATATTTGAGGATATAGATGAAGATAGACACAGATAACAAAAAATCAATCAGAAAAGTTTTTGGAAAAACTTTAGCAGATTTAGGGGAATTAAATGAAAAAATTGTGGTCATGGATGCAGATTTGGCATGCTCGACTCAGACTAAAATGTTTGGAGATAAATTTCCGGACAGATTCTTTAATTCAGGTATTGCAGAACAGGACATGATTGCGACAGCGGCAGGTCTGGCATCGGAGGGCAAGATACCTTTTGTTGCAAGTTTTGCCATGTTTGTCACCGGCAGAACTTATGATCAGATTAGAAACGCTGTTTGTTATCCGAATTTTAATGTGAAAATTATCGGAACGCATGGCGGTATAACTGTCGGGGAAGACGGTGCTACCCATCAGGCACTTGAAGATATCTCTTTAATGCGCAGTATTCCTAATATGAGTGTCATTGTTCCTGCCGATTGCAGAGAATGTGAAGAAGTTATAAAATATGCCTCTTTGCATGCCGGCCCGATGTATATAAGGATAGCACGTACCAGTGTTCCGGATATATATGACAGTCATTATCATTTTGATTTTAAAAAGGCTGATGTACTAACCGAAGGAGTTGATGTTTCCGTATTTACCAACGGTGAAACTCTTGCGGAAGTCCTTATTGCAGCAGAAGAATTAAAAAAGGATAATATATCTGTTGAAGTTATAAATGTTCCGGTAATAAAGCCGCTTGATACTGAAACGGTTGTTAACAGTGCGAAGAAAACAAATCTTGTTATAACTGTTGAAAATCATTCCGTTATCGGCGGACTCGGCTCAGCAATATGCGAGGCTTTATCTGAAAAATATCCGACAAAAGTATGTAGAATCGGTATTAATGATGAATTCGGACAAAGCGGCAGTGCGGAAGATTTGCTTGAATATTACGGATTAAATTCCGCCGGACTGGCAAAAAGAATCAAAACAATCTATAATAAATTAAAATAACAAGGGAATAATAAATGATAACATTTCAACATGTGACAAAACGTTATAAGAATGATAATTTTGCGTTAAAAAATATTGATTTGGAAATTCATTCCGGAGAATTTGTTTTTATCGTAGGGGCTTCAGGGGCAGGAAAATCAACCCTTATGAAGTTGTTATATGCAGAAGAAAAACCTACTAACGGGATTATTTCCATCGGCGGTTTGAATATTGCAAATATTGCAAGCAACCGGATTCCTAATCTTCGTCGTTGTATGGGAATTGTTTTTCAAGATTATAAACTGCTTCAGAACCAATCTGTTTATGATAATGTGGCTTATGTAATCAGAACGCTCGGTATCAGCAGCAGAGAAATAGATGCAAGGGTTCACGGAGCATTAAAAATAGTAGGTCTGACCGACAAAATAAAAGCAAAGCCGAGTGAGTTATCAGGCGGTGAGCAGCAACGTGTCGGGATAGCCAGAGCAATTGTAAACGGCCCGCCTTTGCTTATTGCGGATGAGCCTACGGGTAATCTTGACCCTAAAAACTCTATGGAAATTATGCAGATTCTCGATCAGATTAATCAAAGAGGAATTACAGTCATAGTTTCCACACATGATAATGCAATGGTTGACTACTTCAGAAAACGTGTAATAACTTTAGATCAAGGTCAGATAGTAAGAGATATACAAGCAGGTACTTATGAATAAAAATCTAAAAGCAAATGTAAAAAGCCAGATTCCTAAGGGGTGGCTGTGTGAATTGAGAATATTTTACAGACTTGGAATGCAGACTCTGAGTGATATCTTCAGAACCGGCTGGATGAATGTTATAATAATTACAACAATGGCAGCCATTTTGATGATTTTTGGTGCTTGCTTTCGTACTGCTATTTCTATCTCGTCATTTTCAAAAGAACTCGGCAGTGCTCTTGAAATTTCCGTATATCTTAAAAATAATACCGATGCGGCTATTGTAAAAAGTGAAATTCAACGATTTGACCATGTCGAAAAGATTACTCTAATTCCGAAGGCGCAGTCCTGGAGCAGGCTCAAAAATGAAATGAGTCTGCCGAATATTGATAATCCTTTGCCTGATACATTGCGGGTAAAAGTTGATAATCCGGAAAGCCTTGAAGGTGTGTTTAATAACATTAAACAAATTCAGTCTGTTGAAGATATGAATTATGCAAAAGATCTTGCTCAAAAGATTGAACTCATAAACCATGTTATAAAAACAATAACTCTTGTAGTTATAGGTATAATGGGCTTATTAACAATTACCATTATTAACAATACAATACAACTTGTTATTCAATCGAGAAAAGAAGAAATAGAAATAATGCGGCTTATGGGTGTAAGCAACTGGTATATAAGATTTCCGTTCATTATGCAGGGTGCTTTTTACGGTTTGGCGGGTTCTTTGCTTGCGCTGGTTCCGCTGCATTATGTTCAATCTGGACTTAATAATGTCCATAAATTTTTCATGGTGCCGGTGTCTGCAAATGCGCAGGGCATTGTTCTTCTTGTTATGTTCTCTATGAGTATTTTGTTCGGTGCTATCGGAAGTTTCTGGTGTATTAAAAAACATCTTCGGGTTTAGTATTTAATGATTGATAATAATAATATAATTTTAATTACCGACAATCCCGAAACCGAAAAAATCGTTTTGGAGAAGTTGGTGCTGCTCAGGAAAAATGATAATATAAGAACCTGTACATACTCTAATATTAAAAATGCTCTGAAAGAATCCCTATTCAGTCTTGTTATTCTTGTTGAAGATGAAGATGTTGATTTAACACTAAAATATGTAAAAACGATAAAACAGGTTAATCCGGATGTCGAAGTATTGCTTGTGTTAAATAAAATAAATCTGGAATTGATACTGAAAGCCTATGATGACGGGATTTACGATTATCTTTCAATAAATTCTGATGATTATGATTTTATGATTAAAGCAGTTAATTGTTTCAAATACCGGATGCAAAAAGATGAAAACTCCAGAAATCAGAAATTTTTGAAAGTTATGGGAGTTATAGACAGCAAAACCGGCTTGTATCATCAAAAATATTTAAAAGATGTGTTTATTGATCTAACTGAAGATTTAAAAATCAGATACGGCACATTTACGATATTATCACTGGATGATTCAAACAAAACAAAAGTTTCAACAAATCGTCTTGCCCGTGTTCTCAAAGCGAATCTCAGAGAAGATGATATCATAGCACAGGCAAGAGGCGGCAAATTCTATATTATACTGCCGAATATTGATTTAATCGGTACTAAAACCGTTCTTCAAAAAATTCAGGATAAAATGGGTGAAAATTTTAAATTGCGTGCCGGAATTTCAAAAATCGGCATAAATTCATTTGAAACTCTTGAGAAAAATTCTAATGACGGACTTGTTTCGGCATTACAAAATGATGTTCTTGCTGTATGTCTTGAAGATAATATTGATGTTCAGAATACATGGCTTGAAGATGATGTGTCTGAAACAAAAACAAAAGAATATAAGTTGTTTAAAAATGCGTTTACAAACAAAATGGAAAATGTTATAACTCCGATTTTTTATCGTTATCAAAAGACTTACGAAACAAAATTGACAAATACGCAGGTCAGCCAGTATGCAAACAATATAGAATGTGTGTTCAGTCTTAAAAATGACAAAGTTCACAGCGAACTGGTGCTAATGTATGACGGGTTTGCGAAATTTAAACTGGAGATTAATCACAGCGGTTTAGATAGTGCCGAAAATACGAAATCAGAAATTCCATTGAACAAATTAACGGATAAATTACTGATTTCTCTTCTCAGGCAGTTGAAGGATGAGTATAAAAGAAGTGCATATTAAAAGAGGTAAAAATGTTAAATATTGAATCAAGTGCTTTAATTATAATTGATATACAGGATAAGTTGGTAAAAGCAGCAAATAATGGTGATACAGTTGCGCAAAATACGGTAAAACTCGCAAAAACTGCACAAATCCTGGGGATAGATACGATAGTTACCGAACAATACCCTAAAGGGCTCGGCGGAACTGTTAGTTCTGTTGCCGAATCATTACCAGAAAATACTTTTTTGAGTGAGAAAACATCATTTTCAGCCTTGCAGGAAACAAATATACACGAGAAAATAAACGAATTAAAAGCAAAAGGCATTTCTCAAATTTTTATTTGCGGTATAGAAACCCATATCTGCCTGCTTCAAACTGTGCAAGAATTGTTAAAAGAAGGTTTTGAGGTTCATGTTGTTAAAAACGCTTCTTCAAGCCGCTCTGAAGCCGAGCATAATACCGGTATAGAATTAATGAGGCAATACGGTGCGTATATAACAAGTGTCGAAATTGTCCTTTTTGAACTTCTAAAGACTTCAAAGCATAGTAATTTCAAGGAAATTCAAAATCTAATAAAATAGATATTTTGTCTTTATGGTTTCAGAATGACCATTTCGCAGTTTTTACAATCAAATTTCAGCGGATATTTCGTGTTGTTTTTATCAACCAGAAACAGTGGTTTACAAGGCTTTCCGCAGAGATTTGCCGCATATTTTAAGCAATGTTTTGTGCGCATTAGTTCTGTGCCCTGCTTAATATTACTTAATGATTCAAGAGCAGGTTCTGTTGAACAAACTTTACATTCTTCATAAAATTTTTGAGCCTCTGCATTAAAAATGTTTGCGTGGTAGTCAAGATGCCTGTCTGGATAAATCGTATAATGAATAGGTTTTTGCACATCTCTTTTGTAATTTTCAAGTCTTTTTTGCATAAGTTTATCCAGCAGACTCCGCCTGAAGTCATTAATAACCGATAACGGTAAAAAGTAAATCTCTTTATCTTTAACTTCAATATTCTTAACATAAAAATCACTGCCTCCGGTTTTTTGAAATTGCGAAATCAAATTTTCTTCCGCTTTGCCTATATTTTTCGGTAGTTCTCCGGCAGGCAGTTTATCTGAAATTGAGTTATTATCTTCATCTGTTATGCAGATTTCCCAGCCTGAAATTGATATATTTATACCTATTTTTCGGCTGGTTTTGGAATTTTTAAGTGTTTTTTCAAATTCAAAATCAAGATTTCTGTATAAAATTGTTCCGGTTTTCAATCCGTTCATTGAGTTCGGATATATTTTATCCCCATCAACTTTATTTATGAGAAAACCTGTCATTTCACCATCCTGAATGAAGCAGATTCCGTCTTGCGGGTGTATATCTGCGTCTATTTCAAAATAGTTTTTGGCTACCCGTTTAACTTTACCGAGTTTTTCTCCTCGTGATTTAGGCGAGAGAAAGTTAAAGCACTGCTCTCTGCCTTCGAGAAAGTATGTAGTATAACCTCTGTTGAAAGTTTTATTAATATCGGGTTTAAAATCAAGGAAAACTTTACCGGAGGAGGTTCTGTGGGCATATTTGTCTATTAAATTGCTGTAGTATGCGGTAACATTTCTTACATAATTTATGTCTTTAAGCCTTCCTTCAATTTTAAAGGATTTGACTCCGGCATCAATTAATTCTTTTATTCGAGAAGATGCGTTAAAATCCTTTAAAGACAGCAGGTATTTGTCTTTAAACAGATATTTTCCTGCAGAATCAACTAATGAGTATCTCATTCTGCAAGGCTGTGCGCATTCTCCTCTATTGGCAGACCTTCCGCCGTTATTATAAGAAATGTAACATTGCCCGCTGTAGGATACACAGAGTGCTCCATGGATAAAAGTTTCTATTTCGCATGAAGTATTCTTGCAAATTTCTTTGATATTTTCTATTGACAGTTCTCTTGCAAGGATGACTCTTGATAGTCCTAAAGTATCGAAAAACTTAACTTTTTCAAGTGTTCTGTTGTTACATTGTGTACTTGCGTGAAGCGGTATTTCGGGAATTTTTCCGTCAATGGCTGCTTTTATAAGACCCATGTCTTGTATTATTATGGCATCAACCCCAATATTATATAGGTTTTTTATCAATTCAACAGCCTTATTAATTTCTTCATTATTAAGAATTGTATTAATGGCAACATGAACTTTTACATAAAATTTGTGCGCATATTTTACAAGTTTTTCAATATCTTCAAGGGTATTAGGAGCGTTTTTTCTGGCTCCAAAATCGCTCGCTCCGATATAAATAGCATCTGCACCGCTATTTATTGCAGCGATTGCGGTTTCATAATTTTTTGCCGGAGATAACAGTTCTACTTCTTTCATAGCAGTATTTTATAACAAAAAGTCAATAAATTTTAATATTTCGGCAAATTTTTACAATTAATGTTAATATTAACAAAAAGGGTATGTTATGAAGATTGCGCTCATAAATCATGGATGTGCAAAAAATCTTGTAGATTCAGAATTAATACTTGGAATACTGGCTGAAAAAGGGCATCAGATAACCCTTGATGAAAGTGATGCCGATATTGTTATTGTGAATACCTGTTCTTTTATTCATGATGCAGAAAAAGAGTCGGTTCAAACTCTTTTGCGGATGGTTGATGCTGGGAAAAAGGTTATTGCAGCTGGCTGCCTGCCTCAAAAGCACAATCATTATTTGAAGGATGCAATTCCGGAATTGTCCGGTATGATTGGAACCTCGGATATAAAAGAAATAGTAAAAGTTGTTGATGCTATTTCTTCAGGAGATGGAGAATATACGGGTATTGTTAATAAAAATCCTGAGTATCATTATCCTGAAAATGTTGAAAGACAACAGATTACAGTCGGAGCAAGTTCTTATCTAAAAATCGGAGAAGGCTGTAATTACCGCTGCGGATATTGTGTTATTCCGCGATTGAGAGGAAAATATATTTCAAGACCTGTTGAGAATATTGTAAAAGAAGCGAAAAGTCTTGTAGATAAAGGAGTAAGAGAGATTATTCTTATTGCTCAGGATACATCTTCATACGGTCTGGATTTGTATCACAGGCAGGCTTTGCCGGAATTGCTGGAACAGCTTAATGGCATAGAAGATTTATCCTGGATACGGTTTATGTATGCATACCCGACACAGATGACGGATGAATTGCTTGATGCTGTTGCAAAGTTGGACAAGGTTGTCAAATATGTTGATATTCCGCTTCAGCATTCACATCCTAAGATTCTTGAGGCTATGAAACGTCCTGTAATGGATTATCGTGAATTAGTAAATAAAATCAGACAAAAAATTCCCGGTGTTACTGTCAGAACTTCTTTAATTGTTGGTTATCCCGGAGAAGGAGAAGAAGAATTTGAACATCTTTATAATTTTGTAAAAGATGTTAAATTTGACAGGATGGGTGCCTTTGAGTATTCGAGAGAAAAAGGTACATATTCGGACAAATTGAAAGGTCATATATCTTCTAAAATTAAAAAGCAGAGAAGAGATAAATTGATGAAACTTCAGCAGGTTATATCAACTGAATGCAACAGAAAGTATATTGACAACATTCTGCCATGTATTGTTGAGGGTTATACTGATGACGGTGTTGTAATTATGCGCTCTCAGCATGATGCGCCGGAAGTTGACGGGCTGGTATATGCATCTTCCACGCGTCAGGTTGTTCCCGGGGATATTGAAAATGTTAAGATTACAAATTCTGATGAATATGATCTGTTTGGAGAAATTTTATAAAGGAGAATTATGGAATATATAGAGAATAAAGAAGTCGAGGAAAAAGAAGTTAAGGGTATATTTACCGATATGATTAAATATGCGCCGTCAAAATTATGCGGTATGCTCGGTAATATGATTACGGTGCCGATTTATACCGGTTTGTTTTCTCAGGAGCAGTACGGTTTATATACAATATCAATTGCAATGCTTTCATTCCTTTGTATCATATTTTCTGATTGGGTAGGTATGTCAGGCCTGAGATTTTTCAGACATCATCAATTGATGGATGATTTGCCTAAGTATGTAACTACTCTGGTTACTATTTTGACAATTAATATTCTCTTGATGTTCGGTCTTTGTATGCTGTTCAAAGACGGATTATATTCTTTGTTCCATGTTCCGTTCAAATATTATCTCGGTGTATTGTTTTTGATTATTCCGGTTGCAATAAGGGCTTTGCTTTCTCAAATTTTAAGAGCCCAATTAAAACCTGTATCATATACAATTACAACCATATTAAATCAGTTTGCAACGATATTGCTTGCGATTTATCTTGCAAAATATATGCACCTTGGGGCAGCCTCAATACTTCTTAGTATGGGAATTTCAATAACCTTGATAGATATGCTTTTGTTGTATCAGAGCGAAATTTTAAAAGTGTTCCGTCCGCAGAGAATTGAGTGGAGTTCAATACTTCCTATTATGAAATACGGAGTTCCTATTGCTGTAACCTCATTGAGTGCGTGGATTATTACGCAGAGTAATAAGTTTATTATGAACAGTATCAGCGGTTTTTCTAAAGCGGCACTTGTCGGAGCGGGATACGGGCTTACTATGTCAATACTTCTGACATTGTTCGCAATGATTACGGTTGCTGCTGTCCCGAGGATAATCAATATGTACGAGGCAAAAATAGATGTACGCCCGATTATTTCAAGGTTTATGGGGTATTATCTGCTGGTTTCTCTGCCTGTTATTATTGTTATTTCAATTTATAATGTAGATTATACGCATTTGTTTATT
The DNA here is from genome assembly GCA_944325095.1 of Candidatus Gastranaerophilales bacterium. Lineage (GTDB taxonomy): Bacteria > Cyanobacteriota > Vampirovibrionia > Gastranaerophilales > Gastranaerophilaceae > Zag111. The sequence continues at coordinate 44,324 of CALUYV010000002.1, read as the reverse complement.
TCAAATCCGAAGATGTACGAGGCTAGCGTTCTTGTTCCGTATTTTTCTTTCGGTGTCTTTTTTATTGCACTTGCGGATTATACAACTCTTCAATACCATCTTGCCAATAAAACTCATATCGGGCTTATTATAAAACTTATTTCCGGTATTATCGGAGTTGTTTTGAATATTGTTCTTATCCCTGAAATGGGGCTTGTAGGTGTCGGTATTGCAACCCTTTTGACAAATTTCTTATACTGGTTTTTGAGTATTGTAATTGTTATAAAAGGGCTCAGTGTAAAAATTCCTAAGAGAATGATGCTAAGACTTGCGGCGACATTTGTACCTTCCGGAATTCTTCTATGGCTTCTGAAATCATTTGTTCCTATTCCGGGTGTAATTCAAATGGTTATTATTCTTGGATTTTTCTACGGATTTTATTATTTATGCGTAAGACGTTTGATAAATTTTCAGGAGTAATTTTTCTTAATATTTGTTAAACAACTAGCAATAAAAATATTTACGGGTTTTAGAATAAATATTATTGAACATGTCTTAATGTAATTTAATAAACACTTACATTTTGGCATGTTCTTAATAAAATAATAATATTGATTAGCGATATGTGTATTTTTCTTATTTCATGAAACAAAGAAATGAAAGGATTTTATATGACTACCCGTAATAAAAGACCTAAAAGAATAGCCGCGGCAGTTTTGACTTCTCTTTTCTTAACTCACCAGAGTATGTTAATTTCTGCTATTGCAACTACCATAACTAATGTGGAAGGTGTCAACGGGGTATATAACATTAACCCTACTGCAATTATAAAAGATAACGGGCAATATACCGATATCGGGTATAGAAAATATCAGGATTTTGTGCTTGATAAGGGTGATGTTGCAAATTTAATATTCAAATACGGGGATAAAGATATAAATACTTTTGTTAACCTTGTAGAAAATCAGATTAATGTAAACGGTCTGATAAATACTATGCGTGATAACAATTTTTATGACGGGAAAGCGGTATTTATTTCACCAAAGGGTATGGTCGTAGGTTCTTCAGGAGTTTTAAATGTAGGTTCTTTGAGCGTTTATACTCCTGGAATTCAGGACTATGAAGATTACAGGGACAATCCGAGAAAGGATTTAAACGCTATTGCAAATTCTAACGGCGGACAGGTTATCAATATTGACGGCAAAGTTATAGCAGCAAATGATGTTGAATTAAGAGGCGGTAAAATTACTGTTGGTAAAGATGCCGGTGTTATATCGGGTGTGAAAGAATCAAATCTTGCAGCACTTGTTTCCAATGCTCAGGCAGAAACTCTGTTTAATAAGCTGGTTAATACCGAAAATACTTCATACAAGAGCGATAACGGAAGTATTACCATTATATCAAGACAGGCTGATTCTGCTGCCGGAGTTGATATTCAAGGTAAAATGATTAACCACGGCAAAGGTGATATCACAATTGATAATAACGGTGTTAACGGTGTTAATATTTCAGGAATTTCTTATAATACTTATAATGATACCAATATTACAAATACCGGATCAAAAGGTGTTAATATCAAAGGTCTTGTAACCACAGGTAACAATGTTAATATTGACAGCCAATCAAGCAATGTAACAATAGGAGATAATTCTTCCAATAACAACTATGTTACCGCAGGCAATGATATCAATATAGATGTCAATAACGGCAGTATCTTGAATTACGGAGTTGAAAAAACTTTATTAAAAGCCGGCGGAGATCTGGCTATGAATGTAAATAACGGAACTATCGGGCTTCCTGTACAGCAAAACGGCTGTTCCGGCTCAGGCTGTACCGGTATCGGCCCTAAAAGTGAAGGCAGCCGTGATTTTACAAAATCAATCAACGCAAATATAGAAGGTACTGTAAATGCCGTTACTTCCGGTTCAAAATCTGACGGATTAGTTATCAACTATGCTTCAATCGGCAATGATATGAAAATTGACAGAATTAAGGCAGACGGCCGTGTAATTCTGACAGTGGATGATGATTTCGGAAACTCAAATACAGGCAGCCGTTATGATATGCTTAATGCATCTTCAGGTTCTGCAGCAAATGTTGAAGGCTGGGGAATCTCATTAATTTCAAACGGCAATATCGGCTCTAAAAATGATAAATTAACCTTTAACCAGACAAAAGGCAGCACATATTCAATGGATGCTCTTGCAAATGACAGCATTTATATCAAAGCACTTGCAGATGATAAAAATCAAGTTAACAGTGTCTGCAATATGATTGCAAGGGAAGGGGATTTAGATGCCGAGTTCGGCGGTAATACCACAATAAATAATGTAACTGCAGAAGGCGATTTAAGAATAGTAACAAGAGGAAAAACTCTTACTATTAATAATCTCGGTCATATTACAGATGATTCTGTTATTCCGAGAGATTACTTCGGTACAAGAACATACGGTCAGCAAGACGGCGGATACACAGGCGCTGATTACAGAGATGAAGTTCTGCCGGATAATGTAGTTTTAAAAGCACTTGATATCAATAAATCAGTCAGACCAAACGGTGTTAATCTTGACGGTTATTATGCTTATGCAGATTCTTCCGTCAGAGTATCAAATGCCGTTATTGATAAAGGAACGGTTGATATTACCGCTGATAGAATTTATGCAAACGGTGTTGCTGTCGATTTCGGACGTAACGGTTATACAAAAATAGCAGATAATTCAACCGGAAAAATGATTGGTACTGTTGAAATTCCAACAGGTCATGCAGTAAGACCGGAAGATGTTGAAGAAATAGGCAGAAGTAAATACGATAGAAATTATTACTATCACAAAGGCGACGGTGACGGAATATTTGACGGTAAGCCGTCAAATGTTGATGATAATGATGATATTGTTGATGCAACTCCGTTAGAAATTGAAGATGAAAAAGATCCGGATATCGGAGATACTGATATTGATAATGATACCGATATAGATAATGACATTGATATAGATACAGACACAGATATTGATAACGATACCGATATTGATACCGATATTGATACCGATATTGATACGGATGATGATACTCCGGATAAAGATCCTGATCCTGATTTAGGCGATACCGATGATGATACGGATGTCGATACAGATACTGATCTGGATGTTGACACAGATATCGATACAGATACGGATAACGATATTGATATTGATACAGACTTAGATTCTGATACAGATATTGATACGGATATTGATTCAGATGATGATATTCCTGAAGGGGATACAGATTCTGATGATGACGAGCCGGATATTGGTGACACAGATACTGATATTGACAATGATATTGATACAGATAATGATACCGATACTGATATTGATAATGACACAGATATTGATACTGATGTTGATACAGACACTGATGACGATATTCCGGGCGGTGATACTGATTCAGATAATGATGTTGATATTGATTCAGACACCGACACCGATACGGATGTAGATACAGATACAGATTTGGATGTTGATACAGATATCGACACGGATACGGATAACGATACCGACATTGATACTGACTTAGATTCTGATACAGATATTGATACTGATACAGACACAGATACCGATGATGATATCCCGACCGGAGATACAGATACTGATACAGATGACGATGAACCGGATATCGGCGATACCGATACTGATACGGATGATGACGGCCCTGATATTGGTGATTCTGATACCGATATTGATATTGATACGGATACAGATGATGATGTTCCGGGTGATAATGATGATGACACAGATACAGATATTGATACGGATGATGATGAACCTGATTTCGGGGATACCGACACGGATATTGATGTTGATACCGATACAGATATAGATGCCGATTCTGATATCGATACCGATACTGATACGGATATTGATATAGATACTGATTTGGATTCTGATACAGATATTGATAATGATACGGATATTGACACCGATACGGATGATGATGTTCCGGGTGATGAGCCTGAATTTGGTGATACAGATACCGATACTGATTTAGATACAGATACCGATATAGATGTGGATACGGACATTGATACAGATACTGATATTGATGCTGATTCAGATGCTGATAGCGATACAGATACGGATATCGATATTGATACAGACACCGATTTGGACGCTGATACCGACATTGATACGGATGCAGATAATGACACTGATATAGATGCAGACTCGGATAATGATATTGATACGGATTTAGATACCGATACAGATACAGATGATGATATTCCGGATAGAGATATTGAAACCGACGATAGAGCGGACGGAAGTGTTATGTATATTCAGCGGAAGATGGATTTATCAAATATTCCGGCTATTGATAAGCGTCAATATGAAAGATATAATGTTTTTGAAAATACAAATCCGATAACCCTTGAAGTTGGTAATGGAGTGGAAAGACTTCTTGATGTTTCAAGAGGCGGAATTTCCATGATAAAATCAAAAGAAGTTAAAGTCGGAGATGTTGTTCCTGTTCATATTGGCTATGGAAATCTTGATATTAAGGCTGATGTAGAAATTGTTTCTACAAATTCATCAAGAGCAGGTGCTAAATTTGTAAATCTTGATCAAGCAACGGCAAATAATATTCTGTTATTGAATATGCTTTTGGATGATTTAAGTGCATTTGATCCTGCAAAACAGCAAAAAATAAATAACTAAAATGATACACATAACATATAAAAAGCCGTTTCACAATCGTGAGGAACGGCTTTTTATTTTGTTTTTTAATTTTAATAATCCATAACACATTCTTTTGGAATCCATAAATCATCGCAAAAAATGATTTTAATTTCTTCGCCTTCTCTGGCATGGTATTTCAGCCCCGGTGTAACAAGTCCTGTTACAAGCCCGATGAAACATCCTATTGCAACGCCTGCACCTGCACCGATTGCAATTTTATGAGGCTTTGGAATAAATGCAAGCCCTATACCGGCACCGGTTCCGACGGCACCTAAACCTATGGTTGATGCTGCAATTTTTCCTGCTGTCATCCAGCCGTTTTCAACAAGTGAGAAATCTTTTGAAAAGGGCTTTGCCTTAATTTCTAATTCTGTTCCGTCCGGAAGTACAAGGGTATTTAAATTCAAATATACCCGTGCATTTTTGTTAAATCTTTTTTGTTTATATATTCCTCTGATTTCTCCGCAGAATTTTGAGCCTATAGGAATTATTGTTGCGCCGCATTCGGTCAGGATATCTTTAGGTACATAAAAATAGATTTTATCCCCTTCCTTTGCACATTCTGATAAAAACTTACATTCAAAAGCAACTTTTATGACATTTCCTTTGCATAGTATATAATAGTTCTCTGTTGATGCTACGCTTTTTGACAGTGATTTGGAAATCGGATTGGCAAGTTGTTCTGTTGAGAGTATATGTTCTTTTGTGCTGCTGCAGCCGCAGGTACAGTTTTCTGCCATTACTCCTGCCGGCATGCAGAAGCTGAGATATAAACTTAAAAATAGAGCAAACAGTTTTTTCATAAATTCAATATATAATAAACTTTATTGGAATAAATTAACCGGATGCTCTATCTGACGGTATTATTTTTCTTTCTTTGATAATGATACCACTCAATAATTCCTGTATGAGCAAGTGCAAATACCGCAGAACTCCAGCCTAGAGTTTTGTGTATTTTAATCTTCTTATTGGCGGCGGCGGTAATTGAGGCAAGCCCGAATCCCAAGGATGCATATCCGGTAATTTTTACGGTATTAAAATTCTTTTTCTTCTGCCTTCCTGCCTCTTGAGATGAAAATGCAGGCTGATTAATTTTTAAAATTTGCATAACTTTAACCTTATATTATCTATCATAAGATAAAATCGTTTAGCGGGCAATTATGCTGTTAAATATTTTTCCATGAAAAAAGACTTGCCGGATAAGCAAGTCCTTTAGTTCGTAAAAGTGATTTATTAGTTTTTCTTACCGTATCTTTTGTTAAATCTTTCAACTCTGCCTTCAGAGTCAAGAATTTTTTGTTGTCCTGTATAGAACGGGTGGCAGTGGTTGCAAATTTCAACTGTCAAACCGTCAACAACAGAGCCTGTTTCAATTTCGTTACCGCAAACACACTTGATAGTGGTTTTCTTATAATCCGGATGAATACCTTTTTTCATAATTACCTCTTTCCGTCAAGATTCCAAACTTGACTATACAATTTACATTCGACTAATAGAATTTTATAACAGTGAATGCAGAAAATCAAGTAGATATTACGAGAAGCTGCACCCATGCCCGTAATTCCAACCGGAGTGACGATTCTCTTTTCTGTCACTCTGAACTTTACAAAGCGAACCACCGCAACGAAGTGAGGATGAGTGAGCCTGTATGCAGAGCTGATTCAGAGTCGCATAGTTGGACGAATTGCAAAGGGTCTGAATAATTTTTTTGAGCAAAATTGGTAAAAAGTTGTATATAAGTCTCCGGACAAAATGCTTGACAGTGAAATATTTTTTGCTTATAATTTTCTTACATGCACGTGCCGGTATAGCTCAATTGGCAGAGCAACGGTTTTGTAAACCGTAGGTTGTAGGTTCGAGTCCCATTACCGGCTTTTTTAATGAAAAAGTAACTCATGCAAGTCTTTCGATAGAAAGTAAGGCAGACTTTAATAAAAGGACACCAAAACTACTTGCCGCTGAGACTCTTTCAAAAGTATTACTCAAGCCCTTGTGGCTCAGAGGTAGAGCACTCCCTTGGTAAGGGAGAGGTCACGAGTTCAAGTCTCGTCAAGGGCATTTTTAACAACCCTGAAACGGACGAAGAATAAGTCAGGCAGAGTGATAGTTGACAACTTTATAAGGGTAGGTGGCCGAGTGGCTAAAGGCGACAGACTGTAAATCTGTTCTCGCGAGAGTACGGTGGTTCGAATCCACCCCTGCCCAAGTTTATCAAGAGGGTGCAAGCCCTCTTTTTCAGTGGATGAGAACCACGCAAACCGATAGGTTTGTAATTGGTTCGAGCGATGTACGAGCAGAGTGCGGAGCCAATTTTGCTTTCGGAGAAGCCGAATAAAGCAAAATGCGAAGTCACGTTTAAAGCGAGTACATCAAGACAATCCACCCCTGCCCAAGTATATTAAGAGGGTGTAAGCCCTCTTTTTCAGTGGATGAGAACCACGCAAACCGATAGGTTTGTAATTGGTTCGAGCGATGTACGAGCAGAGTGCGGAGCCAATTTTGCTTTCGGAGAAGCCGAATATTTTATTTCTGTTATAGCAAATTTATTTTTTACATGTTTTATATTCAATATATGAAAATACAAAACCGGAATTACCAATTAAGATATAATACAACTCAAATACAAAGAGCACCCCGTTTTACAGGTTTTAGACCTATGAATTTTGATGCTTTGTTTGATGAGTACAGTCCTAATTTGCGGATTTCTGAACAGGAAATTTCAAAATTTTTTTCAGAAAAGACCAATATTATAAAAGATTTTTTAAAACTTGAAGGATATTCTTTTGATTTATTGCTGCCGCTCAAAGATAAAAAGAAAACAGAGTTAAAATATTTATATGATATAGCATCTAAAAAAGATTTGGCAGATATAATAAGAATTCCTGCAAACAGGATATCAAGTTTTGCTTCTTTTTCGCATGAAAAGTTAAAATCATTAGAACCGATTATTCTTTCACAAAATGATTTGCATTTATGGAATTATGAACCGGATTATATTTTAAATCTGACAAAATTAGACGATAAAAGATTAAATATATTTTTAGATCTTGCAAAATATCATGTGACACCGCACAGTACACAGGCAATACTTGAGGACACGGAAATTAATTGGGCAAAAGCAGTACAAACTGCAAAATCTCTCAATGAACTGTATGGCAAAGATTTACGGGAGATTGAATTTTTCAGCAATACAAAAGGTCAGAATTTCTTTCTGGTGGATGTACAACTCCCTCACAATCCAAATACACCTGATTGGTCAAATTACAAAAGAATAACAGTTCGATTAGATGATGATAATTATCCTGTTGGAAGGCAAAAATTAAATACTCATATTCAATCTTATGTTGATAATATATACAACAAAACAGTTGAAAAATTCCATATCTTTTCTAAGAAAGATTTGGATAGCACAATTAACCAGGTTCTTTCAAAATGTCCTGATGCCAGCGAAGAAGAGGTGCTTGTTGCGATAAACAAACTGACACAGTTTTCAAGTTACAAGTCATTACAGCCGCTGGCAGAGCAGCTGCAGGCAAAAGGTGTTACCGAATTCTTAGATTGGGGCGAATTGTATAGACCGTTTAATTATTTTGTTAATTGTAAAGGTCTTTTTTCGTTATATGACTCAGAGGAAACGAAATTAGGAATTTTAATTACAAAAAATGATATAAATAATCCGGAATTGATGAATAAACTTAAACAACTTAAAGACGATCCTGATTTTAATAATGTGTTGTTTATAAATTTAGAAGGTTTTGCTGACGGGGTAAATTTATTCACTGATAATTATAAACTTCCGGATTTGGCTGTCAAAACAATACAGCAGGCAAAACTAATTCAAAAGCAGGACAAAAATCTAACATTTGACGAATGTGTATCTTCTGTGCTGAATGATTCTATAGAAAACCCGCTTAAGAATTTAGGGTTTGATGTTCATACGGTAAAATTTAATAACCCGGCAGCAAAAGAGGCAATATTAGAACAGATGCAGCCGATTATGCCGTCAAAAGATGCAATTCAGTCAACAATTGAAACAATTGCCGATAAATACACAATGAACAGAAGTTCATATAATAAAGCCAGCGAGTCACTGGCAAAATATTATCAGGAAAATGTAAATATATATTCAAAGCAAAGTATTGTTGATGATTTAAAGAAATTAGACGATAAAATTCAGGCATATTTGAATGAAAATAATCTTTCCAAAGATAATTTGTACATAATAACAAATACAACATCATATAAACCAAAGAGTTTCGATATCATAAACAGAATGTACAGGGAATTATTTAAACTTCCCGAAAATAGAATATTGCACATTACAGAGATTACACAAATAAACAAATATCCTGAAAATTCGGTGTTTATAGCCATAGATGATATTGCAGGTACAGGAAAATCTTTATTGGAAATTGGTGAATATGACCACATAGCCAATAAATTATCCCCAAAACAGCATATTCTGTTTGTTCCAATTACATCAACAGATTATGCAATAAAAAATATACAGGAAAATATCAATGAAATGTCACGGGATAATATTGATGATTTAATATATTTAAAAGAAAATATAGCAAAGGATTTATACCATAACGGAATATTTAATAAAATACTCTCAACACTATTTTCTTTCAAATTTTCTCAAATAGTTAAAAAAGGTTATAGCAAACAGGCCTTATGCACTTCATTTCCGTATATGGCACCTGATAATAATTCATATATTTCATCAAATCTTGTTAGATTGTTTTTACCGAGTAAAGATTGTATAAAAAGCACCCCTGATACATTCGGCGAGTTGGAAAGCAATTCGAAATATTACGAGATTTTCGGACAGAAAAAAAAGAACATAAAATTAAATCCCAAAGATTATAATGATGAAGTTCCCGGCTGGTTTGCGAAAATAAAAGAATTTATTTTTAAGTATTAAACAAAAATTCCGGAAAACAACTCCGGAATTTTGTATTAAATATTTATAATGAATAAATTGTTTTTATTTAAAACATTCAACAACATAATAAATTACAGCAGACAGAATCATACATGCCGGAATTGTAACAACCCAGGCGGTGACAATATTACCAACAACTCTCCATTTAACTGCATGTGCATGAAGCGTTGAACCTACGCCCATAATAGATGTTGAAACAATATGTGTTGTACTCAGCGGGATTCCGAAATGAGATGCCAGCAAAATCAATGAAGCTGCTGAAGTTTCTGCTGCAAAACCGTGTACCGGTTTTAATTTAATAATCTTATGCCCCATTGTTTTAATGATTTTGTATCCGCCGTTCATTGTACCGGCCGCCATTGTGACAGCACAAATCAGAATTACAAATAGCGGGATATCAAAATCTCCGTTCGGTGATTTTTGCAAATACCCGCAGGCAAGCAGAGCAAGGGTTATTATACCCATTGTTTTCTGGGCATCATTTGAACCATGGCTCAATGCGATTAATCCTGATGAAAGCAGTTGCAATTTTCTGAACCTTTTATTTACAATCTGCGGATTTGTGTACCATAAAATTCTTATCATAATAAGCATTACAGTAAAGCCCATGCAAAAACCAAGAACCGGTGATGCAAACATCGGTATAATAACTTTATCAATTAAAGTTGCAACATGGACACATCCTGTTCCCGCTTTAACTATTGCAGCCCCAAGCAGTCCGCCGATTAGTGCATGCGATGAACTGGAAGGCAGTCCGAGATACCAGGTAAATAAATTCCATATAACCGCACCCAGCAGTGCACTGAAAATTACTGTCAGTGTAACCATATCAGCATTTACAATGCCGGCTCCGATTGTTTTGGCAACATGTGTTCCGGTTAATGCACCGATAAATTCCAGAGTTGCACCATACAGAACAGCCTGTTTCGGTGATAATACTTTTGTTGAAACAACTGTTGCTATTGCATTTGCACAATCGTGAAAACCATTGATAAATTCAAAAGCAAGTGCAACTACTATTACAGCAATTAATATTAATAATGTTAATGACATAAAATATCCTTTTTCATAACTATCCAGGGCATTTATAAGAGTGTCTGCCGTTAACTCTGTTTTAATACTACATTCAATATTGTATCGGATACATTGAAACATGCATCCAGAGCATTTTCTATCTCTTTATACATATCGCGTAATTTAATTACATCAAGAGCCTCATATTGCCCTGAAAACAGGTGATACATCGCACGATGGTGTATTTCATCTCCGTGGGTTTCGAGTTCTTTCATTGCGATATTTGTTTTGGTAATATCTTCAACATCAGATACTTTTTTGAATTTTTTGATGATTTCACCCATCTGTTCTGTTGCCTGAACCAAAGTTAAAGCCTGTTCTTTCATTTCTTCAGTGTATGATGTAAGGTGATACACATCTAAATTAAGACAGGCTTTGACAATTTTTTTATTTATTCTGTTTAACTGGGATGCAATATATTGAATATCCTCCCTCTCTATAGGTGTTATAAAACTTTTATTTAACTGCTTAAGAACCAATTTATAGGATAATTTACCTTTCTTTCTGAATTTTATTGCTTTCTCTTTTTGTTCTTCTGTTAATTGAGTATGCAGAATTTCATCATATAATTTTGCTGCCTGCATGCAGATTTCCGAGCAATCCTGAAAAAGTTGGAAAAACATTTTATCTTCAGGAGGCATTATATACGACATTAAATTAAATTTTGGCATTTGTATCTCCTTTCCATACACACACATCATACAAAAAAGTTACCTGTTTTAAAAGTAATTATTTACATTTTGTAAAAATAAAAACGGTAATATTATTGCCGGATAAGTTTGATTTTAAATATAATAAAAAAGACCCGTATCGAGTCTTTTTTATGGTGCCGATGGCCGGGGTCGAACCGGCACGAGGGTTGAACCTCACAAGATTTTGAGTCTAGCACGTCTACCAATTCCATCACATCGGCTTATTCAATTTTTACTTCAATATCATATCAGATAAATAATATTTTTCAAGAACTTTTTTTGTTTTGATAAGTATGTTATATATGCCTGACAATCTAATTAAAAATTTTTACGGATATGAAATAACTTAATTATGAAAAATTTATTACTTATCATATTTTCTTTATTTATTGTTCCTGTAAATGTTTATGCAACCACCTTTACAGGCGGAGTTACAAAAGTAGGACAAAGCGAAAGCAATCAGGTTATTGATGCTCAGACAAAGCGCGGGATAGAATTTGCTAAAATTACTATTCCTCAAAAGAAATTCAGAACATACACAGATGCGAACGGAAATTTTGAACTCGAAAAAATCCAGATTACACAGCCGACTCTTCTTAATGTCGAAAAAGAAGGCTACAGACCGTTTTCTTTAACTATAAACAATAATGAGAGCCTGAGCAACCCTATGAAAATCGAGATTATGAAAAGTGAGGCGATGGATATCGCCCTTGAATCCGATATTCTGCATCTGGGGGATAACAGTTATTCAATGAATTCCGCAAATGCCGGTGATTTCAGAATAAGAGCAATAGGCCCGTATTATACTAAAGATTTTGTCATGACCGAAAATTCAAAAAAATATTCCAATTATCTTATTATCGGTTCTCTTGTAGGGCTTGATACTAAACTCGCCAATAAAATGGGGCAGAATAAAATGCGTTCTGCATATTCAACACCTGCCGAAGTATATTTCAACGGGCAGATTATTGGAAAATTACAGATAAACGGGGACGGTATGCGTATAAAAATTCCGAATTCTCTTATCAGACCGAATACTACAAATCAAATTACGATTAAAACGGGTTACAATCTTAGCAGAAATGATCGTATTGATTATGATGATATTGAAATTCTCAACCTTTCAATACTTACAGAATAAAAAACAGAGGTCTTTAAACCTCTGTTTTTGTTCTATTTCTTAAAATGTTATGTTATCTTTTTAAAAAGTCAGGAATTTCAATATTGGTAAAATTATTGTTTGACAATATTGATTTTGTTTGATTATTGAATGCTCCCGAGAAAAAGTCAGCCGCATTAATTTGCGGTGCTGCAGGTGCTGCCGTGTTTGCTGTAGTACCGGCAGTTGCAGATGAACCGAACAATGGTGCTGAATTGCTCTTTAATTCAAAACCGGTTGCAATAACGGTAATTTGAATTTCACCCTGTATAGATTCGTTAAGTGCAGTACCGATAATTACTGTTGCATCATCAAGAACAGCGTCATGGATAATAGAAGCAGCATCGCTGATTTCGTGAATACCCATATCCGGCCCGCCTGTAATGTTAACGATAACACCGGAAGCACCGTTTATTGAAGATTCAAGTAATTGTGAATTTATTGCCTGCTGTGCGGCTTTTATTGCACGGCCTTCGCCTTGTGCGCGCCCGATACCCATTAATGCAGAGCCAGATGCCTGCATTACAGTTTTAACATCAGCAAAATCAACATTTATAAGTCCCGGAACAGTAATGATGTCTGAGATTCCCTGAACACCTCTTAACAGGACTTCATCTGCGATAATAAACGATTCAGGAAGTGTTACCTGTCTGTCAACTACTTGCAGTAATTTGTCGTTAGGAACAACGATTACGGCATCTACAGATTCTTTTAACTTTTCAATACCTGAAACAGCTTGATTTTGTCTTTTTTTGCCTTCAAAAGCAAAAGGTTTTGTAACAACGGCAACGGTTAATATTCCAAGTTGTTTTGCAATTCTTGCAACAACAGGAGCCGCTCCTGTTCCTGTTCCGCCGCCCATGCCTGCAGTGATAAATACCATATCAGCCCCGTCAAGTGCTTCAGTGATTGCCTGCTGAGCCTCTTCTGCAGCCTTTTCACCAACAGAAGGATCGCCGCCGGCACCAAGACCCTGTGTAGAAGCGATGCCTAATTGGATGCGGTTGTTGGTTCTGCCTGAAACCAGCACTTGAGCATCAGTGTTCATTAACCAGAAATCAACACCGGATAATCCGGATTGAATCATTCTGTTTACGGCATTTCCTCCTCCGCCGCCGACACCGACTACTTTGATGTTTGTAGGGTTTGCTCCAAGTCTTGAATTCTGATCATTTGATGTATCTTCTTTCCTTGCAAAAAGATCTGAAACGATATTTTCCACTATATTCTTACCTCTTATAACTATTTCATCCTAAAACATTACACAATTACATCATGCATATTCCTATAATAACATACTATTTTAAATAGAGCAAAAGTACAAGAATTTCCGAAAAAATATGAACAAAATTTAATATTCAACGGTTTTAGTGTCTTATATTTTGGCCGGTGAAACACCCCAGTGCAGTTTATTGCGCAGTACCGAGTAAAAATCGTTTTCAATGAGCAGTGCCAGTATCGCTTTTTTTTCTGATTTTGTAATGACCAGATCTCCTGTCAGATTGAAAACAAATTGTCCGTCAACGGCTACTGTATATTCGTTATTCGGGCAAGGAACAATTTTTATTTCATCTTTTGCCGAAACAACGATAGGACGGGCAGAAAATGTATGCGGACAAATAGGCACTATTGCTATGGCTTCCATATCAGGAGATAAAACAGGCCCGCCTGCTGCCATTCCGTATGCGGTGCTGCCTGTCGGGGTTGAGATGATTATTCCGTCAGCAAGATATTCGCATACTAATTTCCCGTTAATCTGCAGTGCAAACCGTGAGGTTCTTCCTGCCGAACTTCCTTTTATTGCAAAGTCGTTCAGAGCGGAATATCCGCCGCCTGACAACATCATACGGTGTTCCAGTTTATATTCTCCGTTTAATATTTTGCAAATTGTGGAATCAAGATTGGCAGGAGTTGTTTGAGATAAAAATCCCAGTCTGCCTAAATTTATCCCCAGAACAGGTGTGTCAAAATCAGAGTAAAATCTTGCTGCTTTAAGAATGGTTCCGTCACCGCCTATTACAAAAACAAAATCAAATCCCGGTGTCATTGCTTCAATATCAAGAACTTTGTATTCAAGCGAATGTTTGTCCAGTATTTTGGACAAATCTTCTTTAACTTCTACGGAATTTGTCATTTCAGGATTGAAACATATTGCATATTTTTTATTCATAACCCTAGTTTATACCAAATATATGAAATTGGGTAAATCTTAAAAATAAATTACAAAAATGTAATATAATCTAATTATGAATAAAAAGCATTATGTTTATATTCTTTTGACAGAAAATAATACTTTGTACTGCGGTTATACGGATGATGTAGAAAAAAGGTTTGCGGCTCATCTTGACGGGAAGGGTGCAAAATATACTAAAGCCAATAAACCGGTTAAAATTCTCTGGCAGAAAGAATTTGCGACAAAACAGGAAGCGATGAAAGAAGAATATCGGATAAAGCATAAATTATCAAGACAGGACAAACTGAAATTGATAAAAACAGGCATTGTATCTTAGTTATTTCCTGCCGGCTGCGGGTTTATACTATTATTTTCCTTAACGGTGTTGGCATCCATAATTAGATTTATTTCCTCTTCTATATCCTTTATATTGTCGGAAACAGGCTTTTCATTGTTTTCGGGATAATTCCCCGAACGCAGGTTTAAATGATTTCCGTTTTCATCCGTATAGTTTAACTCTTCGTCAGGCGGGTTATCGGAACTGTTATTTTGCTTGAATTTATCAATCTCATAACCTTCAAACTGATTTTCTTTTTCTCCTTTTTCACCGTTTAAATATTCATTCATTGTTGTGCCTTTTTGCGGTTCGGATGGTGGAATATCGCCCATTTTCTCGTAGAGTTTATCAATTTTTTCATTGATTTTATCAAGTTTTTTGTTTTGTTTTTCAATATCTTTTTGTGATTTTTCAATGTCTTTTTGATATTGTTCAACAAGGAATTGCCTGTAGGCTTCTTTTAATTCTGCACTGTCTTTGACTCCCGAGAGTGAACGCAGTTTGCGGTAATCGCGCGCTTCCATCTTATAATCTTTATTCAGATATTTTACCGCATATTTATATTCGTAATCAATTTCTTTTAATCTTGCTTTTTTGTATTCTTCAAATTGCTTTTTGCGGATTTTATCCTCTTCTTTTTGTGATTTTTCTTCTTTTTCGATTACATCATATTCTTCTACCCCGTCTTTTACAACTTTGTATCCGTTTGCACTGATTAATGGTTCAACTTCTTTTTCAAACGAAACAACACGGGATTGGCTGCCTTTTGTATCAATACTCCATGTCCCTAGGAAAACCGGAGTTTTGCCGGTGAACGCAATAGCCTGAACTGCAACTCTGTCCGGCTGTGCTTTTAAAAATCCTAAAGGATAGATGTCCCAGCGGTAGTCATCGAGATTCAAATCCATATATTCTTTCCAGAAATATGTGATAGCCGCTCTGATATCTGATAAATCGTAATCAACTTTTGTAGAAAAATCATAGATAAATATTGTAGTTTTCCAGATGCCGTCTTCTCTGCTGCCTATTTTTTCTTTGATAAGGAGTTTTTTCCCGTCCGCAGAGAAATCTACGGGTGTTAGAGTCATAAATGATGCATAGTTGCTTATACTTTTGTCGGTTGAAAGTATAGGCTCAGGTATTCGTTTCATGACATTGGCTTTTAATATTCTGTCTAACGGTTCATCTTCATTATTCAGCGGTATTACAAACATGTCTGAGGCAATTGATGCACTGTCCGTGTAATAGTATATGGCAGGATAAACAAGCATTGAAAAATCCGGAGATACAACTCCTTGAGCGTTTATTTGTCTTTGAGAGTATATTCTTTTATCTATACGCAGTTCAGTGCCGCCGGGCGGATTGTTGTATTTTACAATTTTATATGTCGGATGCGGAATATACTTAAAATCTGACGGAGTTTGGACTTTCGGAATATCCAGTTCCATTGTTGATTTATCTTTATATTTTGATATTTCTTCGTACTCATCAACGGTCATATATCCTGATGGTACTAAATTCAATATTTTACCTTCTTTTTTGTATTTTTCCTGTTCTTTTAGTCTGTCATATTTATATTTAATATCTCTGGATTTTACATCCTGTTTAGGTATATCAACAGAATATGCTTTCAGGCATATTGAAAATACTGATATAATAACTAATGATAAAATTTTTATTTTCATACTTATTTGAGCCCGAAATTATACCAGACCGTCTTTCATTGCTGTTGCAACCGCTTTTGAACGAGTTTTTACATATAATTTTTGCAGAATATTATGAACATGAGTTTTAGTTGTGGCAATAGTGATTACTAATTTTTTTGATATCTGCGGATTTTTGAGTCCTTCCACAAGCAGTGCAAGAACTTCCATTTCCCGTTCGGTTAGACCGTATAAATTTTTACCCTTCTGGTAATTTATTCCGTTTCTTTTTTCTTCTGCCTGATTTGCTTTTCTGATATTTGACAGTACAACTCTCGCAATGGCAGGATCAAGCCAGCCGACACCTTCGCTTACAGCTTTTATTGCGGAAATAGTCTGCTCTGATGTTGCGCCTTTTGTAATATATCCGTCGGCACCTGCTGCAAATGAATCGAGAATATCATCTTCATCATCCCTTGAAGTATTCATCAGCACTTTGATTTCCGGCATAGAATTTTTGATTTTTCTGGTGGCTTCAATTCCGTCTATAGTCGGCAGTCCGATATCCATAATTACTAAATCAGGCTTTAATTCAAGTGCCTGTTCAACACCTTCCATTCCATCAGATGCCGTTCCCAGAACCTCAATAGCATCATTGTTGGATAATGCAAAAGATAAACCCATTCTTGTCATATCATGATCTTCAATGATTGTAACTTTTATACTCTTGGACATTATATTCACCTTTTATACTCTTGATTTAGCAACGGAGTCAGTCAATAGAAACGAGAACTCGCTGCCTTTATTAACTTTGCTTTCTACCCATATTTTCCCGCCGTGTGCTTCTATTATCTGGCGGGAGAGATATAAACCTAATCCTGTACCGGTTGAACGCTTTTTGCCGGTTCCCTGCGAAAACCTCATAAATAAATTCGGAATGTCCTCTTTTGGAATACCGTTTCCGTTGTCAACTACAGAAAACAGCAGTCCGTTTGAAACAATTTTGGCAATAATTTCTATTTTTCCGCCCTTATTTGTATAGTTGATTGCATTTCCGCATAAATTTGTTATTACCCGTTTAATTTCTGCTCTATCTGCGTCTATTAAAATTTCGTCATCAAAATCACATTGAAGTTCAAATGAGATTTCTTTTTTTTGTGACAGCGGTTCTAATTCATCATAACATTGTTTTATTAAATCTTTAATATTGAAAACGGTTTTACATAATGATAATTTACCGCTTTCAAATCTGTAAACCTCTAACAGAGCATTAACAAGCCCGAGTAAATCTTCATTGCTTTGAAGCATTGTTGATAACAAAACTTTCTGCTGATCTTTCAATTCTCCAAGAGAGCCGTCAATGAAGAATTTGAGTGTTTGTATTGCTGCAAGCAGAGGAGTTCTCAGGTCATGTGTTAGTGTCGCAATGAAGTCATCCCGTAATCTTTCTGTTTCTTTTTGGATACTGAAATTACGAATTACTCCGACAAATCTTTCGATATCAGTATCATCACCCGACAGGGCTGCAAAATTAATCTCGACCGGTATGGCTTCTTCCGTTACGACATTTTTTATGTATAAATCTCTTACCAGAAATTCTGATTTTTCGCAGGACAGACCTAATATTGTGCTTTTTACGGATGATTTTTGTGATTTATTCAGTACCGGATTATCAGTGTACGCTATCTCCTGAATTTTCATCTTAGTCAGTGCATCGGCTGATAAGCCAACCATATTTTCGCATGCCGGATTTACCTGCTCAATATTTCCTTTTGCATCAATAATAATTATTCCGTCTGCGCAGTAGTTGATAATGCCTGACAACTTTTTATTTGCAATAGTGAGTTCTTTAGTTCGTTCTGCAACAATAATTTCGAGTTTGTCCGAATATTCCTGGAGCTGCTGTTTTGCTTTTTCTAATTCCGAAATTTTTTCTCTCAAATCGGCGAGTAAATGGCTTCTTTCAATGCCGTTTTTGATATTCATAATAAGATCATCGTTATCCCACGGCTTTTCAATATACTTATACACACCGATTTCGTTTATTGTTTTTATTGCATTTTCTTTATCTGCGTATGCTGTCAGGATAATCATGCTGACTTCGGGGTATAATTTCTTGGCTTCACGCAAAAATTCAAGCCCGTTCATTTCAGGCATCAGAAAATCAGAAATAATTAAGTCTGGGGTGTTGTCTTTCAAATAATCAAGTGCCTCAATCGGGTTGTTAAAAACGGCAACATCCTTAAAGCCCTCAATTTTCATCAAAGTTGAAAATGTAGAGGTAAGGATTTTTTCATCATCAACATATACAATCTTCCCTAAACTCATATCTATATGATAGTTTATATTGTAAAATTAAACAAATTAGTTACAAAATCGCAATATTTCAATGTTTTATTATTTAAAATTCCCTGAATACGCGCTTTTTGGCGCATATTGCCAAATTTGTCCGTGGAATCTATATTTCATTATTTAAATTTTTGCTAATATTATTTTTGCTGCAAACTATCTTTATAGCAAAAAAGTCAGGCAATAAGCCTGACTTTTAGATGTTTGGAATTAGAATTCTATTGAATTCTGGTTTTATCTTCTTCGGTAACACCTTTGATAGTAAGGTTAATTCTGCCTTTTTCATCAATTTTAATTACCTTGACGATAACTTCCTGACCTATTGTAAGATGCGGTTCAATAGTTTCGATTCTTTCGTTGCAGACTTGAGAAATATGAACCATACCGTCTTTGCCTCCGCCGAGTTCAACGAAAGCCCCTATAGGAATAATTCTTACAACTTTACCTTTTATTACCATTCCGACTTCAGGTTTGAATGTAAGGTCTTTAATCATTTTCTTAGCAATTTCTGCACCTTCCTGATCGTTAGAAGTTATTGTAACAATACCGTTGTCTTGAATATCGATTTCGGCACCTGAAGCATCAATAATTGCTCTGATTTGTTTTCCGCCAGGTCCGATTACGGTTCCGATATCATCAACAGGAATAGTCATTGTTGAAATGCTAGGTGCAAACGGTGACATAGGGCCAGGTTCTGTTATTACTTCTCTCATTTTTGATAAGATATGTAGTCTGCCCTCTTTTGCCTGTGCCAATGCTCTTCTTAAAGTATCGTTTGCAATACCTTTTGCTTTCATATCCATTTGAAGAGCCGTAATACCGTCATCATTTCCTGTAACCTTGAAATCCATATCTCCGAGGAAGTCCTCAATTCCCTGAATATCGGTAAGTACAACAGGTTCTCTGCCGGGTTCTGTTATCATACCCATTGCAACGCCGCCTATCATACATTTTACAGGAACACCGGCATTCATCAACGCCATGGATGAACCGCAGGTTGAAGCCATTGATGTTGAACCGTTAGATTCCAAAACATCAGATGTAACACGGATTGTGTATCCAAACTCTTCTTGAGAAGGAAGAGCAGGAACATTTGCTCTTTCTGCTAAATTGCCGTGACCGACTTCTCTTCTTCCCGGGCCTCTTAAAGGTTTAACTTCACCTACAGAAAAACCAGGGAATATGTATTTGTGCATGTAAGTTTTTTCTCTTTCAGGATCAACACCGTCAAGTTCCTGTTTCATAGCCGGCCCTGCAAGAGTTGCAACCGATAATACCTGAGTCTGGCCTCTTGTGAATACTGCAGAACCGTGTGCTCTTGGGATTACACCGACTTCGCACCAGATAGGACGAACTTCATGCGGTTTTCTTCCGTCTGCTCTTACGCCTTCATCAAGAATCATTGCACGCATAATGTGTTTTTCTGCGTTTTTGAATTCTTCCGCAACAAAATCAATACCTGTTTCTTCAATGATTTTCTTGATGTAATCATCTTCAGGAAGAGCATCAATTTTTTCTTTAACAAGATTTTTTGCTTCTTCAAGTTTATTTTGTCTGTATTCTCTGTCAAAATTGTGATAAGCATCAAATATCATATCATGAGCGGTTTCATCAATGATTTTTTTAATTTCTGAAGTATCGTAAGGGTTAACGAATTCTTCTTTGACAACACCGCATGCTTTAGCAAATTCGACCTGTGCATCGCACTGTTTTCTGATTTCGCCTTGAGCAAACTCAACAGCAGCCATAATATCGTCTTCTGTTACAAATTTGCAGCCTGCTTCAACCATAATTACGGAATCATGTGTTCCTGCAACAACTATATCAAGGTCTGAATCTTTTGCCTGTTTATGAGTAGGATTTGCTATCAAATTGCCTTCAGCATCTCTTGAAACTCTTACAGCACCGATAGGGCCTTCAAACGGAGCACCTGAAAGCATTAAAGCACATGATGCGCCGAGCATTGCAAGGGTATCAGGCTGATTTTCCTGATCATAACTGAACAATTGGGCAACAATTTGTATATCATTTCTGTAACCTTTAGGGAACAAAGGTCTGATAGGTCTGTCTATCAATCTTGAAATGAGGATAGCTTTATCTCCTGCTTTTCCTTCTGAACGGTTGTATCCGCCCGGAATTCTTCCGATTGCGGACATTCTTTCTTCATAATCGATTAATAACGGGAAGAAATCTATTCCGACTCTAGGTTCTTTAGATACACAGCAGTGTACAAATAACATTGTATCGCCGCATCTTACTGTAACTGAACCGTTTGCGGATTGAGCGTATTTCCCGGTTTCAACAGTGACGGTCTTTCCGCCGATTTCCAGTTGAAAACTTTTTGTTTCAGGTTTCATAAATTACCTTTTCTTTCTGCGCATCTCCTGCGCCTTTTAGTCATACACTTCCATTTACATTTTTATTATAACGCAAAAATATAAACTTATGGCATTAATATTTTTTTATATTTTTTGTAAAATGCTTTACTTCTCGGTAAAGATATGAAATAATGTGTTTGTGAATGTAACATTTTGTTAATGGAGTCTTTTAGAGGTAGCAAAAAAATATATTTTCGTGCTTTAAAATGAAGGAAATTATAGAAAGTAGTGAGGCATCTAAATGTTATCAATTCAACCAAATTATTCAACTCAAACCGTACGCAAAATGCCTGTTTTTAAAGGCGAAGATTCTTCAGGTCCTATAGATGATAAATTGTATCAATCTAAAAAAGATTATTACGAAGGACAAAGAATGGAATTCGAAAATATTATTAATGATGAAAATACAATAAAACCGTTAAAAAAGGTTGCTAATGTATTTAAAATCATTTCAGGAGTTTTGCTTGAAGGTTGGGCTGTAGCCTGGGGTGCATCAAAAGGTGCAAGTTTTGTAAAATCTTCCGTTAAAAGCGGTATGAACAGCGAATTTGCAAAAGGTGCAAAAAATGTTCTCAAACCACTTGGAAAAGGTCTGGTCGCAGCAGGCGAGCAGTTGGCAAAATTGGCAAAATCTGCTGTTGAAACATTTAAAGGTACTTCTCTTTATACAAAAATGAATGAGAATTTTACCGCAATTATTACTAAAATGGATTCTAATAAATACGGTAAAGTTGTAATGGATATCCTGCGGAATGTCGGCCACGGCATTAAAGTTGCTGCCGGTTATATTACAAAACCGTTAAAAGAGTTTGCTCAAAAGGTTAAAGATACTCCGTTTGATACTGCCTATGATAAAACTGCAAAAGCTGCTTCTACAACATTAGGTGTCGGTGCAGGCTTAACAAGCGGTTACAATGAAGTAATGCATCCGGAAGATGCCGTTGTTGAAGATGATAAAACTGCGGAAAATAAAGATGATATCAGTTATAGCGATATAGATGAAGATGATGAAGTAGAGGAGGAAAAATAATGATTCGCTCTATTTCAAATCATATAAATTTCACAAGTGCTCCTCAACCTGCAGTTGATGAGCAAAGAAAACAAAAACAGGAACAGGTAGCAACCGGAATCGGCGGTGCTGCTGGTGTTACTGCAACAGCAACAAGATATGCAGGCAAAAAAGGTCTGCAGGCGCAAGCCGGAGAAAAGTTACTGGGAGAGTTGACAGGACAAGTTTCTCAAGGTATTAAAGGAGTTAACGAAGCACAAGAAGTTGCAACAGGGCTTATCGGTGCATTTAAAAAGAATTTGAAAATGTACACCGCAAGCATAATGGAGCATCTGGCAAAATTCAAAGATACAAAATTCATAGGTGCAATCATTAAAAGTCCTGTAACAAGAAAATTATCCGCATTAGCCGGCGGTGTTCTTGCATTCTTTGTACTTGTTACAGGTGTAAATAAAGCATTTGAAAACGGTCAGGTTGCAGTTGAAGATTTAAAAAATCAATTTAAAGAATACAAAAATATGTAATTTGTTATAAATTTGTTAAAAATGAAAAATCGTGCTAAACTCGGATTATGCACGATTTTTTAATTAGAGAAATTATTACATCGGATATTACCGGCGAATTATTATCGACCGGTTTTGATTCTTCTTATGCGCCAAAAGCGGCAGGAAAATACTTGTATAAAAATTTGAAAATATACAATCTTTCACCCGCTCAGGCAAATATTTTAAAGCAGACTGCTCTGTCAGCAGGAGCCGATTGTGCTGCTCATAGAGAAGTTATAACAGGTAAAATAGAATATTCAAATTGTATTCTGGGCGGCAGTCTGGCGCAGTTCAAGGTAATTGCCGCAAAATTGCAATCTCAGCCGTTCGGGTTAAAGTTTCTTGCTCAAAAATTACTTGATTTAAGTGACTTTTCACACCATTCATCCGGAACAAAAATCGTTGGAATTTTAAATATTACAAAGGATTCTTTTTCTGATGGCGGCAGGTATTATGATTATGAAGCATCTGTAGAACACCTCAATAAATTGATAACTGCCGGAGCCGATATAATCGATATAGGCGCAGAATCAACAAAGCCTTATTCAAATGGGGTAAGTTCTGATGAGCAGTTGGATAAACTTTTGCCGGTTTTAAAATATATTGAATCTCATAATATAAATATTCCGATAAGTATTGACACCAGAAGTTCTATTGTTGCTGAAGAATGTATTAAATGCGGTGCTTCAATCATTAATGATGTTTCCGGTTTGGATTTTGATTCTGATATGGCGGATGTTATTGCAAAATATCCCGAAACAAAGGTTATTATCCAGCACAGCAAAGGAACTCCCGAAAATATGCAAATTTCTCCGCAGTATGATGATTTGATGGAAGAAATCTTTATTCAACTGTACAACAAGGTTGAATTTGCACAAAATAAAGGTATTCGAAAAGATAATATTATTATTGACCCCGGAATCGGATTCGGCAAATTGAAACGGCATAATATTGAGATAATAAACAGATGGAAAGAATTAAAAACTATTGGTTGTCCCGTAATGATTGGTTTATCAAGAAAAAGCCTTTTGGAGTGCAAGGATGCAGTTAACGAAGAAAAAGATATTTATACCCTTGCTCTAAACAGCATTTTAATAAACAGCGGAATAGATTTCATAAGAGTTCACAATCCCGCTTTGCATAAAAAGTTCATGAGTATTCTGGGGTAACACGGTTTACTGATTTACTTAATTTACCTTTGAATTATTATTCAAAACATGAAAAACACTTTAATCGGTCTTGCTATTTTATTCGTTATAATTTTTATTCTTATTTATCTGTATCAAATTTTGAACCATACCTACATAAAGGCTGAATTTGAACATATTGATCCGCTGCCTGCACGAATGGATGTTTTTTATAAGGGTTATAAACTCGGTACAACACGAAAAATAAAAATCTCGAATGATTTTAAAACAACTTACCTGTATATTACCCTCAATCAAAGAGGACTGCAGCTTCCCCGGAATATTTCAGTTGAAATTAAAAATTACGATGAAGATGTTAAATATGTAGATATTATTTATCCCGCTGCTCCGCAGTTGAAATATATTAAATCAGGTGATGTAATTAAAGGCAAGTCAAGTTATAATTTTAACGGAATTTCTGATTTAAATCAGGCTCATCTTGATAATCTTTCCGAAAAAGGTGAAAATTTGCTTGATTCTGCAAAGAGTACAACCGAATCTCTTACGGATATGTTTGATTTAATAACTGATATCCTTGAAGAAAACAGATTAAATATATATCAAATAACATCAAACCTGCGGGACAGCACATCTGCTCTCAAAGCAAGTTCTATGCGTATAAAAAATATGACTGATAAACTTGATGAAGGAATATCAGAAGAAGTCATACGAACCAGCAGTGATAATATCGGTAAAATAACCTCTAATTTTGCTAAATCGTCCGATAATTTTTATTCTTTCTCCGGTACTTTGTCAGGTGCTTCAACCTCAACTGATAAATTAATTCAAAATACAAATTCTTTAATAGATATTGCAAAAATGGCGATATGTAATATTAATTCCATAATTGAGGCTTTTAAAGAAACCCTTGCGAAACGATTTGGCGGAGCAAGAGTATTGTTTAAGCAGCCCGTGAAATAAATTCTTATCCAAAGATTTTTTTCTGAATTTCAAGTGCCGTTTTTGTTGCCGCAAGTCCAGCCTGTGAACTTTCTTTCAGTGTCGGCGACATAAGAGCACCTGTTTGTTCCATTGCATCTACCACTTCATCAAAAGGAATACAGGATTTAATATCCGCAAGAGCAAGTTCTGCTGCCGTTATTGAATGTATTGCAAGAAAAGGATTTCTTTTTACACACGGAACTTCAACAAGTCCGGCTACAGGATCACAGGTTAGCCCTAAAATGTTTTTAAGTGCAAGGGCAGCCGCATTAAGAATTTGAGATACATTTCCACCCTGCAGTTGGCAAATTGCTGCAGCACTCATAGCAGAAGCCGCCCCGCATTCTGCCTGGCATCCTGCAACAGCACCTGCGAGGGCAACTTTTGCCGATATGATTCTTCCGACCTCACCTGCTGTTATAAGTGCATTAATCTGTTCCCTTTCTGAATGGTTATAATCTTCTGATACCGCAATAAGTGCTGCAGGTACAATTCCGCATGAGCCTGCTGTAGGGCAGGCTGCGATTTTTCCCATTCTTATATTTTCTTCACTTGTTGCAAGTGCATATTCTACAATTTTTTCAAATGTTCCGCCCAGAATTGCTCTTGTTTTTTTATATCTTTTTTGCAGTCTGTGGCAGTCTTGCCCGCACATTTCACTCATTGATAGTTCTTTGCTTGCCATACCTGATTGTATTGCTTCTTTCATTGCAAACAGAGTTTTATTTGTAAAAACACGAACCTGCTCGACAGTTATATCCGCTTCTTCTGCGGCGTTTTCCTGCGCTATTTCATATATTTTTTTGTTTTTTGTAATACATTCATCTAGTAACTGTTCAAATGTGTTTATAATAGTCATAATTTTAATTTTCCAATTTTTCAATATAACTTACAAAATATACTTCCGGAATTTCCTGTATTGTTTCAATAATTGTATCATCGACCGAGCCGTCAAGACTTATCAACATAGAGGCTTCTTTTCCTTTTGCGTTCCTGTCGCAGTTGAGAGAGGCAATGTTTTTATTATGATATTGCAAAATTGATGAAACCTGCGAAATCATGCCCGGCATATCTTTATAGACAATTAAAATAGTGTTATATTTACCTGTAAGTTTTACATTAAATTCATTTATCTTTCTTATTGCTATTTCGCCTGCTCCGACCGATTCTCCCGCTATAAACATTTTTGTATCACCTTCAAATGTCATTTCAACCGCATTCGGGTGCTGTTTGAAATTGTCGGCGTATTGAAACTCGTATTGAATGGTTTTAGCAAGTTCTGAATCAAAAATATCTTTAATCCTTCTGTCATCGACACTAAGTCCTAAAACTCCTGCAAGCAATCCTTTTTCTGTTCCGTGCCCTTTTCCTGTGTGGGCATAAGAATTGTATAATTTAAAAGTTACCTTTCGGGGTTTGTTTTTGTAGATATTTTTAGCAAGCAGTCCGAGTCTTACGGCTCCTGCTGTGTGTGAACTCGATGGGCCTATCATAATCGGTGATATAATATCAAATAATGTTGTTTTTTTCATTAGTAGTTTTCTCTGTTTAAATTTTGTTCTATTCTGTTTTTGATATCTTTTTTGCTTTGAATGTCTTTAAGTTTATTATCAATTAGTTCTTGTTTTGTTTTTATTTCTTTCTGCTCTTCAAACGGATCTTTGCGTCCTGTCGGGGAATTAAAAAATGCAAAATACAGTACGGCAACAATTATTATTACTATAAGAATTTCAACTAGACCCATTGCTTTTTTCATATAATATTTCTCCGGTTATTTAAGTTTATTTTTTGTCAGATACATCAGTATTGCTTCATCTTTATCTGTCGGACTTCTCAGAGAATACTTCCCGAGTTTGTAGTTTTTAACATCGTCAGGCACAAAAAATTTGTTATATATAGTTAATCCGACAGTGAGCAATATTGTTGAACCTGCAACCCCGAGCATTGCAAGTAAAATCTTAATGATGCCTTCTTTATATGCAGGATCAACGACGACAACAGGACGGGCAAAAACAATGTCAGCAGTGCCTAATAGCACTACTAACATTGTAATTACAATTTTATATATAATTTTATTCTTCAACTGTTCCCTCTGTTTTTTTAGTTTTTCTGGTTGCTTTTGAAGAACCTCTGTTCGGTCGTCTGGATCTTTTTTTAGGTTTTTCCTCTTCTGCTTTTTCTTCTGTCACTTCGGCGGACACCTGCTCTTGAACAGACGGTGTTTCTGAAACAGGCGGCAGTTCTTCAACTGCGGCAGCCGCTTCTATAACTTTCTTTGCTGCAGCCTTTCTTTTTCTTGTTTTACCTTTGATTTTAGGTTCAATTTCAGGCTCGGCAGGCTGCTGCACCGGAGTTTCAACAACTTCAACAACCGGTTCTGCTGCCGGTTCTGCCGGAACAGTAACTTGGACTTCTTCAGGTTGTTCCGGTTTATTTACTTTTTCGTTTTTATTAAATTTTTTCTTTTTGTTCTGCCGTTTGATATTTTCTTTTTTCTCTATTTCTTCAGCAGCGGCTGCAGAAGGTTCTGTTTCAATAGAAATTCTTTGCGGCATTTCGTATTCCTGAACTTCAGGAGTTTTGTCCTGTGGCTGGTTATTTTTATTGAATTTGTTATTCTTTTTAAATGCACCTGTAGGAAGTTTTACTTTTGCGGCTTTTGCTCTGTATTCACCTTCTGCTGTAGGTGTTGCAAAATTGAATTCAACCATTGTATAGCCGCTTCCCTGACAGTGCGGGCATTTCTTTGTAAATATTTCTGATAAAGATTGTCCCTGGCGGTGTCTTGTTAATTCTACAAGTCCGAGGTCTGAAAGCTGGCCGACCTGCGGTTTTGCTTTATCAGGTTCAAGTGCGATTTCAAGTTCTTCCATCATCGCAAGTTTGTCTGCTCTTGAGAGCATATCAATGAAATCGACAATAATCATACCGCCGATATTTCTCAATCTTAACTGGCGTGCGATTTCATGTACCGCTTCAATATTTGTTTTAAGTATAGTTTCATCCTGCGTTGCAGAACTGATAAACTTGCCGCTGTTAACATCAATTACAGTCAGTGCTTCTGTCTGCTGTATGTATAAGTAGCCTCCGGACGGCATATTTACTTTAACTTTCAATGCTGCTTTTATTTCTTTGTGAATATCCATTGCAACAAGCAGCGGTTCGGTGCCTTTGTATAATGTAACCTGAGTTCCTTTTGCCATATGCCAATTTTGCAATATTGACTGAACTCTGTTCATTGCAAACGGAGTATCTACAATAATTTCTTTTACATCCTCAGTGCAGGCTTCTCTTATTACTCTGTACAACAAATCCTGATCTCTGTAAATAAGATTTGGAGGTGTGAGAGATTCTGCAGAGGTTATGATATTATTCCATTTTTCAAGCAAGATTTCCAAATCTTCCTGAATATCTGCTTCTGTTTGTCCTTCTGCTTCTGTTCGTATGATAACGCCTACCCCGACAGGTTTTATAAGATTTATGATAGATTTTAATCTTGCGCGTTCTTTTGAGTTTTCTATTTTTTTACTGATACTCACGCCAGGTTCATTCGGCATAAGAACCAGAAATCTTCCCGGCAGGCTTATTTCTGTTGTAACCCTCGGACCTTTATGACCTGTAGGTTCTTTTACAACCTGAACAATAAGTTTTTGTTTCGGTGAAAGTTTTTCTTTTAATGTTCCTTTACCCATAACATCCTGTGCGTGTAAAAAACCCATTTTGTCAGTTCCGACATTGACAAAAGCAGCATCAATACTCGGAAGAATATTATCAACTGTTGCAAGATAAACATCTCCAAGCAATACTTCGCCTCTGTGGATAAAAAAGTCTGTGACAACTTTGTTTTCCAATACTGCCGCAATGTTGTCACGCTCGGCAATAACAATCTTTTTTTCTATGGTTTGATTTCCATTTTGATTTTTGTCGTGCATAAAATTTCCTTTTCTATAACTCATGCAAAGACTCGGTTAAAAATTTTATCCTCGTTACTTCAAAAGCAACACCTTCCGCTATAACACCCATAAGAGTATCCGCTCTTAGCGAAGGAATATCGGATCCTTGACCGGTCTTTAATACTATAAACAGACTATTATCTTCAAATCGGTGCGACCCGATTGATTTTCTTATATCTATTGTTTTTTCTAAACCTTTTTTGTTTTTCTTCGTAACTAAAATCTCGTCAGAAGATAAAACTTTTTCTGTATTATATACTAATTTTTCAAAATCGTAAAGAGCAGGATTTAAAATGTTAATTTTATATTCAGCCCAGCAAACGGTACGATCTATTGCCGGTGTTGAATTTTCAATGGATTTAACACTTAATATTTCAGCCCCTGCCGGCAAATTCTTTTGTAATTCCGAACGTATAAATTCAGGTTCTGCAGGTTCAAGTAATTCTATATCAACAAGTTCTGTTAAACTTTCACAAAATAGCGGAAGCGCAATTCCCATTGATATTTTCATCATCGGATTGTAGCCGTAAGAAAATGCAACTTTGAGTTTTGTTCTGGCAATTGATTTGAAAAAAGTATTCTGCCAGTCCAGATGTGAAAAATATTTTAAATTTCCGCATTTTGTCAGTTTTATTCTGTAGCGGAAAGTTTCTTCCTTCGGATGGCATAATGAAGGATCAACAGGTTCCTGTATTTTTAGATTTTGGGCTTTTTCACTTGCCTTGAACGGTTTATCAAGAACTTTTCGGACTCCGAAGTTAGGACAGACTCCGCAATTGACACAATTTTGCTGGCAGGTCGGAACAATGTGTGCTGAATTTGCATCAACTTCCATTGCTTTTTTATATTCTTCTTTAAACCAGCCGCTGTTTATTCCGACATCTATAAAATTCCACGGTAACTCATCATTCAAATCATATTGTTTTTGAGCAAGTTCATTTAAATCTATTCCCAGTTCTGATGCTGTCTCAAACCAGACATTTTTATCAAAATATTCTCCCCATGCATCAAGATAACATCCTTTTTTATATAAGGCTTCAATGAATGCGCATAAAGAGTCATCTCCTCTTGTCAAAACGGCTTCTAACAGGGACACGAATTTTTCGTGATAGTTAACTTTCACTCCTTTTATATGTTTTACCTGTTCCATAAGGTGATGTATATGTTCCGTTACTTTATTTAAATCCATTTGACCGCACCACTGGAACGGAGTGAACGGTTTTGGAACAAAAATTGACAGAGTACATGTTAAATCAAGCGAATGTTTCAATTCTTTTTCTTTTTTTATTAGTCTTGAACGATACCTTATTTTTCTGAATAATTCTGCCATTTCATCCATATCTTCAAGCGTTTCTGTCGGAAGTCCGCAAATAAAGTAAAATTTAACTCTTGACCAGCCGTGCTCATATAGAGTTAATACCGCATCCATTATTTGTTCTTCCGTAATGTTTTTCTTTATAACATCCCTGAGCCTCTGGCTGCCGGCTTCGGGTGCAAGAGTCATTGTTGACTTTCTGACACTTTGAACAAGGTTTGCAAGTTCGAGGTTAAAACCGTCAATTCTCTGACTCGGAAGTGATACGGAAATTTTCTTTTCATTAAAATCAACCGCAAGTTCTTTTATGACTTCATTTATGTTTGCATAATCGTTAGAAGATAATGATAACAATGAGTATTCATCATAGCCGGTATTTTCAACAAGTTCTTTTGTCAGTTTTATTATATCTTCCGCTTTTCTTTCTCTTATCGGCAGTGTAACATGCCCCGGCTGGCAAAAACGGCACATTCTTCCGCATCCGCGTCTTATTTCAACCACAGCCCTGTCTTGAATTGAGGAAGAAAACGGTATCGGATATTTTGTAACTGCATTGTCATAATTAAGTTGAACAATTCTTTTTTTTACTTTTCCGCCTGTCAATTTAGACCATCTGCCGGAATTTTCACCTTTGCAAAGAGCCTTTATTCTCTCATTTCTCGGCATACCTTTTGTTTTTTCAAGAATTTCGCAAAGTTCAACAATTGATTCTTCACCGTCGCCAATCATAAAAACATCAATAAAATCGCTCAATGGAAGCGGATTAAAAGCGCACGGGCCTCCTGCCACAATTATCGGATGCTCATCTGTTCTATCCGAATTTTTGTATGGGATTTGCGACATTTCAAGCATTTTCAATACTGTCGGATACGACATTTCATATTGAAGCGAAAACCCGACAACATCAAAGTCTTTTAAATCTCTTTTTGATTCAACCCCGTAAAGTGTCTGAGGTTTGAAATCCGGTTCCGGCGCATAAACCCTGTCGCACATAAAATCAGGGTTTCTATTAATCAGTTCATAAAGTATTCTCACTCCGAGGTTTGAAATACCTATTTCATATTTATCAGGAAAAGCCAGAGCAAATCTGATTTTAGCGGACTCAAAATCTTTGCCGCAGGACAGAAATTCTCCTCCGACATATTGATATGGTTTGTTACATCTATACAGGCTTTCGTGGTATTTTCTAAAAAAACACATTTCTAATTTATCTCTCAGGCTAAATCTTCAGGGAAAAATTTATCAATTTTTATTATTGTACCGTCAAGTTTGTTTTCTTCAAAAGATTTCAGAAACTTGAACAAATCGGAATTCGGAACATGGTAACTATAGACAACAATCTCAGAATCAATTTCGCGCATAACCGATACCATATAATGACATTTTGAAGCGTAATTAAGTAAGTTTTCTTTTGTAAAACTGTTGCCGTTCGGATCCTTTTTGTGTTTTACATAATTAAATCCGGCATAGAATTTAACCTGTTCCCTAACCTCGGGAGGCATGCCATTAATATTCTGCGCTGCCGAAAACAAATTTATGACTTTATTATCTTCATCTTTTGTCATACAGCCCTCCCGTATTACAATTAAACAACAATCTTATGAAAATGTCTAAATGTTAAGATTTATCCTCTTCTTCTTTTGCAAGTTCTTTAAGATAATCCAACACTTTAAGAGCGGTTTCTCTTCTGATATCTTTTGGTGCAAGACGCATATATTCAATGGCATGCGAAACTTTTATGTTTTTATCATACCATCTGCGCAAAATGTAATTGTACTGTTCTTCCAGGCTTAATTCTTCAAGTTCTACATCTTTAAGAAGGTCAATAATGAATTCTGCGCATCTTACCTGATTGTTAGGTGATGCCTGCTCTAATTCATTTATAGCACGGCTCACAGCGACATCTGCATCATACCATCTTTTAAACATGTTCATAAATACTTCCTCATTTGTTAAGTATATTAAAGCAAAATTAATGAAAAAAGTAAATTCTTTTTTAAAAAATTACTTTATATATATGTAGGTAAAAAGAAAAGGTTATTATTATGGCAGATATTTATGATATTAGCGGTTATCGTCTTGGTGATGTAATGAATACCGATATCGGACTTATGAATATGGACAAGCAGATTACAGTACCGGGATTTGCATACGGGCCGTCGTTTAATATGAGCGGTATTACAATGCAGGGCGGACTGGATACCGATAAAGTCGAATTAACTTCTCAAAAAGAAAAAGATAAAAAAATATGGAGCAAAATATTCCTCGGTGCAGGCATTCTTGCTGCCGGACTTCTCGGATGGAAATACGGCAAAGCAGGTGTTGTAAAACTATGGGAAGGGACAAAAAATCTCTTTTCTAAATTAACTGCAAAATTTAAAAAGTAAGTAGTGATTGTGTAAGTGTAAAGTTTTAGCGGGAAGATGTAATTCCCGCTTTTTTATGTTAAAATTAACAAAAAGGTTAAAATAAGGAGATGTTTTTATGGCTAAAGATTGCAGTTTTGATATTGTATCCGAATATGATAAGCAGGAGCTTGTAAACGCTGTTGATCAGGTAAAAAGAGAGTTAACAACAAGATTTGATTTGAAAAATTCTAATTCCGCTGTTGAATTGGAGCAGGACAAAGAAATTACAATAACAACGAATGACGAAATGAAATTGAAAAATATTCTTGATATTTTACAGTCAAAACTTGTTAAAAGAAACCTGAGTATAAAAATACTCGATCCAAAACCGGTTGAAAATGCTCTGGGCGGAAATGTAAGACAGGTTTTTGCACTTAAAAAAGGGTTAACTCAGGAACTTGCTAAAAAAATAGTTGCAGATATTAAAGGCACAAAATTGAAAGTACAGGCATCTATTCAGGGCGAACAGGTCAGAGTGACCGGCAAGGATAAAGATGATTTGCAGGCAGTTATTCAAATGCTGAGGCAAAATGCGGATTCTTACGATGTTCCTTTACAATTTACAAATTACAGATAATTCCTTTCGTATCTGATAAAATCTTAAAATCTATGTTATAATGTTAATATAAATAGTTTTTAAGGATAGTCGAATATGTATGAATTCCCGTTTGAGTTGGATGATTTTCAGAAAGAAGCCTGTAATGTTATTGACAGCGGAAACAGTGTTGTTGTATGTGCTCCGACCGGTGCAGGTAAAACAGTTATAGCAGAACACGCAATTCATAAAGCCCTTGAGCAAAATTGCAGAATTTTTTATACGACTCCGCTGAAAGCATTATCAAATCAAAAATTTTATGATTTCAGCACTAAATACGGTACTGACAAGGTCGGACTTTTGACAGGCGATACATCAATAAATCGCAATGCTCAAATTGTCATTATGACAACGGAAGTTTTCAGAAATATGCTATATGGCACAAACTTCGGAGCTGTTGCGGATAATCTTAAAGATGTGCGTTATGTTGTGCTTGATGAAGTGCACTATATGAACGATGAACAGCGCGGTACTGTCTGGGAAGAAAGCATTATTTACTGTCCGACAAATATCCAGATTATTGCGCTTTCGGCTACCGTTGCAAATTGTGATGAACTTACAAACTGGATTAATACTGTTCATTCTAAGACAGTTCTTGTTAATACTGATTTTCGTCCTGTTCCTTTGAGGTTTTATTATTTTGACAGTTCCCAGCCGTTTAAACTTCTGCCGCTTTTAACTCCTGAAGGCAAACTCAATAAAAAAATCCGTCCGGAAAAGCCTCAATGGGCAAAAGGCAAAGATAAACGCAAAAAGAGTTATGTAAAACAGATTATTTCCAATCTTGCAGAAAATGATATGCTGCCTGCAATATATTTCACTTTTTCAAGAAAAAAATGTGATGAACAGATGGAAAAATGCTCCGGACTCGGCTTGAATACCAGAGCAGAACAGGAAAAAATAAAAGAATTTATTGATGAATATATAGCCTTGAATCCGCATTTATACGGTAATAAGCATATTGAATATTTAATTCAGGGGGTGGCATCTCATCATGCCGGTTTGCTTCCTGCGTGGAAAAACCTTGTTGAAAAACTATTCCAGCAGGGTTTGATAAAGGTGGTATTTGCAACGGAAACACTTGCTGCGGG
The DNA here is from genome assembly GCA_944325095.1 of Candidatus Gastranaerophilales bacterium. Lineage (GTDB taxonomy): Bacteria > Cyanobacteriota > Vampirovibrionia > Gastranaerophilales > Gastranaerophilaceae > Zag111. The sequence continues at coordinate 9,835 of CALUYV010000002.1, read as the reverse complement.
TATAAATATGCCTGCCCGTTCAACAGTTATAAGTTCGACAAGCAAAAGAACAGACTCAGGTCATAGAATGCTTACGGCAAACGAATTTTTGCAAATGTCAGGACGGGCCGGCCGCAGGGGTATGGATGAAGTCGGATATGTTACAATTGTCGGAACTTCTTTTCAGTCGCCGGAAGAGGTTGCGGAACTTGTTTTGAGCGGTTCTAATCCTTTGGAAAGCAGATTTTCTCCGGGTTATTCTATGGTTTTGAATCTGCTCCAGCGGTTTACGCTTGAAGAATCTAAAGAGTTAATCCTCAAAAGTTTCGGATATTATTCTTCAGATTTTCGCATAAAACCTATAATTATGCAGTTAGAGCAGTATAATGCGGAAATTGAAGCACGCAAATTTGTCTGCCCTGCAAAATTATCGGATGAAACCATAAAAGAATATGACAAAATTCGTTTTCTTTATGTTCAAAACCGCAAAACTTATAAAAAAATACTTCGTCAGGAAAAAGCAAAACACAGACCGCTTTCCCCTGAAGTTATTGAATTTGGAGAACGCAATAAAGCAGAATTATTAAAAATGCAGAGTTTCGCATGCGATTGCTGTAAATTTTATAAAAAACATTCAAAAAATATAGAAGTTACAGCCCGTGTACTTGCCAAAAAACATAAAATAGAAAAAGAAATCGAACTGCAAAAAGATATCTACTGGAATAAATTTCTTGCACACAGGGATGTTTTGATTGAATACGGCTATCTTGAAAATGATTATCCGACAGAGAAAGGAAAGACAACTTCTCAAATTCGTTCTGAAAACGAGTTATTCCTTGCGGAAATTATATTTTCCGGAGTTCTGGAGAATTTGACACCGGCAGAGCTGGCAGGTGTTATCTGCGCTTTAACAACGGAAGATATGCACACCGAAATACCGTATATTCCGTTTTCCGAACCTGTCAGAAAAACTCTGAACCATATCAGGAATATAAAGAAAAAATTGTATAAAGTTCAAACAAAATATAATATTGATTCTCCATTATATATAAATCCTTATTTTAGTTCTCTCATTGAACTCTGGGTTCAGGGGGCAGAATGGGAAACCGTTTCCGAGTCTGTTGAAATGGGAGAGGGGGATATTGTCAGGGCGTTTAAAAGAGTTGTCGATGTATTAAGACAGTTGACCGTAATTGACAATGTGCCTGAGGCTCTTGTATTTACTGCAAAAGAAGCCATTGATAAAATTCAGCGTCCGCCTGTTGATATGGATTAATCGTTTAAAACTTGACATTTTGCCTGTTTTGCGGTTTGATTAGTGTGTTATTTACATTTACTCGGAGAGAATATTATGATTATTAACAAAATTAGTTCAGTTTCGTATGCAGCCCCTGCTGCAAATCAGCAGTTTGCATCTCAAAATAGAGAGCAGTCTGTTGCATTTACTTCAAAACCGTCAAAGTATGTTGCAGATGTAACAACAAAAGTTTTTGACAAATTGTTTTCGGTCAGGGATAACAAATTAGGTACTTATCTTGGTACAACACCAAAAGGTATTAATGTTACAATAAGAGAAACAAGTCTTGGAAAATCCGCTGATTTATATATCTCTTATCCTGAGAAAAAAGGTACTGATTTTCGGGATTTTCAGGTTTTTCATGTAAATAAATCATCAATCCTTCCGTCTGCAATTCTCAATACGGATGGTGAAAGGGTATCTTCTAAACAGGCGCAGAAATTACAAAGGATATTAGATACACTTGTTTAGTCAGGATTTTTAAGAAAATCTAAACAAAAGGGCAAATTTTTATTGAATTTGTCCTTTTATTTTCCTTATATAGTGTAGATTTGCCACTATTTAGTTTTGTAAAAGCCTTACGGGGTAAGGGATTGAAGTATTTGTAAAAATATGTTACAATATTAGTAGGAACATCCTATTAGCCCTCATAGGTCTCTGATGAGTGTTATTCCCCACCCCACTCTAAAAACAAAAAGGTATCCGCGATTATAACACTGAAAGGTGATAATATATGGATACAATTTTTGCTAAAGATCGTACATATTTTCAAACCAGAACATACTTGTATGCCGTCGGCTTTTTCTTTTTAAGTTTAGTTCTGTACAATTTGTATTTTCCGCCGAGAATATTTGCTAATGATTTAATCGCTAATACAAATATTACTGTGCCGGCAATGACATCAATCACCGGACAAATGAATGACAGCTACAATCCGGAATTTGTAAAAAAGAATTTTGACAAAAGGATACAAAATAAATATAAGGGGTACAAAATCAATAATGTTGCTGACGGGGTAAAACATATACAAATGATACGGTATTTCAACGGCAAACCCGTAAGATTAAATATTATTGAAGTAAATAAATTTGCTGCATCAGAATATGAAATTAAACCTGCTGTGGCTGCAAATACCCTCAATAATAAACGTTCTCTTCGAAATATTGCACAAAATACCAATTCTATAGCAGCAATAAACGGCGGATTTTTTAAGCCGCAGACAGGAGTTCCGCTCGGTACACTGATGATTGATGAAAAACTTTATACCGGCCCTATTTATAATAGAGTTGCTCTCGGGATTTTTGATGACGGATTTGCTGTAGATAAGGTTGAATTTACAGGAAAAATTACCGGAAACGGAAAAGAAATAAAAATTGATAATATAAACCAGCCCCGAATGTTATCCTCATATATATTAATTTATACAAGGGATTGGGGAGAATTCGCGCCTGCTTCACCACAGTATGGTGTTCAACTAAGAGTTGAAGGCAACCGGATAACGAAAGCCTCCGCCAATCCCCTTTCTATTCCTGAAAACGGTTATGTTATCGTAGGCCCGAAATCAAAATTATCCGCATTATTCGGAGCAAAAACAGTCAAAACAGAAATTTCTCTTAATCCTGAGTGGAAAAATGTCCGCCATATAATAAGCGGAGGGCCGTACCTTGTTAAGGACGGCGAAGTTTATGTGGATATGACAGCACAAAAACTTCAATCTATAGGCGGAAGAAACCCGAGGACTGCAATCGGTTACACAAAAGATAATGATATGATTATGCTTGTCGCAGACGGCAGAGAAGGACATTCTGTCGGATTGACTTTAATGGAATTGGCTGATTTTATGAAATCTTTAGGCTGCGTCAATGCTATAAATCTTGACGGGGGCGGTTCAACCGTTATGTATGTTAACGGCTCAATTGTAAATCGTCCGCAGCAAACAGGCGGTATTGCATTATCTAATGCTCTTGTTATTTCTAAAAAAGCCGGTTGATATTTATTCCTGAGGTTCCTGTTCTTTGATATCCGGATATGCTTTTCTGAGAGCAGCCTTTAATTTTTGTATGCACTTATTCCCCTGATTATTAGTCGGATTTGAATACAAAATCATAGGTTCCGGCTCTGTAACATATTCTACTTTACATGCGCCTACACCATACGAAATTTGAGTATATCTGACTTTGCTCAATTTGCACTGTCTTTTTCTATATTCCGCTTTTGGCTTAGTGTATAGTTCTTTGTATTCGTTTGCGCATTTACGAAATTCACTCGGTTTCATCGGAGTAGAACGCATACAGTATAATGAAACATTCATTAATGGTGAATATTTCTCCATTGACGGGCATTCATAATACGGATAATCCGGGGTTGATAAACCCATAACGGCATTGTTCGATACTCCTAAGAATAGTGCAAAAAACAATAACAAACTGATCTTTTTCATAATGTCCTTCCCTTTCAAGATTATTTTAATGATAGATTAATTGAGTATTCATGTCAATAAAAAACAAATACGGCAAAATAATTGCCGTATCTGTTACAAATATTTACAATTAAGCCTTATTCAGCATCTTTTTTGATGTCTTTTATGCTCAATGCAATTCTGTGTTCTTGCGGAGTGAATTTTTTGATTAAAACTTCTACACTGTCGCCGACTTTGAATTTATTGAACGGATTAACATTTTCTTCTGCCATTTCAGAAACAGGAAGTAATGCTTCAACACCAGGGAAGATGTTAATGAAAGCACCAAAACCGGTAACTTTGTTTACAGTACCTGTAATTACCTGACCTTCAGAGAATTGACCTTCAATTTGCTGCCATGGATCTTCGCCCATTCTTTTTAATGACAATGAAATTCTCTTTAATTCGTGGTCGATTTTGATAATTTTAACTTCAATTGTTTCACCGAGAGAGATAACATCAGAAGGATGTTTAATTCTCTGCCATGAAATTTCTGAAATAGGAAGTAAACCGTCAATTCCGTTAATGTCAACAAAAGCTCCGAAATCTGCAATTCTTACTACTTCACCTTTAACAACCTGATCTTCTTCAAGAGTTGCAAGAATATTATCTACTACCTGATCTCTCTGTTCTGCAACAGCTTGTCTTTGAGAAAGAATAAGTTTATTTTTCTTAGGATCAGCTTCAAGAACTTTGACTTCGATTTTTTGATCTAAAAGTCCGTCAAACGGAGTTCCTGTTCTCAATTGAGAAGAAGGAATAAATCCTTTTAAATCGGCAACATCAACTAAAACGCCGCCTTTAACAACAGAAACAACTTTTGCAAGGATAGTATCACCCTGTACTTTTGCATCATTGAGTTGTGCCCAAGCTTGAGCAAAAGCAAGTCTTTTCAATGACAATAACATACCGTCATCATCGTGTTCTTCTTTTAATACATAAAATTCTTTGATATCTCCAACTTCAAGCGGTGTGGTTTCTTCTTGAGCAGAGATTTCTTTGTTTGGAAGGAATGCTTCTGTTTTTGCGCCTCTAACGCTGATAAGATAACCATCTTGATCTTTTTTCAAAACAGTACCTTCAACGATATCTGCTACAGAATGTCCTGATGAAAAACTTTCTTCCAATAGTTTTTCAAATTCATCTAATGCTGCTTGTGTCATTTTTATTCTCCTTTTCTTTGTTTTATATTCAAGAGGTTGACTGCCTCTAAAATTTTTGTAATTTTGTCATAACATCATCAATAACATTAGGCGGAGTTGACGCGCCTGCTGTTACCGAGATAGATTGTGCGTTATTTATTAAATCTTTGTATAAATACAATTCATCTGCTGTTTCTATATGAATTGTTTTAGTGATTCCTGACAGGATTTCGGCAAGATGAGTAGTATTTGCGCTTTTTTTTGAGCCTGCAACAACCATTAAATCACTTGCTTTTGCGAGTTCTTTTGCTTCTGATTGACGGGCTGATGTGCTGCCGCATATAGTATTTTCAATCACTAATTCTTTTGTAACCGGTATCAAATAACTTACAATGCTGTTTAAATTTGACAGCATTTGAGTTGTTTGAACAACCACCCCTGCTTTTTTGTGCTGTTTCAACTCCTGTTCATACGGCAGAAGAGCCTGAATGGAGTCGGCAACAATCACATTATTGCTGAATTGAAGAGCATTTGCTTTTATTGCCACGACTTCCGGGTGTTCCGCTTTTCCGACAATGACAAGATAATACCCGTTTTTAGCCAGTTCAATTGCTTTTTGCTGAACTTTTTTTACATCCGGGCAAGTCAGGTCAAAAACCTCAAAACCCGCAAGTTTAATTTTTTCAAAAACTTCAGGGCTTTCTCCATGGCTTCTTACCACGCAGATTCCGTTTCCGTGCTCAGGCAGTTCTTTTAAAGATGTAATACCCAACTCTTCCAATTCTTTAATCACTTGAGAATTGTGGATGAGTTCACCAAGAACAAATATATTTTTATCAGGGTTATCTGACTTTAATTTTTTAACAGTTTCAACGGCTCTTCTGACACCGTAACAAAAACCTGCACACTTTGCTAATTTAATATTTTTCGGCAATTTACAATTGTCTTCTTTCTATAGACTCGCAAGAAAACTTGCTGTAGTAAAATTACAACATGAAAATATTAAAAAATCAAGTTTTAGCCCCAGTAAACAGTGCCGCGTTTTTGTTTATCGTAATCTCTGCCGAACGGAAGTTTTGTCGGCCCGGCAGCACCGATATCCCAGTTGAAGTACCGGTCTTCAGGGCTATATTCAGCGTAAACCGATGACGGCGGAACTTTTATACCGGCCTGACGGTTTCTGATTTGAGAAACCCACTCATCCGAGCCCGGAGTTAATCCTTGTATATTGTCTGATTCATTTGTAAATTCTTCAAGCGATTCTTCTGCGGACGTATCATAGAAAGGTTCTATCCCATCATCATAAACGGCTTCTTCTTGGCTGACACCGGAGGGTGTTTTGGGGTGCGAAGCCCCCTGTGGTTGAGTGCCGCCCACAGGTGAAGTTTGAGGAGATTGCGGTTTGTAGCCGAGGTTTTCAGCATAATCGCCTATATCTCCGCCTTCCGATCCGGTAAATGATGTTTGAGATAATCTTACTTTTACAAGCATTTGTCTTTCATCAAACGGCAGATATTTTAAATAATTGTTGAAATCACTGTTACTCATATTTGAAAGATTTTTCAAAATATAATCTTTTAATACTTTGTAATTTACACTTCCTAAATCAGAAATTTCACCGGCTGCAAGCATTTCAGAAACAGTACTTGATGGCAGCAGATTGAGCAGTTCTGATTTCAGTGTAGAACTTCCGCATTTCATATATAAATCTTTGATAACTTCTTTGCTTCCGTTGTTTTCTGCAAAACTGTGAATAGCAGCCGTGCTTCCGTTTGCGGCAAGGGATTCAACAAATCTTGTTTCAACTTTAGAACCGTACAAAGAAACCAGTTTTGTGAATAAATCATTAATACTTGAAGCATTAGAAACAAGGCTTCTTAGTGCTGATTTTGAATCACCGGTTGCATCCGGATCATTCAAGACATCTTCAATAACACTTGCTGATACCGAAGATTTCAATGCTTCCACAGCCTCATTGCTAATGGTTTGATTGTGTTCTTCTTCCCATTTTTTAACAGCACTGTCAATAGATGCTTTTGTATCTGCAGCATTATTTAAAGCTTCTGCTTTTTTAGATGACGATGTGCTTGCTGATGCTGAGGCTCTTGCTGTTGCAGAAGAAGTTCCGATACCGGAAACAGAACCGGTTGTATTAGATATTCTGCTTGTAACAGTATTAGTTATCGGCATTGCCGGAGCAGCAGTGTCAACTTGAATTTGTGAAATTGTTTGTGCAGCCGCCTGTGCAGCCTGCTGTATTTGCTCAGCAGCAGATGCTGCTGCAGCACTGGCAGTAGCAGTTGCATTTTGAGCCGGTGTTGAGGTTTGGACATTCTCTTCAACCGGAGCAGAATCAGGAATAGATGTGCTTGCAAGTGTTTCTTGCGAAATATTACCTGTTCTTAATGCGTCCATTATTCTTGAAGATTCGGAATCCGAATAATTGCCGGAAGATAGAGAATGTTCAATAATTGCGTTATATGCATCCCTATAGTTCTGATCGATTGAATCAGATGCGGCGGCAATACCTTCTGTGATAGCGGCATTACCGAATTGAGATAATTCTTCAGCGAAGTATAACTGATTTTCCGTACCGTTTTGTCCTGCATCTTCGATAAATGTTTGTGTAAATGATGCAAAATCAGAATCTGAAACCGTACCAAGGTCATTGACATCACCTAAAATACCAACGGCTTCTTCTTTTTCAAAATAATTATTTAATGCTTGACTTGCACAATTTCTTTTTTCCTGAGTGTTCATAGCATCCGCATATACTTTACTCCGGTTTGCAGGTTCCATTAATTTCACTGCTCCATATACAGCTGTAGCAGAATTTGGATCAATCATTGACAATTTGTCTTGAATCGCATTTACATCTTTAACATTGTCATCACCAATAGCCTGTGCTCCTGCTGTTTCATATATATTAGTAGTTATTTGAGCAAGAACTTTTTGCGGTAGATTGTATTTTCTTAATTCATTTTCAATATCTTGAACACTTCTTCCGCATTCAGCCACCATTGTTAGTAAATATTCGTTTAACTTTGCAGGATCATTTTTATACTGCTCGACACCCCATTTTACCATATCTTCAGTTGTGCGGTCGTTTTTATGTTTTATACGTGCCATGTTTGCTTCATTACTATCAAGTTTGCGATTTACAGAATTTTTATTAATCATAAACTCTGCTTCTAATCTTTTTTTAAGACGCTTTTCTTCGCTTGTTAATTTTTTTTTCTCGCATAAATGGATATAAATATCTTTGTTAGTTGGATGTTCAATTCCTTTTTCTAATAATTCATTTAGGATTTCTGTTTTTGTACTAATACCCTTTGATATTCTCTCTTTTATTTTGTTACTAATATTATTATCCTGCTGCAGTAAAGTTGCCATTTTCTTATTAGCATACACAGGATCTTGTAAATCTGTTATATATTTTTGTAGGGTTGTTTCTTCTGGCTGATTTGCAAAGTCTTTTAGTAGTAATTTAGTACATGTAAATGCATCTTTTTGGTCAGCCACTGACATATTCTCTAAACTGATAGGAATTCCCAATTCATCAAGTTTATTTTGTAATTCATATTTTATATACTTAACTTTATTATTTGATTTTTCATACTCTTTATTTCCTGCAAATATAACATCGCCTATGGCTATTAGTTGCTGTCTAATAGTTCCTTTTTCAAAAGCAGGATTAGCAAGTATAAAATTAATACCTTTTTTTATTTCGTTGCTAGCAGCAATTTCCGCTTTTTCTTTGAGTGATGCATCAGAAAAATTGGTTATAGTTTCGCCTTTTGCATGTGCTTCTGCAAGCAGTGATCTTGCTCTGAAAGAAGCAGCATTAGGATTTTCATCTCTTCCAAGTGCTTCGGCAAGTTGTCCTGCTTTTTCTTCGCAACGTTTCTTTTGTTCTTCCGCAGACAATTTTGCATATTCAGGGTCATGTTCTTTTAAATATGCATCCATATAAATATTTAGTTTTTCTTCAGGTTCTTTGTTTTTGAATTCTTCAGAAAAGATTACTTCAGTTGAAATTAGCGTTTTTTGTGTATTGTTTTGTGCCTGAGAGTTTTCTTGAGATGTTTTTAATCCCTGAAAACCATTATCAAGCAAAGCATTAAATGTTTTTAGCATTTTTACTTGTTCTGCTGTTAATTCAGCCCCGCTTTCTTTTAATTGAACAAGATAATCATAAATATCACCTTGAGTAGGATTTTCTATACCTTGTTTTTTCAACTCTTCAACAATATCTTTTTTTGCGGCAATTTCTGCTTTTATAGTGTCAGTGCTGCTTGCGGCATTGGTTGTCTGCAGGTCTGCTCCGCTTTCGATAACTGTACGCTGCGCAAATTCTGCTGCCACTTTCTTGGCATTAGTTAATACCTTTGTTAATTCTTCATCAGAAAGACCAAGCCCGTATTTTTCTTTAAAGGCTTTCAACTGTTCTTCTTCGGATAACTTTTTAAACTCATCCGAATTAAGATAATCTAATATTTCATTATTCTTTTTCGCTTCTTCCGCAGATTTATCTGCCGTCATATCAATAGGTTTTGACGTTTGGTTTTTTGTTTCAGTTGCACCCGTATTTTGCGATGGTGCAGTCTGCTGCACAACTTCATTTTGATCTAATCTGTTAATTAATGCCATTTTCTATACTCGTCCATTAGTTTAAATTAATATCTATATTTTAGATAAACGGCATTTTTTATATAAAAATGCAGTAATCCCGAAAAATTTTTACAAAAATTAATATTTAAATTGATAATTATTTGAGGGATAAATTGCTGAATCGCTCTTATTGCAGGGGACTCCGTGTCAGCTCTGTATACAGAGCTGTTTCAGGGGTGCATAGTTGAATGCATTGAAAAGACGGAATAGTCAAACGAGGTATAACTTTTTGTCATACCTCGTTTTAGTTTAAGTATTTGTTACATTTAGTAGGTTTCTATTTTGGTA
>CALUYV010000001.1 GCA_944325095.1 Candidatus Gastranaerophilales bacterium | reverse complement strand
GTTTACACAAAATATATATTCAAATATAAAAGAAAAAGGCGGGCAGGCCGCCTCAATTTGTGTACAGTTTTCGGGTAATGTAAAATAAGGCAGTGTTAGTCATGCCTAACACTCATGTCGTAAAAAATGAGCTTTTTGAGAATAATCGGGCTGACAGGATAATTCATCAGCACTTTCATTATGCACCGGCTGTGCTTTATCATTGCGATATCCTATTCCGGCCCGATATCCGGAAATTGAATACAAAAGCGGCAGGGACGGCTCAATCCATTTCAAGCCCGATAGCAGCGAAACTGTTGCAATATCATCCGAATGCAGACCGATATCCACTAGTTCCGGAGTTCGGGTTTCTTTTTTTGGATTTTTCAATATCAAAGGATTAATAATTTTATCACCGATATAATTTGCAGCAGCACTGCCTCCAACAATACCGGTTAATATAATCCCCGCTGTCATACCGATACATCTTGCGGCTTTGGATTTTATATTCAATTTTTCAAGTATTCCAAGAGCAGCACCGGCACCGATATTACACATAAATATATTTGCCAGATATTGATAAATACCTTCATTAATTTTATTTGGAATTCTGCTTTTCCAATTTTTTTCAGTTATTTTATCCGCAGTAATCCCGCCAATTATCCCGCCTGCCACAGGAACTGCCCCATATACCGAAAGCCAGCCGATTTCTTTGAACAAATCTTTTGCCTGGACATTTTCAGGAGGCGGAACAAGTTTATCTAAAAAAGTCTTATGTTCAGGAGTATTCAATTTATCAATTTCTTTTATTGATAAAATTTTTGTTTTTGCTTTCTCAAGAATTTTTGTAATTTCTTTGCCGAATGTATTATTTTTAAGATATTCTTCAACAAGGAATTTATTATTTTGCAATATTTCCGCAAGAGGCTTTGCGGCTGCCTTTTTAGTCACAAAAGCAGCAATTTTTGGAGCATTAATTGCGGATAATCCTGTTGCTCCAAGAACAATTAATGATTTTAACCCGTTTTTCTTTTTCTCGCCTTCCGGGGTTTTGTATATTTGCTCCGCTAAAAACAATGCCGAGCCGCCGGCAAGAAATAACGGCATATTTTTATTCAATTTTGCTGTTAAAACAGGTTGATCAAGATATTTTCCTATTGTTGAAATTCTTATCATTTTCGGGTTATTTCCTTTTTAAATTCGGTTAAAAATTTCTCATTCTGCCGGCAAAATTCAGTGAATTCCGTCATCCGGTTTAAAACATTTTGAGAAATTATGTGTTCAATTTTGCAGGCATTTTCTCCGGCTTCATCCGGTGCGATAAATAAAACCTGCTCAAAAAACATTTTTAAAGTGTGATGTTTATTATATACATTTTGAGCAAATTCAATACCCAGCTGAGTCAAAGAAATCGTTTCATAACTGTTATATGTAATCAGTTTTTTGGCAACGAGTTTGGCAAGAGCTTCCGACACCGAAGCTCTTGAAACACATAACTGCCGTGCAAGATCAGCACCCTTGAGCGGAAGGTTCTTCAATTGTGCAATGTATATAGTTTCAATATAATCTTCTAAACCGGAAGATAGCGTTTTGGAATTTTTAGTCATTAAACCTCCTGCTATTAATGTAAGGCAAACCTAACACTTTGTCAAGAATTATTTTTTCAGGCTAAAACAATACCACAGTTTGATTTTTGTAATTGTTAGTGCAATGATGATATTATGGCAAATAATAATCCGAATAAAAAAACACAGATATGGCTTTGCGCAGCACATTTTACAAATGACATTTATACGGGATTTTTAAATCCTATTATGCCGTTTATAGCCGAACAGATAAAAATATCCATGCCTGTAGCAACCATCATTTTGAGCTGCTCGCACATATTTTCTTCGCTTTTGCAGCCGTACTTCGGATTCTTTGCCGATATAATAAAAAAACGCGCCTTCATATTCTGGGGGCTGCTGTTTACTTCAATATTTATTTCACTCGTACCGGTTTCTTCTCACATCTGGATAATGATTTTATGTATCATTCTCGGAAGTTTGGGCTCAAGCCTTTTTCACCCGCAGGCACTGGGGTTTGTAGTAAAATTTTCAAATTCAAACACGGTTAAAAACATGGGAATGTTTATAGCATGCGGAACACTGGGCTATGCAATGGGACCGTTATTTTCTTCCACAATTGCACAATACTGCGGGTTAAATAAAATGCCGTTTTTATCAATTATCGGAATAATCTGCGCACTGTGTATGTTTCTATGTATTCCAAAATTTTCCGACATTAAAACACCTGCCCCGAAAATAAAATTAAAACAGGCTTTTGCCGAAATTCTGACATGCCATAAACTAAATATTCTAAATATTATAGCAATGTTAAAATCTCTTATTACGACATCTTGCTCAATATTACTGCCTTTCTTATGGAAGTCAATGGGGTATTCAAAGTTCCAAATCGGACTGGCTCTGTTTATATTTACTTTTCTGGGCGGTATAAGTTCAATACTAAGCCCGAAGGTTGAAAAAATAATAGGAACGGCAAATGTATTTTATATTTCCATGATTACAACATTCCCGCTGATGCTTTTGTTTATGTTTACTTATAAAACACACCCTGTTATTTCGTTTGTAACTTTTGCGGTAATGGGTTTTATTACTATGTTTGCCACACCGATTACAATGAGTATGGCGCAAAAAGTTCTGCCGCAGTATAAAAGTATCATCGGCGGTTTTATTAATGGATTTTCGTGGGGAGTAGTCGCAATAGCAATGTCAATGATAGGTTTTATTGCGCAATCCACAAGCATAGCCCCGACACTTGCAGTAATATCTGCCCTGCCGGCTATATTCTCAATTATTTTTGTCAGATACCTGTTTAAAGAAGAATAATAAATTTTGCTTACGCAATTAAGGATAAACTGTTATTATCGCTACTTTTCTTCTCAAACCTGGCAACCAGCGACTCTATAATACGCATAAGGGGATTTTTATGAGTTACGGCCGCACTATCTGTATTCTGAACATGCCCGAAACCACTGTTGTCTTTGCTATTTCTATTTTTGACAGTGACGGGTCTAAAATCTTTATTCGGATTCAAATAACCAATTGATGAAACCAGCATTTCTAACCCCAACTATACTTCCTACCAGCAGATTGATAATACAACAAAAATTGATAAAAATCAATAACTTTTTTTAAATTTTTTTGCATATAAACACCCCGCGCAAATTATCCTGAAACCGCCAGTATTAAACGATATTCATCAGAATCAGCACCATATAACATCCTAATTTTGTCATCTACAGTATTATATAAATTTTTATAAGTTTCTATGTCTTTTGCGGCAATAATTTTATCAACCAAACAGGTAATTTCTTTTTGGGCTTTTTCATCACAAACAGGAATTGGTATATTTTCCAGATGTGATTTCAGAACTTTTACGGAATTAAAATTCTTCCTGTAAATAAATCCGGCAACAGATGAATTAAGAACCGCAAGAATGTATTTTATATCCATACCTTTTATATGCGGGATAAGAATATTGCAGCTGTTTAAGGTTAATCTGCCGGCATTATCGTATGCAAAAACAGGTCTGGAAGATATAAATTTATATACCAGTTTTTCGGGAGTTTTGTACTTTTCAAGCGGAGCACACTGTTGAAATTTTGCTCTGTCGCAAACTATAAAACCTTTTCCCTCTTTAATTTTGTAAGGTTCAATATCACACCCTTTAATAATCACTTCATTTGTTTCATTTTTAACAGAATGCAGATATTCTTTGTTATTTCCGGTAACAATGCCGAGAGCAAATTCCGCATTGTTTTTTAAATATTTCTTATTTTCTTTTTTCAAAAGTTTCTTTAATAATTCATATTCTTCATTGGACATTTTAAAACTGAAATTTTTTATATCAACTTCTCTGTCAGAATTCATTTTATAGACTTTTGTTCCGGTATCAACAACCATACCGGCTGTCTTTAAAGGCTCACCGGTATGAACAACCTGCAGAATAATTCCGGGACAGTTCACACCATCGAAAATATTACCCAGATAGTGCAGGTATTGAATAGAATTTTCCTTCTTTATAATTTCCCTGATTTCCTTATGCGATTGCACATGCAAAACCGATTCGGGCAGGACAAAAGATAATACTCCGTTCTTTTTCAAACTTGCCAGTGATTTTTCTATGAATAAATCGAAAGATTCAACATTTTCTTTGCCGGCAGTTTTATAAAGTTTTGACAAATTTTGCTTCTGCTCCGGAGTATAACAATAGCCCCACGGAGGGTTCCCGATAATATACGAAAAATCATGCAGTCTGCCGGAGAATAAAAAATCCGAATTAGTTATATTTGCATTGATAGTTTCTAAATCTGCGGCATCATACTTCAGTGCCAGATTAATTTTTGTAATATGACAACTGACGGTATCTATATCATTGCCGTATATTTGCTCCGGTCTGACGCTATCAGGCAAATTAAGCAAAAAATTCCCGGTTCCGCAGCAGCAATCAAGGAATTTGTCCTCCGGAGTTATTTTATTTTGTAAAAAAATATTCTTTATTGCCGTTTTCACAACTTTTGTAGGAGTATAATACATTCCGCACTGTTTACGTTTTCCCATACTGGAACATGAAATATACAATAAACCGAGAATGTCCTCATTTTTTTCATATACAAAACGAGAGTCAAAAAGATGCGGATATTTTTTAATAAAAGACAGGGCATTTTTTTTACTTTCAATAAAAAAATCGACTAACGGAGAGTACAAGCCTAAATCTATATTATTTTCAAGATAATTTAACAAAAAATTCCGGCATATACCCGTTTGAAGTTTCTTACTCTGAATAATCAACTGTATTGCACAATCCGCTGCAAGATATTTAACAAAATTTTCCTCCTGTATTATATCCGGAGTTTCTAATAATTTTTCGATTGTTTTTATATTTACGGAGGTATCAGAAACATAATCTTTATAAAAAAATTTACCTTTAATACAGTTTTTATTGCGTCTGCTTTTTAAAATACTGTTATTTTTATCATGCAGTTTTTTCAATAAATCATTTACATATTTTTGAGAAAAAAAAGGTTTTCCGTCATCTGAAAATTGAGGAGATATTTTGCCCAAACGAAGCCAGTTTTTTGCCGTCGCTTCCGAAATCGACAATTTATTACTTAACTCCTTAATTGACAATCTTTCCATCAAATACCCCGAATTTTCATATTATACATTCTTTTTTCGGAACAAAATATTACCGAAATCAATTGTTATACCTAAAATTGTCAAATACGCCTGACGTCTTCGTTTGTGGATAAACAAATTAATCATTTCTTTGCGAATATCAGGATGCGCAAGCCTGTAATCTATCATTTTTTGAATAATTATATTTGAGCGGACTTTAGAATACAAAATATTTTCAGTAGCAATTTTTTTAGTAATTATATACTTAAGAGCGGCAGCAAAACCAACTTTCGGCGCAAATTCCTTCTGCTCTTTTCCGTACAGGCTGTGAACCATTGTACCCAGAAGATTTGCTGTATCTCTATCCACATCTCTTGCCATAAAATGAATATATTTTTCCATAGTCTGCTGATTTTCAAATGATACGGTGCTGAACTGTTTTTCATACCCGCACATCTGTGCAGTAAACGCTTCAATACCTTCAATATATTTATCGAACTGCCAATCTTCAAATATTTTAGAAGGGAGATTTTCCAGAACCGGAACATATTTCCCATTTTGTTCTTCATACCCGAGAGTCTGCCCGTGCGGTGCTCTTGCAAGCAGTTCCATTACATGCCCGACCAAAGCCTTTTTCAAAGCGTAAAAATGATAATATTTCATATTTACTGATTCAAAAATACACGGAGTACTTGTCAGATAAAAAGTAATAAGTTCACCGTCATAAACTTCGCGCATTAAAGAACTCATACAGTTCATGGTAAAACGGGTTCCGTCAATATCGACAAATGCAAATTTTTCTCCGTTTGCCCCGTCAGCAAGTTGTTTTAAGTATTGAACAGCCGCATATTTTTTATCTTTATTCTTTTCGATAACAGGCTTGAGCCAGTTATCATCTTTCAATAAAAAGTCCTTAAATTTTTTCAACTTTTTATCGCTCATCGTTGAAGTATAATTACGGAATTCATCAGGCAAAAGCACTGTCAATTCTTTATTTGTTAAACCGAGAACTTTATCTAAATTTTTATATTCCCACATCAAAGTTTCAACAAACTGCTTTTTAAGCATTTTATTTTCCAACGATAACGAAGGCAGCCGCCATGCTTTTCTGGAGCCATATACATATTCGGTTTTAATATTGAGATTTCTGTCTTTGATAATAATATCTGCAATTTTTTGCAGAATATAACCGTCACGGGCCAGAAAATAAAGATATTTGATATTGCGCTTCTGCGCCTGTTTTAACAGCCATTCAACATAAGGATAAAATATCGGTGCGGCAAGCGACACCCCTAAATCAAATTTATCCGAAATTTTGTAATTTGCTAATCTTAAATTTTTGGCACATCCGATTGTCAACTGCACGGCAGGAGATTCATAATTAAGCCTTAACAGTTTTTCTTCGTAACATTTTAATTTTGTATAATGGTACAGTTCCGAATTTATCCCCAGATACAGTGCCTGTTTATAATCCGAATACTCGTTATCCCCCAGATGATACCAGTTTTCAAACTCAACATTTTCCTGAGATTTTACATATTTATAAATCTCGCCGGTTCCTTTTTTATATCCGGCATCAGATGACACATATATTTTAATACCATTAATCAAACCGGTTTTAGCAAGAAACTTCCTTATAACTTCTTCACTTAAATACATATCCGAAATCAAAACAACCCTCTTGCCGTTATTGATAAGATTATTTATCTTTTGTATGTTTTCGTTAATCGGAATAATATTTTCATATTCAAGATTCAGTTCGAGTTCTTTGAGTTTTTCTATCTGGACATCAGACAAAAAATAGGTTTCCTGTATATCTTTATAAATCTGTTCAAAAGTAATTTCCTTATCCTCTTTCCATAACACATTCAGCCTGCGCTGTCTGTATTCGGCATTGGTTCTGTATTTGAAAAAATTTGTTTTGACATCCTGAGGTAAATCCGCATAATCGGAATTTGAATTTATCACATTTTGCATAAGTGCAAAAATACCGTTTGGTTTTGCTACTTTTCGGGTAATTATAGTATCAAAAATATCAAATGAATATAAATCGTAAGAAATCATTTCTGCTCCATTTTATCAAGTATAAAATCAACAATCCTTTTGCAGGAATTTTCATCGTCAAAATGCCCTTTATCTTCAAGGAATTGTTTAGCCTTTTGTCTGAATTTATCGTAATCAAAATTTAAAATATTTTGAGCAAGTTCACCGTTGTCTGTTGCAATATCAGCAGGCAAATCCGTTACAGGATAAGCAAAACCCTGTTCAAAATCTTTTATATCAGCAGCATAAATAAATGCAGGCTTGGATAGTATTGCATACTCGGATAAACATGAACTGTAATCTGTTATAAGAACATCCGCTGCTAATAATAATTCCTGCATATCAGGGTATGAGGCAGTATTGATTACTTCATTTTTATCATACAAGGCATTAAATATTGCTTTTTTCATATGCACATGACTTCTGATAAGAATTGACCATTCTCCGCCAAATCTTTTATTCAAAACTCTTTTCAAAAGTTTAATATCAATATTATAAACATTACATCTTTTATCAACTCTCCAAGTCGGCGCATATAGCAATATTTTGTTTTCAGACGAAATATTATAATACTCTTTGATTTTTTTCGAATAATCTGCCCCTTGAATATAAAAATTTTTATCTCTCGGAATACCGAATTTTAAAATTTCACCATATCCCCAGAATGCGGTTTTATATTTTTCTTTTTCAAATTCGCTGTCCGTAAAAATATAATCATACATAGAAGCGGATAATCGCTGCCATTTTGTCCAGCCTAAATTCTGATATGCCTTAGGAGCCGCATTCGCACTTTCCTGCTTAATTCCCATTGTTCCGTGCCAGGTTTGCATACAAATTGTACCTTTTAATTTTTTAGCACCTTTTTTGAGCATTAAAAACGGATTGGCATTAATAACCCAAATTCCGGCAGTCATAAATTCATACAACGCTCTGAGTGAATTGTAATTAACGACTCTTAAACCGGACGGGATTAATTTTAAATCAGTCTGATTATTTGAAAACCATACCATATCAAGATTTTTCAAATCTCTTGAAAGAAATTCCTCTGCCAGATACTTCTGATTATCAGCATACTGCCAGTTCATAAGATTAATAAAAACAATCTTATTTTTCTTAACCTTGCAAAATTTACTTACAAAATAGCAGAAAATATGTTCAAAAATAAACAATTTTTCTTTTGTCTGATTTCTTTTCAACTTCAACTTAACACCCATAACAGTAATAACTTTATGAGTGCCGGTATTAGTAATTTCAAATATTTTTTGCAAAATACCCATCCGCAAAATACCTGTTATTTTCGTCTTACATCAATTACCTGACCGGTCAAATCGGAAAGCAGAGTTTTCAAAGAAACCTCAGCAACGATTTCCGGTTTGAGCAGACTGCCTTCAGGTTCTTGTCCGAACGCTTTTGTCCTCATAGGGGTAGCAGTTCTTTCAGGATTAATAACATTTATTCTTATTCTATCAGAAACAAGTTCCTCTGCCAGAGCCTGCGAAAGATTAACAATACCCGCTTTTGTAGATGAATATGTTGAATACAAAGCTCTGCCTCTTGTGTATGAACTTGAAGCAAATAACAATATAGCCCCCTCAGATTCCTGCAGATAAGGAATACTTGCTTTTGCCGTATTTATTGAACCGATATAATTTATTTCAATATCTTTTTTAATATCAGAGATATCTCTATCCAAAAGTTTACCCATCTTCAAAATACCTGCTGAATTGACAACATAATCAATACGATTGTTTTGAGCATAAACTTTTTCCAGAGCAGAACATACACTGTCATAATCCGTGATATCACAACCTGATCTGGTTGATTCGGCATACATTTTTGCGCCGTATTGCCTGCCGAGATTAACAATACATTCTCCAATCCCGCTCGTTCCGCCAAAAACAACAATAACTTTATCTTTTAAGTGTTCTAACGAAGTATTTTCAGGACAGGAAGAACTCCTTATCTGGAACAGTCTGTCTGCCATAAAAATATCCTCCGGATAAGTTATTTTAATATTTTCGCCGGAGCCTTTTACAACATATACATCTGCAAGATTATATTTTACAATAAGACCGCAGTCATCAGTAAAATTGTTATCCCCTTTTGAAAGTTCATGCGCTTTTTTAATTAATGACAGTTTAAAACACTGAGGAGTCTGTCCGCGCTGAAGTTCCGCTCTGTTTGGAATAGAATCGATTATACTGTCTTTCACTTTGATAATCGTATCGGCAGACGGTATCGCAACATCCACCGCACTGTATTTTTCGAGTGCTTTTACACATTCGCCCAAAATATTTTCGGTTACAAACGGTCTTGCACAGTCGTGAATTAGAACATTTGCTTCTTCATCATCAATTGACGAAATCGCAATAGACGAACTGTCTTTTCTTGTGGCTCCGCCGTTTAACAATTTTGAAATTTTTTTATAATTATTTTTTAATAGTATATTTTCTGCAATATGCCTGTAATCCGGAGTAATAACAAGAATTATCTCATCAATAAATGCAGATTTTTCAAATATTTCAACCGTATGCTCAAGAACAGTCTTACCCGCAATTTTGATAAACTGCTTCGGAATATCACTGCTGTATCTGCTCCCGACACCTGACGCAAGTATTATTCCGTAATTTTTTAATTTATTTTGCATTTTCTTCTCCTTTTATAACAGATTCTAAATCTTCATAAATATTTTTAGCGGCATAACAATTTCCAAGATTCAATTCATTCAAAACCTTCAGCCGTTCGGTTTTCTTGTAGTCATAATCTCTTCTTAACAAAGTATCAAGACTGTTGTAGAATTCGCTTGCATTTCTTACCTTGTAAAAAGTATCAAAAATTCTACGCGACGGAAGCGGCGGCACTATATTGCATCTGTCTGATATCAAATGAACCACCGGTTTTCCGGTACAGAAATATTCTACAAGAAAAGAACCGCAGTCCGTAATTAACAACTTCGATTTCATAAAAATTTCGGTATATTCGGAAGAATAACAGACTGCTGCAATTTTTTCCCATTCTCTGTAATAATTTTCTATATCATTTTCTTTAAACAAACCTGTTCTTAAAAGAGCCTGTTTCAATGTCGGATGCGGTTTAAATACCCATTTAATCTCCGGATGATTCCGTGCATAATCAAGCATAAAATTATAATTCCATAAAAAAGTTCCGTAATTTTCATCATTCTCATTGCCCTGACAAGAAACTGACCAGTGGGGTGCATAAATCACATACTCCGGTTTATATTCCAAACCGCGGTTTAAATACATATAATCAAGCGCAGTATGACCGGCAGCACGAATATTATCCCCGTATTCTTCTCCTGCGTATTCTTTATACAGGTTTTCCCAATCCTTATTTAATACATAATTCCTGAACAAAAATTTATGGAAATCAAAATAATCCATATTCATAATTCCGTAATTTGGCAGAAAATACGGAACATAACATGTGAGAGCAAATTTTGAAACAACATCCGGCATCTGGGTTTTGGGAAGATACCACGGCTGCTGATAAAAAACAATCTGAGGTTTGAAAACTTTTAAATTAATAGCCCTGTTTGTTTTTGTATTCCACGCATAAACACAATTCATACCTTTACCGGTAAAAAAATTATAATTATCTTCAAGACATTTTAACTTTTCTTCAAAAGGCAATTTTCTTTGTGCATCTGCAATAGTCAGAGCAATAACAGGTTCGTATCTGTCAGATTTTGCAAAATATTCGTACAGTGATTGTGTTTTCCATTTAGAATTTTCGTTAACAAGAAACAAAACTTTTATTTTAGCATTTTTGTTATTTCTTATTTTTTCAATCAGACGCGGATACCTCATCTGTGCTTTTTTTATTTTTGCTCTGTTATCAATACTTTTGCAAAAATTTCTAAATTTATTCCGGTCTTTTCTTGTAGGAAAAATCCATGCCGTCAGTACACTCAAAATGCTGTACTTCATCAAACTTTACCTCATATAAAATACAAAGTATTCCAACATATTATTCTGCTGCTCTCAGCATAGTAATCATAATATAAACATATTCAATATTCATATATTATTGAAAATTATTAAATATAATTAAATTTGAGTTGACAATAAAAAGTTAATAAATTACCCTGTAGAAAAGGGGATAAATAATGGCAAATAAAATAAAATGTCCGAAATGCGGGGAAGAAATCGATATTGAAAATTTAATTTTAACAGGCTCTAAAGAAGTTGTGGATAAAGAACTTGCAATACAAAAATCCGAATATGAAAAAGAAATAAAAAAATATAAGGCAGATTACCAGAAATTGCAGGATAAATACGAAGAAGAAAAAGAAAAAGCAATAGAAGAAATTATAAACGACAAGAAAAAAGAATTTAAACAAAAAGAAGAAAAACTTCGTAAAGATATTCTGGCAGAACAGGAAGAAGCATACAAAACCCTTGAAAAAGAACTTGAAGAAAAATCGGAACAATTAAAAGATTTCAATAAATTAAAGGCGGAAAAATCTCGTCTGGAAAGAGAAAAAGCAGAATTAAAAGAACAAATTGCAGCAGAAGCTGAAAAAGAATTTAATCAAAAACTTGCAGAAGAAAAACAGAAAATGCAAAAAAGCGCGGAAGAAAAATATGAACTTCAAATAGCAACCCTGCAAAAACAACTGCAGGATCAAAAAAATCTGACAGAAGAAATGAAAAAGCGGCAGGAACAGGGTTCTATGCAGTTGCAGGGCGAGATTCAGGAACTTGCAATAGAAAAATATCTTGCAGAAAACTTTAAATATGATGAAATTCAGGAAGTCGGCAAAGGTGATATGGGAGCTGATTCAATACAAATTGTAAACACCCCTCAAAAACAAAACTGCGGCACAATTTATTATGAAAGTAAGCGAACCAAAACCTTCAACGAAGATTGGATTAAAAAATTCAAAAACGATATTCAGGCAAAAGGGGCGGATATCGGTGTTCTTGTAACGGCAATTTATCCTAAAGATATGACCCGTATGGGTTTAAAAGACGGGGTTTATATATGCACTTATGAAGAATTTAAAGCACTTTCTTACATCCTGCGTGAAAACATAATAAAATTGAGCGAAATGAAATCACTGCAGGAAAACCGCCACGAAAAAAGTGCCCTTTTATATAATTATCTGACCAGTACGGAATTTCGTTTTCAGTTTGAAACAATAGTAAATGCCTTTGTCGGAATGCAGACCGATTTGGAAGCCGAAAAACGGGCAATGAACAAATTATGGAAAAAACGGGAAAAAGAAATTATGAATGTAATTTCCGCAACAACGGATATGTACGGTTCAATACAGGGAATTTCCGGCAATGCAATAAAACCTGTATCTGCTCTTGAAATGCCGCTGTTAGAAACAGAAATGTAATTCTTTCCGCAATAATAATATTAAACAGATTTTAGGAAACTCTCAAGAGATGCAACTGCGCGTTTTGCCATGAGTTCGCCTTTCAATTTTTTATTTTTACGCTCTTTTTTAGGTAAATCAACAGGCGGAACAATTCCCCAGTTAGAGTTTATCGGCTGAAAATTCGTATGCTCCGGATTTGTTATATAGTGTGTCAAAGCACCTAGCATAGTATCCTGCGGCAATTCTAAAAGCGGCTTGCCTGACAAAAGCCTTGACATATTAATTCCGGCAAGCAAACCCGAAGCGATGGATTCCGTATAACCTTCTGTCCCTGTTATCTGACCGGCAAAAAATAAATCTTTTCGTGCTCTTGTTTGAAGTGTCGGATTGAGAAGCGAAGGCGAATTTATAAATGTATTTCTGTGCATAACGCCATAACGTACAATATTGACATTTTCAAGCCCCGGAATGGAATGTAAAAGTTCCTTCTGGCTTCCCCATTTTAAATTTGTCTGAAATCCGACAAGATTAAACAATGTTTTAGCAGAATTATCCTGCCTTAACTGAACAACCGCATAATTTTTTTCGTTTGTCCGCTTATCAATAAGTCCGACCGGTTTCATAGGCCCGAACCTTAAAGTATCTTCCCCGCGGGAAGCCAGAACTTCTATCGGCAGGCAGCTTTCAAAAAACTTTGCCCCCTTTTCAAAATCATGCTGTTCTATACGAGGAGCATTAATCAGTATATTGTAAAACTTTTCATACTGCTCTTTATTCATCGGACAATTTATATATGAGGCTTCCCCCTTGTCATAACGGCTTGCCCAGAAGGCTATATCAAAATTTATACTGTCAACTTCAACTATCGGCGCAATAGCATCAAAAAAATGTAAATATTCGCTGTTTGTAAACCTTTTAATATCCTGAGCAAATTTTGAACTTGTTAAAGGGCCTGATGCAATAATTGACGGATTTTGAGGGATTTGTTCAACTTCCTTGCGGATAAGTGTGATATTTTCACAATTTAAAATTTTATCAGTAACTGCCTGTGAAAATTTATGCCTGTCAATTGCAAGAGCATTTCCTGCAGGAACACGGCATGCCTTTGCAATATTAATCAATTCTCCGCCCAGAATTTCCATTTCATGCTTCAAAAGCCCGCTGCCGTTTGTAATATCATCAGACCCCAGACTGTTTGAACAGACAAATTCAGCACAATCACCAGTAGTATGCGCACCGGTTTCCACAAACGGGCGCATCTCGTATAAATTAACTTTATATCCTCTTTTTGCAAGCTGCAGTGCGGCTTCGGAACCTGCCAAACCGGCACCGATAACATCGACTTCCATTCCTGTAGTGTATATTAACCGTAATTTGGTGTCAAATATTTATTGTGATTTAAAACATTTTTAAACCGGCAAAAATACACTAATAACAGCATTCTTTATTAATAATTGTTAAGTTTTATTATGCTTGTAGTAAAATCCTTGTATTTTTTTTCAATATTAAGTATAATAATTACACTTGATTTAAAAATATACATTTCAAATGTTAATGTTTTGAAACATTAATCGTAAAAAATGACAATTTAATAAATTAAGTCGTTTTTAATATTATGTAGCAGCGATAAATATAGTAGTAGGGATTATGTCAGTAAAACCAGTAATTCAAAGTGTAGAACCAAACAATAATTCAAACAAATTCAAAAAAGAAGCCAATATGCGCTCTTTATCATATACAGAAGCCTCAAACATGCCTCATGTAAAGCAAGTTGAAAGTAAGGATTCCGTAACATTTACAGGTGCCAATCCGGTTGTCGGATTGATGGATTTTATTGAAAAAGGCGGATATGCCGCAGAATTTATCATACAGGACGGACTTGGATTTATAACCCCGCGTGTTGTTAAAGGACTTTTACGCGGCGGCCCGGAAAAGAGAGATAAAGACGGCAATGTTATTCTTGATGAAAACGGACAGCCGGAAGAAGAATTAAATTGGAAACTTGCCAGAAAAGAAGGTCTGCGCGAAGTGATTACAGGGCCGAGTGCTTTTGTTATTCCAATGTTCATGCTCAAATATATTAAAAACAAATTCGGTGCTGCAAACGGTGTTAAATTAGATTATATAGACAGTTTCCAAAAACCGTATATCAATTTTGCAAATAAAAATATGAATTTAATTCAGGCAGACAATGCTGAAACCGGAAAAGCGGCATTCTATAAAGAAGTTTTACAGGATGTTATTGACAACAGTATTAACCGTGAACTGCCTGAAGGCGGCAAGTTAAGCAGTGAAAAAATTGCCGAAATTGCTGATGAATATGCGCAAAGACAAATAAAAATCGAAAATATCATGAGCAACAAGAGTTTCAATAAAGAAACCAAGAATGCAAAAATTAAAGAAATCGGCGGTTCTGTTGTTGACTCATTTATGGAACTCAAAAAAGGTACAATCGGCGGTATCGTCGATGAAATGGCTGTTGCACTCCCTTCTTCCAACGGCAAATTAAACGGCGGAAGTATTGATGAATTATTAGAGGCAATGAACAATTACTTTAGTGATATTACCAAAACTACAGCCAAAACATTGAAAGAGAATTTAAATGCCGAAAATATCGAACAAACCGTCAAGAACTTTACTCATAACAAAATGGGTACAAGACTGCTTACCAATTTCGGTATATTCGGTACGGTAGCATTATTCTATACACAAATTCCTAAAATGTACAACTGGGGTTTATCAGCAAACCCTGCATTAAAACATAACCAGAATAAGGCACCGCAGCAAACAGCAAATCAAGAGCCTGCAAAAGTAAACAAAGCAGCAGATCCTGCTAAAAAAGATGTTCCGTTTACAGGACTTGCATCAGTTGCCGGAGATATAGCAAATAAGACTTATAACAACAAAATTGCGAAATACATTTCTGACATCTTTGAATTGAACGGCGCAATCATTCCGGGCGGAGCAATGGCAACATTGCTGTACGGATTCTGTATCCCGCCAAGACTCAGCAATGCTCAGGATAAGTATGATTTCGGAGAAATCCTGCTTCGTGACTTAACTGCATTTACTGCATTATTATTCGGAGCAAAAGCTGTTGCGCGTTTATCAACAGATTTATTTACCAGCCTTACAGGTTTAGCTCTTAACCATAAAAATCTGGAAGGTAAAAGTTTATTCCAGAAATTCATTGCCTATGTACAGCCTAACAGTACAGGCCATACCGTTTTAAACAGCAAACAGCTGGAATCTAAATATATGCATATTGATAAATACAAAGGCGGTGTAAACGGATTTATGGAATTTATCGAAAAGAGCAAAGGTAATATTAAAAAAGCATTTGCTAAAGATAAAGAAGTTAAAGCATCTGTAGGTGAAATTTTACAAAAATTTGCCGGTAAATCTTATGCCGATGCTTCTGCTGCAGAAATAAAAGATGCTTTAAGAGCAGCACACAATGAAAACGGCAAACTTATTAAAGACTTCTATAAATTATTTGAAAAAGAAAACGGCTTGTTAAAAACTGCAAAAACATGCAACAGTGCATTCGGTTTTGCTTCAGTCATCCTGTTTGTTCCGGGTCTGATAATCTGGCTGACACATGCTTGCGAAAAAATGACAAACCGCAGAATAGCAAAAGAAGAAGCGGCTAATAAACCGTTTGGAGAACATCCGGGAATAGCGGTACAAAGATATATGTCTAAAGCACCGTCTATGGCAGGCTTCCTCGGACAAAGCACAGTTCAAACAAGATAATAAAGATATTGAATAAAACCGGAAGATAAATTATCTTCCGGTTTTTATTTCTTTACATATTTTTACTAAATAAGCCCCACAAAAGATTTTTATCAGGTAAAATAATAGTATGGATAAAAATTTTTACTCAATATTCAAAACTTTTTTCAAAGTCGGGACAATGCTTCTTGGCGGAGGCTATGTAATACTGCCCCTTTTAACAAGCGAACTTGTTGAAAAGAAAAAATGGATAACTTCTGAAGAACTTTGTGAGTATTATGCACTCGGTGCGGCATTACCCGGAATTATCGCTGCAAACACAGCTATATTTACAGGAAGAAAATTGCTTGGAACACAAGGTGCAGTTGCTGCCGTTACCGGAATGGTATTACCGGCATACTTAGCCATAATAATGCTGGCATATCTGTTTAGTGCAATAGTAAACATTCCGGCAATACAATACATTTTCTGGGGAGTAGGAATAGGAGTAATTGTTCTTTTATTTTTAGCAGTTAAAGAAATGTGGACAAATGCTGTTAACGATAAATTTTCACTGGTGATATATTCTGTTGCACTTATTGCCGCGCTCAGCGGAAAAATCCCGCTTCCGATAATCATAATTACATCGCTTGTAGTCGGAATATTCTGGCAAAAATATGAAGATAGAAAAAATGTAAGAAAGGATTGTGAATGATGTTGTATTTACAATTATTCTGGCAATTTTTCCAAATCGGCATTTTTTCTTTTGGCGGCGGGTACGCAACTATGCCGTTTTTATATGAAATAGCGGATAAATTCCACTGGTATTCACCTTCTGAACTAACAAATATGCTTGCAGTATCATCAATCACACCGGGGCCTGTCGGAGTGAATGTTGCAACTTTTGCAGGCTTTAACAGCGGCGGGGTTTTAGGTTCTGTACTTGCAACAACAGCGGTCATTCTGCCGTCATTTATAATAGTAACTATTGTTTCCAAAACTCTTGAAAAATTCAAAACAAACCGGATGGTAAAAGGGGCAATAAGAGCAATAAAGCCTGCCGGATGTGCACTATTGACTTCTGTCGGGATAAAACTACTTTTTACTTCAAATCTTCATTTATTCGGAACGCTAATATTAATAGCATTGATTATTACAAGTTTTGTCAAAAAACTGGATCCGCTATTATATCTTGCAATTACTGCCGCTGCCGGATTAATTATCGGATACCTTAACTGGATTGGCATTTAAACGGGCAATTATTACTATCGGAGAATAAGTTAATACTGTCTGCGGATATTTTTCATTATATTTTTCACAGAAACCTTTTATATGTTTCAGCGACCAGATTTTATCAGACAGCGAATTTACACCCGTTTTTTTCAAATGCACCAGCATTTCAAGAGGATTATTAAATTTCAATTCTTTGCAAAATCCATCAGCATAAAGGACTTCAAACCCGAGTTTATTCAGAATACAAACCAACTCATCTTTTGACTTATAGTTTAAAGATAATCCGGATACATTTGATATTTCCTGGAAATTTTCCGGAGAAAATGTTGAAAACGCAATAATTCCATCAGGCATCATCATACAGGATAATATATTTAATAACTTCTCAAAATTTTCAAACCACTGAAAAACCGCATTCGAAATAATCAAATCAAATTTTCTGTCCCGTTTTATTTTCATAGCATTTCCATAGATAAAATCAGCCTGCGGAATAACTTTTTTAACATATTCCTTAGATTTTTCAACAATATCATTACCGTAATAATGTTTATATTTCAAATTTCGGACAATATATTTTGTTAAAAGTCCTGTACCGGTTCCTATTTCGAGTATATTTTCGTATTCGGGTGAAATTTTACAAAGTTCACCCATCATTTTAGATGCCATCAACTCCTGAACTACAGCATTATTATCATAATCTGCCATACTTTTTTCAAATTGTTTTTTTACATGTTTAAAATCTACCGGCATAATTCAATAATCTCATCCCATTTAGAAAAATTGTAAAAAGGAAAATGCCCGCAATCAAGAGAAATCACCGGAACATTATTCTTATTGTGGCTCGCTGACTGATTTGCAGAAGGAATAATTTTATCATTTTGACATACCACCGCACAATCATAAAATTTTTCCCCGTCAAAATCTGCCGGCTGCTGCCTAATCAAATCATATAAATTTTTAAGTTCTTCCACTCTGTTTTCTATACTCCGCTGCACCGGATTTTTTAAATACTCTTCATACTCCTTGAGTGTTTGAAAAACATTTTTATAAAACTTGCCGCCTAAACCTGATGCTGCATGTTTTAAAGTCAACTCAAAAATTTTAACAGGAATGCCAAATTTGTCATCTACAGGTGTAATTGTTCCGTTAACAGCAATTTTTTTATTAAAATCCTCAAACAAAACTCTGTTTAAATATGCGGTAAAAACACCCATTGACCATGCAGCAAGGATTTTTGATTCGTAATTATGCAGAGTTTTTAATTCGTCAGGAATATCCATATTGTTATAATCATAAATCATAAGCAAGTCATTATCCCCGCATTCAGGGTGGTTGCAGAACGGATTATAATCAAAACTCCAGCCTGCAAAAAAAACTATTAGATTTTTGTTATTCTGCCTGTTTAACCAGTGTGCTTTCACAAATTTTCTCCTTCAATATCCTGAGTTCTTCTTCTTCAATCTCACAAGTAAGCGATAATCTTATTCTTGAAGTTCCCGCAGGAACAGTCGGCGGTCTTATAGGAAGCGTAAAATATCCGTTATGAAATAAAACCTCGCACAAATCAACCGTATCTTTATTTTCCCCGACTATTACAGGAATTATATGACTTTTGCCGCCCATGTTTTTGGCAATTTCAAGCATTCTTCTGCGATTTTTTAATGTTTTTGGAAACTTTGTTTCAATAATCCATTTTGAAAATGCAATATTTATCGGCGGAAGTGCGGTAGAAAAAATAAACGAACGGGATTTATTTATAAGAAAATCAATTAAAACACCTGAGCCGACTGCAAAAGCCCCCATCGAACCGACCGCTTTGCCAAAAGTTCCGACAATTAAATCAATATCATCAATCAAACCGGTTTCTTCCGCAACACCGAGCCCTTTTTCGCCAAAGACTCCGAATGCATGCGCTTCATCAATAATCAAACCGCAGTTATATTTCTTTTTAAGTTCAACAATTTTTTCCAAATCGGCAATATCACCGTCCATTGAAAAAACACTTTCGGTAATTATAAAAGCATTATTATAATTTTCACGTTCACGGATAAGCAGATTTTCCAGTGCTTCCATATCATTATGAGGATATCTGAAAAATTTTCCCTGTGATAATTGCATTCCGTCAATTATACTTGCGTGATTAAGTTTGTCAGAAAATACAACATCTCCCTTTTTATTCAATGCACTGGAAATACCGACATTTGCGTGATAACCGCTGTTATACAAAAGCGCAGCCTCTTTTCCGTATAAATCAGCCAGCAAGGTTTCTAATTCATCATATACAGGCAATGTCCCGGTCAAAAGTCTTGAAGATGCACTGCCCAAAGAATATTTTTTACCGGCATAATCCAAAAATTCTCCGGTTATTTGAACATTATCAGCAAAATTCAAATAGTTATTTGAAGATAAATTCAATAATTTTTTACCTTTGTAATAAATGAATTTTTCGTCTTTATCTGCAAAATGTTTTAATACTCTAAAATGGGAATGAGATTTTAACTCACTTAGTATATTTTTATAATCCTCATACATACTCCTAATTTATTACAAAAACCGCCCGAGTTCAATAATAAAATCCAAAAGAAACAATGTATAATGATTTATAAATTGCAAAACCTGCAACAATATGCTAATATCAAACTATGATTGATTTAACATCTTTTGAAAAAGCCTTAAAAACACTGGATGAAATTATCGAGCGTTATGACAGAGAAAAAAATGATACCGCAATACGCGATGCGGTAATACAAAGATTTGAATATACATATTCTCTGAGCATAAAAATGCTCACTCGATTTTTACAAAGTCAGGCAATTGATTTGCCGGATTCTTTAACTTTTAACGAAACTATCAGAAAAGCAAACCAGATGGGGCTGCTATTATCTAATCTGGAAAAATGGACTGAATACAGACAAAAAAGAAACTTAACTTCGCATACTTATGAGGAATCCATTGCAAATTCTGTTGTCAATGTAGTTAAAGATTTTCAACAAGATGCAAAATTCCTGTTAAATAAATTAAAAAAACACTTATGATTAATCTTGACACAAAATATATCACTTTTATAAAAGAAAAAATTACAAAATATCTGCCGGATTGTAAAATTTATCTTTTCGGTTCAAGAGTGAAAGGAACCGCAAAAGAATATTCGGATATAGATATTGCATTAGACAGCAAAAATTTAAACGAAAATATACTCCTTAAAATTCAAAATGAATTTGAAAATTCTACCCTGCCCTATGAAGTTGATATTGCTGATTTGAATAATATTTCCGAAACTTTCAAAAACCATATTGAAAATAGTCTGGTTAAAATATAGGCTGCCAAATTCTGCCTGTAGTTATATAAGAATTGCAAAACATATTACAATATGCTAATATCAAGTTATGCCAATAGATATTACTAATTTAAAATCAGCACAGGAAACACTAAAAATAAGCATGCAGAAACTTGAAGCAAATAAACACTGCGATTTTGCAGATATGCTTGAAGACTCCTGTATAAAAAGATTTGAATATACTCTTGAAATTGCAAGAAAAATGATGAAAAGAGTTTTGAAAAAAATATACGGAAAATCGGAAGAAGAATTGACCGTAAACAATATTTTCAGATTTATGCAGGGGTATAGTTTTATTCCGAACTGGGAGAATTGGCGCAGTTACTACGAGAAAAGAAATAATACCGCACATGAATACAGTCTTGAAAAATCGAGAGAATTATTAACAATTATTCCGCAGTTTATTCAAGATAATGATATTTTTATTAAAAATCTGGAAACTAAATTAGATGATTAAAGGTGTTACAGAAAAGGAATATTCCATCATAAAAAATATCCTGAACAATTACACGGGAGAATTCTATGCTTACGGCTCAAGAGTCAACGGAGATTTTTCATCTCTATCGGATTTGGATATTCTTGTAAAATCAGATAATTATGACCGGATTTTACCCGAATTAAAACAAAGATTTGATATGAGTTCACTGCCGTATATTGTAAATTTTACAAATTATAATTCTATTGATAAAAAATTTTACAAACTAATTGAAAATAGTCTGGTTAAAATTTAAAACACAATAGGACAAAATTTATACTCTGCTGAATCTTTATATATTACGCAAAATCAAATCTATCATCTGCGGAACAGTTATACCGGTGCCGTTACATTTTTTCATTGAATTTGGCAGTAAACCGGTAACTTTTGTTTTGTTTTCCATGAGAGTGTCTGCTTTAGAACTCAATGAGTTTATAGATTTGTTTAATTTTCTTATACCGCCTGATATGTCGGAGTTTATAATTTTAAATACTTTCATTCTTTCACCGATATTATAATAACCCCTAAAAAAATAAATTTGCTACTTTGTAACATTATATAAAGAATGATTTTAGATAAAATTAATCAACAGAGAAAATTTCCCTGATATCATCCATTGTGAGAGATTTTGTAATATTTCTGTCCACAGAAATTACGCTGTCAACAAGATTTCTTTTAATAGTTTTGAGTTTTTGGATTTTTTCCTCAACCGTATTTTTGGTAATAAGTCTATATACAAATACCTTTTTGGTCTGTCCGATACGATAAGCACGGTCTGTTGCCTGATCTTCAACAGCAGGATTCCACCACGGGTCATAATGAATAACATAATCCGCACCGGTCAAGTTCAAACCTGTACCGCCCGCTTTCAAACTGATTAAGAAAATCGGGATAGTCGGGTCATTATTAAATCTTTCAACTGCTCCCTGCCTATCTTTGGTTTTTCCTGTCAGATATTCATATTTAATACCGGATTTATCAAGCCATGCTTTAATAATATCAAGCATATCAACAAACTGGCTGAATAATAAGATTCTGTGTTTTTCCGAAATAATTTCCTCAAGCATACCTTTAAGTTTTTCAAATTTACCAGAAGAAATAACATTTTTAACATTGTTTTTGTCATATAACTGCGGATGACAGCAAATCTGGCGCATTCTGAGAAGTGCAGAGAATATAGACAATCTGCTCTTTTCAAGACCATTCTGCTCAATAGATTTAAACAATTCTTCTTTTGTACTGTCAAGAACCTGTAAATAAAAATCTTTCTGGTCATCTGTTAATTCACAGTATGCAATATTTTCAACCTTATCCGGCAAATCTTTTGCAACATCCCGCTTCATACGACGAAGAATAAACGGATAAATCTGTAATTTTAATCGTTTTTCAACTATTTTATCCTGATGTTCCATTATCGGATTAACATACCTTGAATTGAAATCCGCCATGGAAAATAAAAATCCCGGCATAAGAAAATCAAATACCGACCACAATTCCTCAAGTTTATTTTCAATCGGAGTTCCGGACAGCGCAAGTTTATGCTGTGAAGTTAACTGTTTTACCGCCTGAGCAGTTTGAGATGTTGCATTTTTAATATTTTGCGACTCATCAAGAATAACATATCTGAAATTGATATCTTTTAACTTTTTAATATCACGGCGCAATAAAGCATAACTTGTAATTACAACATCATACTCCGGAATTTTATCAAAAAATTGTTTTCTTTCACCGCCCTGCAATTTTAAACAGGAAAGAGTCGGAGCAAATTTCTGGATTTCGGATTCCCAGTTAAACACAACCGTTGTCGGTGCAATAACAAGAGATGGCATAACCCCGTCCTCTTCTTTTGCTTTTTGCAAAACCGTTAAAGCCTGCAAGGTTTTACCAAGCCCCATATCATCAGCCAGAATACCGTTCAAACCGTATTTGTACATAAACCACAGCCAGCCGAAACCTTTTAACTGGTATTCACGGAAATCAGCATGGATACCTTCCGGAAGTTTTAAATCTTCAACAGTTGAAAATGTTGACATCTGTTCCCAGAAGGTTTTGAACCTGTCGCTCAAAATCAATTCCACATCCAGATTTTTGAGTTCATTAATCAAACCGGCACGATATGTTTTTACTGTAAAGCGATTATCCGGATTTCTATATACATCAAAAGAGTTAAATGACCTCATCATCGAATAAATATTCTGCGCCGGATATTCAACAAAACCAAGACTTCTTATACGCGCATATTTTTCTCCGCTCTGGATAGTTTCATATATTTCATCAAAATTTATAATTTCTTCGCCAACCTGCCCGTAGATACTTATATCAAAACTATCAGGCTGCTCTTCGGAAAAGTCTAT
This sequence comes from Candidatus Gastranaerophilales bacterium, assembly GCA_944325095.1. Taxonomy (GTDB): domain Bacteria; phylum Cyanobacteriota; class Vampirovibrionia; order Gastranaerophilales; family Gastranaerophilaceae; genus Zag111. The sequence continues at coordinate 40,128 of CALUYV010000001.1, read as the reverse complement.
TTTCGCACATAACCTGAACGGTTCATCTAACAATTTGAAAAATGACATGTCATCTTTTTCTTCAAATCTCCAGCCATCACCCGCCTGTTTCAGATAATAATTATAAAAATCTATAGCATTCTCTTTTTCTAATGCAAGATTATTTGTCTGCATAGGAACAAATTTACATGCCAAAAGCATAGCATACGCTTCATTTTCATGTTTAATATTGCGTTTTACCCAGTAAATCAAATCTTCATCAGGCTTTTTAATCGCAATATACTGCGCTTTATCATTTGAAGTTTTGGAATACGGAACTCTTACACCATCATATTCAAAATCCAAAACCGCCTTTAATGACTGATCATAATCTATACCCATTGTCACAACATTCACAGGCGGACGCTGTTCAAGCATTAGTTTAGAAATTTTTTCATCGACAACAACATCCATAACCTCCTGAAGTTTCGGCAAATCTTCATAAATAAATTTTCCGCATTCAGAATCTTTTAAATCGGTAAATGAAGATTTAATAATATTCTGCGGAATATTTTGAATCGCAACATTGGTAGGGAAAATAATATTTTTGTACCTGCCCCATTTTAAATGCCTTGAAAAATAACGAACCTCTTCAAACGGATATACATCGTCAACATCGGGTCTTTGCCACTCTAAAGAAAGCAAAAGCGTCCCCGGAGTATTGGAAGTATTAACATACAATACCAGTTTCCACTCTTCATCGGTGAATTTTAATCTTTCTTTAGTTTTTTCGTCCAAAACTTCATCAGCTTTGGCTAAAAGAGAAAACATAGGGCCGAATTTTGATATAGGAATATCATACCATCCGGCTTTTTTATCCTGTCTTGAAATTTTGAGCAACTGCTGGAATATCAAAACTTCAACTTTTTGCGAATTGTTTAGTTCAAAATCCGGAGATTGTTTTTGGGTTTCAATAACCGCACGCAAAATAGGCTCTATCTGCCGTACAATTTTTCCGGTTTCTCTTGATCGCACAAGAATTGAAAAGAAATTTGCCTTTCTTTTAGGATTAAAATGAAAAATATAACTTCCCTGCGGCTCTTCCTTCAAAGCGGTATTTTCATCAGGAAAATCAAATTCCATTCCGAATTTTGTTTCCAGCCAATCTTCGTAAGCATGTTCATCAATTGCCTTTAATGCGACAGCAACCGCATGCTTGCACCATTCCTCTTTCAACGGGCAGTTGCAGCGGGCTTCTACTTTATTTTTTTTAAATATTAAATCTGTATTATAATACTCCTGAAAATTTCCTTTTACTTTCCCCATATAGAAATTCTTTTCAGGATAATTATCAAATACCATATCTTTCGTATGATATTCATAACCACGGCGCCAACTGCCTGCACTTGCATTTTCTTTTATAAATTTGTAATTAAATTTTGTGGTACTCATCTATGGAGTATATCTCTTTCTTTCCGGCGGAAGAACAACTTTAATACAGACATTTTCTGTAACCCCTCCGCTCTGCTCATATTATACATAATAAAAAATAAAAACGCAATACTGTAAATCACAATAAAATTTATCATGATTTAGCCGTATTTCTCTTAAACAGCAATAATAGCGGTATTAATACAATACAGAGCAGTCCGAAGATTCTGAATGAATCCATAAATGCCCATAATGTTGACTGGGTTACAAGTTCGCCGTACTGAGAATACTGCGCCATATAATTAGCCATAGATGCGCTTGTATATTGCGAAAGCATGGAAGCCGTTGCCTGCACCCTTTCAACAAAAGCATTGTTCAACTCACTCAAATTTCCGACCAGCATATACTGGTGAACCTGACTGAATCTTGTCAGCATTGTCGCAACAAGAGAAGTTCCGATTGCACTGCCTATATTTTTGAGCAGATTTTGCAGCCCGCTGGCATTGGTCATCTGCATATTAGATAATGTTTCCAGCGAAAGGTTAATAATCGGAACACCAGCAAGCCCCATACCAAGCCCCATAAAATAATTAGGTATCATAATATTTATATTTGATATCTGCAGATTCAAAAATCCGAAGAACAATCCGGCACCGCCCAGAAATGCCAGCCCGAGGCAGACAAGTATCCGCTTATCGACTTTATCGGCAATCAAAGCACATATAATCATTGCAGTTAAACTCCCGAAACCTCTCGGCATCATGGAAAATCCGCTTAAAAATGCGGTATATCCCATCATACTCTGCAAAAATTGCGGCAAAATTGCAAGAGAAGCATACAATACCGCCTGCATAACAACTTGAATAAATGTACCGATAACAAAATTTTTATCCTTAAATACACTCAAATCCACTAAAGTATCTTTTCTGACAATCTGGGAAATAAAAAAGCAAATTCCTGCAGTACACGAAACACCGAATAACCAGCATATCCATGTTGCATTGAACCAGTCGGCATTATTTCCTTTATCAAAAAATACCTGAAGGCATAAAAGCCAGATAGTCAAAAAGAAAAATCCGAGCCAATCCATTTTTACACCCTTTTGTTTCTGGGCATAAGGCGGATTAAACAGTAATTTATGAGCAAGAATAGCCGCAACACACCCGAACGGAACATTTATAAAAAATATCCACGGCCATGACCAGTTATCAGTAATCCAGCCGCCTAAAACAGGCCCCGTAATAGGTGCAATAATAATTCCCATCCCGAAAACTGACATTGCCATACCGCGCTTTTCTTTAGGGAAACTTTCCATCATAATAGCCTGCGATATAGGCAGAATTCCGCCGCCGCCTGCCCCTTGCAAAAATCTGAATATAACCATTTCGCCAAGATTTCTTGCAAGACCGCAAAGCATAGAGGCTATTGTGAATAACAAAATACTTATTACATAAAAATTCTTTCTGCCCAAAAATTTAGAGAAAAAACCGACAGACGGAATAATAATACCGCTGGCAATCAAATAACTTGTTAATATCCATATACTTTCATCTCTTGTTGCAGAAAAACTCCCTGCCATATACGGAAGTGCAACATTCGCAATTGTTCCGTCTATAACATATATAAATACCGCTAATAATGTAGGTACTGCTGATATCCACGGATTTTCCGGCAAATATTTATTCTCATCATCCGGCTGTACAGCATTTACTTTTATTTCTTCAGACATTTTCCCCTCTTTATGAAAGAATACCGACAATATAATGCCGATATTCTTTTTTATCAAACAAATAATCTATCTACTTACTTAACTTTTACTTTCGGCACAACAGACATACCCGGAACAATGTTATATTCTTCAGGATTAATTTCTTCTGTGAATACAATTTTAACAGGTATTCTCTGAACGATTTTTACAAATGAACCTACAGCATTTTCAGGCGGGAACAAACTTGATTTTGCACCGGATGCTCTTTGAATACTGTCGATTTTTCCCTGGAAGATTTTATTCGGATATGTATCAACTTTGATTGCAACAGGCTGTCCCGGATGCATGTGTCTTAACTGGTTTTCTTTAAAGTTAGCAACTACCCATACATTTTCCGGAACAAGAGTAAACAATGGAGAACCTGCGGTTACATACATACCTTTTTCAACTCTGCGGGATGAAACAGTACCATTCTGCGGAGCATATATTTTTGTATAAGATAAATCTAATGCTGCCTTATCTCTGGCTGCTTTTGCAGTTCTCAAATCAGCATCGGCAACAGTTTTTCCTGTATTATCGGAAAATAATGCCTGATTTGCACGGGTTAATCCGGCCTGCGCTTCATCATATTTAACCTTAGCGGCATCGTATGTCTGTTTGGAAACTGCACCCTGCTCATACAAATTGCTGTATCTGTCTAAATCTTTCTTTGCAAGTGCAATTGCAGATTCTGCAGCAACAAGATTTGCCTGTGCATTTGACTGGTCTAATTTGATTTTTTCATAAGCAGATTCAGCCTGTTCTAATTTAACTTTATAATCTGCATCATCAATAACCGCTATCAAATCACCTGCTTTAACATGCTGGTTATCGGTTATATAAACCTCTTCTATTTGCCCTGAAACACGGGGCGCAACATTTACCGTTGTTGTTTCCACATACGCATCATCCGTTGATTGATAATGCATTTCATGCGCTATATAAAATCCTGCGCCGACAAGTAATCCTGCAATTATAACAAATGCAATAGTTCTTTTAACGCCTTTTCTGTGCGGTTTTTCTTCTTGAACTTCATTCGTCTGCTGTTCTTTAGTGTTTTCTTCCATTTTTATAACCTCATTTATATATTCATTTGTACTTCTTTTTCTATATTGTGTCTGAAATTAATTATAGACTGTATTAAAACTTCTTTATCCTCTTCTGACAGGATTTTCGGAAGTTTAGCGATATAAACTTTCAGTCTTTGTGTAATTTCAACAAGAACCTCTCTCCCGCTATCCGATATTTTCATTTTACGGACAAGCCTGTTGTTTTTCGTATCAACAAAACGTTCTATATATCCTTTATCCTCCAGCGAACAAAGAAGTCTGCCCGTACTTGCTCTGTCTTTTAATATTAATTTTGCAAGTTCACGTTGGCAGATACATTCGTTTGCATCAATTGTATCCAATGTAATAAACTCATCAAAAGTTAATCCCATGTCCAATTTTTGAAATATCTGCACAGACAAATATCTGCAATATTTAGCTGTTTGTTCAAACTGATAAAAGATAGAATCTATATAATGCTTCGCTTTTTCCATAACCTTAGTCTAGATTTTTCTATATGTTGTAAAATTAATATGTTGCATTTGCAACAATATTATGCTATCATACTATCAGATAAATTGCAAGTATTATTTTGAAGAGGTATAAAATTGAAAAAGAAGATAATTACACTGCTGTTAGCAAGTTTTATAATAAATAGTTTATCACCTGCGGCATGCTTGGCAATAGGCAATAAAAAAAATGAACCTAAAAAAGTTTCAATATCCAAAAGTCATAAAATGAGAGAAAAAAGTGACGAATTTAAATATCAATATATTAATTATGACTGGTGGTCAAATTTCAATGACAGCATTTTGACAGGATATATAGATAAAGCAATAAAAAATAATTACGATTTAAAAATGGCAACTATTGCTGTTGATGAATATTATCAGGCAATAAAAATTCAGTTTGCAAATGAATTACCGATGGCAAATGTAGGTTTTGGCGCAGGTTACAGCAAAATGCCGGCCACAAGCAGTTCCGATTGGGGCTTTGCAACACCTGCAATCGCAAATTACGAACTTGATTTGTTCGGGAAAAACCACAACAAAACAACAGCCTCAAAAAAAGAATATGAAGGCTCTCTGCAGGATGAGCGAGCAGCATATATAGCAATTGCTTCTGCTGTCGGAACAACTTACTTAAATATTGTAAAACTTGATAAAATGATAGAATTACAGGAACAAATTGTTCAGGACAGAAAATTAATATATGAATTAATGCTGGCAAGAAATAAAGAAGGTTTAACTTCAACCGCCGATACAGTTAAAGCAAACAAATCATATATTGCCGGAAATTCTGATTTAACCGAATACAAAAAGAACAGAACAAAATTATTAAACCAGTTGGCTGTTCTTATTGGAGAAAATCCTAACAATTCAGAAAAACTGCAAAGAACATCTTATGACAGTTTAAATTTCTCAGGGGTAATTCCGACAGAAATATCATCAGATGTAATCATGCAAAGACCTGATTATATTAAAGCAGAAAAAATGGTTGAAAAATCAGGTATTGATGTCAAAGTTGCAAGAAAAGAATTTTTACCGACAATCAATATCAGTGCTATCGCATTTTTCCTTGCAAATGATTTCGGAAGTTTATGGTCAACCAAAAACGCTCTTGCGATGCTCGGCGGAGGCTTAAATCTACCGATATTCACCGGCGGACGCAGATTAGCAAATTTAAAACTTAAAAAAGATGTATATGAAAGAGTTTTAAATAAATATTACCAGACAAACTTAACTGCAATACAAGAAGTTAATGATACTCTGGTTTCAATAAAACTTGACGAAGAAAAATATGCCGATACACAAAAACGTGCACTTCTTGAAAGAGAAGATTTCGGTTACAGCACAAATAAATATAATGAAGGAACCATATCAAAATTAGATCTGGTTCAGGTAAAAGAAAATGTGCTATATACAGATCAAATGGCAGTAAATGACAAAATTAATTGTCTTGTAAATTACATTGAACTGTATAAAGTTACAGGAACGCAGCTATAATAAATCTTAATCATATTTTTACTTACTAAACGCCAGTATCTCCCTGATACTGGCCTATCTTTATTCTCAGAGGTAATTAAACCTGCAAAACCTCTTTTAATTCATTTTCCAGCAAGGATTTCTGGAACTCTTCACATTCCATTATTTTGTCATAAATAGATGTATAATGCGGATTATTCCAAATTTTATTCATATCATCCATTTCAACAAATTCAATTGTGTAAGATAAAGGTGTTTTATCAATGATATTAATAAAGCCTATTTCGGCATATAAAGCCAAAATCATTTCAATAACCTCTACCGATTTGCCCAGAAAACTTGCACACCTGATGAGTTCAACCTTTCCGCCGTTATTATGGCAGGCATATTTTAGCATTTTGGAAAAAGTATTGAAAAAATCCCGTTCATCGTAAATTTTTTGTTCATAACTCATAAAATGAAGCCTTTTGGCATGCGTTTTATCAAGAATTAAATCCAGAGTTTCCCTATCTGCAGGATAGTCAAAAAATATTAAATCTTCACATTCCGGAATATCCTGACGGGTAAAAATATTATCAAAAATCGCAGCAAAAGATTTTAAACTGTCTTTTATCGGTTTACTTTCAGCAAATATTTTTATTATTCTGCCTGAATTTTTTATATAGTCATTTACATTGGATAAAATTCCTGTTTTACCGCGGCAGTCATTAATTTTGTACCGGCAGGTGCTGACAGGCTCATTTGCATCCAGAACTTCAGAATGTATATCATCCGCAATCAATTGAACCGATATTTCTCCGTTAAATTCATTAATCTGCGGGTGAAACGCAAGATCCATACTGTCGCCTGATTTCAAACAAATATCTCCATGCTTCCACCAGATAACCGTAAATTCCCTGCTGCCTGATGAAACATTCAGCCGCAGATGAGAATTATCAGACCCCATAAGTTTTTTCTGAGTAACTTTCAAGTTATTCATCGCAAATACAGGACTTCTGTTTGATGCACCGAATGGCTCAAGTTTAGAAATTTCTTCCACCAGATCAACCGTCACATCCTGAGGTTCAACAAGCATATCAACATTTATAAACGGTTTTAAATCATTTGTTGATGTATATTCTTTTATTGTTGTATTGAGTGCCTTTTTAACAACATCGAAAGATGTTTTAGCTCCCGTAAAACCAAGACCTGCCGCCAGTTTGTGCCCGCCGAAATTGTCAAACAATTCCGCATTTGCGGCCAGAACATCATACAACGGAACACCCTCAATACTCCTTGCAGAACATCTGAACTGATCTTTTTCTTTGACATAAGTCATAAGAAAAACGGGTTTATAATATTTTTCAACAAGTTTTGAAGCAACAATTCCAATAATACCTATATGCCAGTTTTCACTGTACAAAATAATTGCAGGGTTTCTGTTGCCTTCTTTTTTAACCATCTCATCCGCCTGTAAAAAAGTATCCTGACACAATGTCTGACGGATTTTGTTAAACTCGTTCAAAGCCTGAACAGACATGGCAACTTCCTGCATATTATCCGAAATCAAAACCTTAAGTGCCGCATCAACAGTATCCAGCCTTCCTGAAGCATTTATCCTCGGCGCAACCCCGAAAGCAATATTTTCAGCAGTAACTCCTTTTGTAATATCATATCCGGCACTTTCCAAAAGCATTTTCAAACCTTCATGCCTGCCTTTTGAAATCAATTCCAAACCTTTTGCTACAAAATATCTGTTTTCACCCAGCAGAGGAACAACATCAGCAACCGTACCGACAGCAACAAAAGGCAGAATTTCATATATAAATTCAGTTTTTTGATATCTGGCAAGCAGTGCCTGAGCAACTTTAAAAGCAACCCCGCAGCCTGCAAGATATGTTAAATATTCAATCTGTTTTGCTCCTAATGATGAATCCAGCGCATCCGGAGCCTTTGGATTAATAATTGCATAAGCCTCCGGCAAAACTTCCGGTGCTTCGTGGTGATCTGTAATAATTACATCAATCATTCTAAAACTATTAATAAATTTAACCTGTTCAACATCTGAAATTCCGCAATCAACCGAAATCAGCACTTTGGGTTTAATTGTTGTCATGAGTTTTATTAATGCTGTATTATCAAAACCGTGACCTTCATTTTCTCTATCAGGAATAAAATAATGAACATTAGCTCCGAGATATTTTAAAGTCTTGTATAACACCGAAGTAGAAGTAACTCCGTCAGCATCAAAATCCCCGTAAATCACTATAACTTCGTTATTTTCAATCGCACAGGCAATACGATTAACCGCTTTTTCCATATCGGTAAAAACATTCGGAGAAGTCAAATTCATCTCAAGCGGATTTAAAAATTCGTTTATTTCTTCCTCGGTTTTAATTCCACGCGAATATAACAGTCTTTTTAATAATGATTTTTCATTACCGTAATTATTTTCTATAATCCATTCTTTCTTCATCTCACCAAATCCTATATTGAAAATATAATAACACATAAATTTTTTGATATTAAATTATGTAAATTTCTTTATATTTTGCGAAAAATATACTAGTATTATTAAATGAGGTTAACTATCGTACGGGGAGGAAAAAATATGAAAAAATTATCCGTTATAATACTGGGATTACTTTTGGCAAGTGGTGCAGCATTTGCAGAAACAACACAATTTACACCATTGAATTTCAGTGACAGCACATCTGTAAATTCAGCATCTAAAGCAGCAGCCATAACAACCGATACTGACGGAAATGTATTGTTAGATCCGAGTCAGGTAACAGGCGGCGTAAAAATGCAAAACGCAATATTGCAAATAGATAATGCTCAGGTAGAAATGCGCAACAAATTGCTTGAATACAGAACAGATTATGCAAAAATAGATAACCAATACGAAACAACAAAAGCAGACAGAAAACTTGCTAAAAAGAAAATTAAACAGGCAGAAAAGAAAATCAAAAACTTAGAAAAAGTTAAAAAGAATATCAGAAAAAACTTTGAACAAAAAAACAATATTTAAACTACTGACAAAAACTGAATGACCCCCTAAAATATATAAATTTTAGGGGGTTTATTTTTTATGTATTGAAACTATTTTGGATTAAAAGCGGATAACCCGAGATAAGATGCTTTTATCCCCAAAATTTCTTCTATTTTCAACAGCCTGTTATATTTTGCAACTCTTTCGCTGCGCGCAAGCGAGCCGGTTTTTATTAAACCGCTGTTTACTGCAACCGCTAAATCCGCAATAAAAGTATCTTCAGTTTCTCCAGAGCGATGAGAAATTATAGTTGTATAATTTTTACTCTTTGCGTAATTTATTGCCTCAAGTGTTTCTGATACCGTTCCTATTTGATTTAATTTTATAAGGACGGAATTTGCAGAATTTTTTTCGATACCCGTCCGTATTCTGAAAATATTTGTAACAAATAAATCATCTCCGACAAGCTGGCAGCGGTTTCCGATTTTTTTCGTCAAAAGTTTCCAGCCGTCCCAGTCATCCTGACTCATACCATCTTCTATCGAAATTATAGGATATTTATTTACAAGACCTTCCAAAATATTTACAAATTCTTCACTTGTATAAGCATAATCGTTTATAAAATATCTGCCGTTATTATAAAATTCGCTTGAAGCAACATCAAGACAAATTTTTATATCATTTGTTGTATATTTTGCTTCTTTTATTGCTTCAATAATTAATTCAATGGCCTCGGAATTTTTGTTCAAATTCGGGGAATATCCGCCTTCATCTCCGACACCGGTAGAAAGACCGTTTTTTATCAGCAAAGTTTTCAACGAATAAAAAACTTCCGCTCCCATCCTTAATGCCTCAGAAAAACTTTTTGCGCCGACCGGTGCTATCATAAATTCCTGCATTGCAAGATTGTTGCCGGCATGAACTCCGCCGTTTAAAATATTTATCATCGGAGTCGGCATAGTACATGCATTCAAACCTCCAAGATACATAAATAACGGTATTCCGTAATAATCAGCACCGGCTCTTGCACATGCCAGAGAAACCCCGAGGATTGCATTTGCACCAAGCCTGCTTTTATTCGGAGTACCATCCAGTTTAATAAGTGTTCTGTCTATTAAATACTGGTTTAAAACATTTTTATTCACCAGTACCGGCGCAATAATCTGGTTAACATTATTTATTGCACTTTGCACACCTCTGCCGCTATATTCCTGTTCATTGTCACGCAGTTCTATCGCTTCATACTTTCCACGGGAGGCTCCTGAAGGAACAGAAGCAATACCGGTAACTCCGGAAAAAAGTTTTACTTCAACCTCAAGTGTCGGATTTCCCCGTGAATCCAATATCGGACGGGCATGTACTTCTTTAATCTGTGTTGTCATTTGCACCCCCATTTTTAACAGAATATACTTCAAAATTTTAATGGAGGTATTGTACGATTTACCTATTCTCGTTTTCCAGTATAGTTAATATTTCCTCAGGTGAATTTACAATTATCCGTGCATTATGTTTTGACAAAAAATCTCTGTCCTTAAATCCCCATACAACACTGATACACTTCATATTTGCATTTTCCGCAGTCTGAATATCAACTTCGGAATCTCCGACATAAACCGCCTGCGTATTCATAATTTGAAACTCTTTCAACACCTGATTAACTGTATCAGGCGCAGGTTTTTTTCTTATGCCGAGTTTTTCGTTTTCGCCGATTGCAGCATCAATTAAATCCGGAAAATATTTCCGGCACAAACCTTTAACTGCTGCATCAAATTTATTGGAAACTACAGCAATTTTATAATTTTTAGACTTTAAATTTTTTAAAAGATTAATTATCCCGTCATAAGGCATGGTTTTATTATTCATATTTTGAGCATAGTTTTTTTTAAAAATTTCAAGACATTCTTCAAATTTTTCATTTTCTCTGCCTTTGGGAATTGCCCGCTCGATTAATTTTGCCACACCATTACCCACAAAATTACGAACCTCATCAATAGTTCTCGGCGGAAAACCCAGAGTTTTTAGCGCATAATTGGTACTATCCGCCAAATCCTCCAATGTATTCAAAAGCGTACCGTCTAAATCAAAAATCACCAATTTTATCATATACAAATCCTCTTAATTAATTATATATCAATATGAAAAATGGTGATAAAATATAACAGAAAGTTGAATTAAAATATGAAAGGTTTTTATTTTTTAATAGCAGCAGCAATTATTCTGATTATTGTTTTACCGGCAGGTTTGACTAATTATAAAAGCGAAACTCTGTTTTGTTCAAAACCTCAGAACGAATGCCATGTGGAAAGAATTAATTTATTCGGCATAAAATCCAGAAAAAAGATTATAAAATATTCCGATATTAAAACCGTTAGTTATATTAGACAAAAGATTAAAGGAAATCTTTATGCAAGAGGTTATACTGATTATCAGTTAATTTTTATTTCAAAAAACAATGCAAGAAAAATAATTTTTTCTGAAATTTATTTTGAATACCCGCAAATTGCCCGTAAAATAAGGGAAATACGGCACGAATTAAAAAAAGGAACAGAAAATTTTACAATTTCAAAATAAAAATCGAAAAATTTGCCGCAAAGAAAATTTTTCCATAATTATAATCCGGATATCTGGTTGGATATCTTTAATAATGTACTTTTCAATAAAAAATTTTGCAGAAATTATGAGAAAAATTTTTGATAATTTTATGGAAAACCTCCAAAAAAACTAAAAAATACAAAAAAATTTAAAAAAAATACTCTAAATTGATGAATTTTTTATTAAATTTTTTTATATAATATAAGAAAGTTGAGAAATGTTAAGACCTAAAAATCAATCATATATGGTCTTTCAGGAATCAGCAAAAAAACATATTCCATTAATAATAAAATAGTAGTATTATAATTTTGTAGAAAAAGGAGGAAATGAACATGTTCACATCAAGCAAAAAAGAACAAAAAGAAATGCAAACTCAAATTATCGAATCAGCAGGTAAAATCTACAATTACCTATCAGACAAGGGTGAAGTAACCATCAACAAATTAAGAAAAGATATGGATTTGGATGATAATTTCACTTACATGGGTCTTGGCTGGTTATCAAGAGAAGACAAAATCTCTTACACTCAAAAACCTAAATCAGTTACAGTTAAATTAGTATAATTTAATTAACTGAAAAAAGTTTGGAAACGGCGGAATAAAATATTCCGCCGTTTTTTATGGAAAATTAAGCACGAAAACCTTTAACAACAGTTCGTTGAGTATTTTTATCCTGCTCCATAGTTTTATAAATTTTTTGAGCAGAATTACCGCCAAAACCTTGAACAACAACTCTTTCTGTTACCACTTCCGGTTTTTTTACCGGTTGTCCGGGAACAATCGGGGAGCCATTAGTAACAAAATCAGTTTTTTGCATATTCTCTGTTGTAAAGCCTACAACTGCCTTTCTGGTTGTTTGAATATCATGGACAACATGACGGGTCATTTTCGGAAGCCTGTAATTAGGTAAAAATCGTAAAACCCCGGTGTTCTGATTAAGCAATTTCCGCACATATATTTTCCCGGGGGTTACAGCAAAACCTTTAACAACCGGACGTACATTCATCATGTTTAACATCTGCAAAAAATTATTGTGCTGTATCTTATCAAGATTTGGACCTGTAAATCCGCCTACAATAACTCTTGACTTCCCATTTCCTGCTTGTTTGATTGCTCTTCCAAAAACTGTTTTCGGTGCTGTTTGTCTTGCTGCTTTTACTATTTTTTTACCAGCATCAATGCCTAAATTAATCAATTCTTTCTGCCACATAATAAAATCTCCTTATACTTTCCTGTGTATTATTTATATAAAAAATTTTTATGCATATAAATTGATTAATTTTATTTTATTTTCTATAATTTAGTTAATATTTATTCACAATAAGAGGTATGATATATGATTATAATTATGGAACGGGATGCCACAGCCGATAATATTCTGGCAGTAACCGGATTGTTAAAAGAACACGGATTTAAAGTAATTGTTCATGAAGGTGATGTACACACCGTCATTGATGCACTCGGAGATAAAACAACACTTTCTCCCGGAAGAATTGAAGCTCTGGAAGGCGTTAAACAGATAAAATTTATCCGTGAACCTTTCAGACTCGCTTCTCGTGACAGGCAATCAGAAGATACCGTTATTGAATTTGATAACGGAGTCAAAATCGGCGGAGCAAACAGACCTGTAGCAATGGTCGGGCCGTGTTCGGTGGAAGATGATTATGAAGGACTTTTGAAAGTTGCTGTTGCCGCAAAAGAAATGGGGTGCCAGTTTTTGCGCGGAGGCGCATTCAAGCCGAGAACCTCGCCTTATGATTTTGACGGATTAGGGGAAAAGGCTCTTCAATATCTTGCTAAAGCAAAAGAAGAAACAGGACTGCTTGTTGTAACAGAATTAATGGATTCAGCCGATTTGGATCTTGTATGCCGTTATGCGGATGTTATTCAAATCGGTGCAAGAAATATGCAGAATTTTAAACTGCTGAAATCTGTCGGAAAATGCAATAAACCCGTAATTTTAAAACGCGGGCCGTCAAGCACAATAAGAGAATTTTTACTGGCAGCGGAACACATAATGTACAACGGAAATGAAAAAGTTATTCTGTGCGAGCGGGGTGTAAGAAGTTTTGACAGCGCATTTACACGCAATTTGCTTGATATTTCCGCCGTTCCGGTAATTAAAAAATATTCTCATCTGCCGATTATTGTTGACCCGAGCCACGGCACAGGACAAAGGTATTTAATTGAACCTATGGCAAAAGCAGGGCTTGTTGTCGGGGCAGACGGAATTATGGTTGAAGTTCACCATAATCCGGCATGCGCTTTGAGCGACGGAAAACAAAGTTTATCTATCCCGCAGTTCAAAGAAGTTTTTGCAAGATTAAATAATTTAATTGATACATTACATCTTGAAAAAAATATAACAATTTCAAATGTTGAATAAAATAATATATTACGAAAAGTTAAGCACCTCAAACCCTTTGAGGGCTTAGTTTTTATTTCTGAATATTGATAAAATTTTTGAATTGCGCAAATTTTAATAAAAAAAATACTTTATACCTATGTAGGTTATATTTTAATAGGTAGAAAGGAAAATTATTATGTTAAATCTTGGAGTAGGTGCAATTAATCCGTATTATCTGAATCGTGTTGGTGTAGAGCCAAATGGAGATCCTGTAGTTTTTGATCCTGATAAAGCACGCAAAATCAACAAACAACCAATTTTTATTGATTTTGCTCCAACTACAACTCCTGAACAACGCAAAAAACTTTCAGAATATATTGAATTAAGAATTAAACAAGAACAATTAATTGCAGAGATTTTAAAAAACAAAGGAAAAATAGACCCGTATCATGATAAAGTTTATATTGATACAAAAACCGGTGAATTAACTACAATAAAACCGGGACTTATTCAGCCGGAAAAAGATTTTGACCCGACAAAAAACTTTAAACCGGGAATTTACGATCCTGAACAACGGGAAAAAGCAGAAAAAAGAACAAAAACTCTGCTTGGTATTGCCGGTGCTTTAGTTGCTGCAGGTTTAGGTTTCTTATTCGGAGGTAAAATTAAAACCGGAGCAGTTAAAGCGGCAGAAAAACTCAAACCTTATGTCAAAAACGCTATTGCACAAGGCAAAGATATGATAAATAAAGGAAAAGAAGCCATCAAGCCTTATGTTAATGCCGTTATTGAAAAAGGTAAAAAAATCTTCAATAAATTTGCACACAAACCGGCTCCTGTGGAAACAGCAGTAAAATAAAAATTTAACTTATTAAAATTTCATCAATCGGCGTTTTGATTTAATTTCATTTATCTGTTCAAGGTAATTTGATTTAGTCAAATCGCCGATTGTTTTGTACAGTTTTAAAATACTTGTTTGAATATTATCAGCATTCATCTGAATCATATCATCAGCCATCTCCGGATTAGACATTGCAAGCCGTGTCATATCACGAAAACCGGATGAGGCAATCTGCATTGCAAGTTCATTTTCCTGTGCTGTTTTAAAAATTGCTTGAGCAATTAACATAGGCATATGAGAAATAAGCGCAGCCGCCTCGTCATGTTTTTGCGGAGTTGTCACAACAGGTTCTGCACCAAGTTGTTTAATGATATCTTTTAAAATTTCACTTTCGCCAAAAACAGGTGTAATTACCCATTTTGCACCTTTAAACAATCCTTCAAATGAACTTTCAAACCCTTTATTTTCCGTACCTGCCATAGGATGAGAAGGAACAAATTTATAAGGACGATTCTTCTTACATACAAAACTTTTTAATGAACACACATCAGTGACAACCGTTTCTGGCGGAAGAATACTTTCCAGTTTATCAAGAATTTCAAGCGTTTTATTCATCGGACTACACACAAAAACCAGAGCGCAGTCTTTTAAAACGGAATAATCTTTAAAAATCTTTTCACCGTTTTGTGAATTTGAAACCGCAATTACATCATAGTTTAATTTAAGCAAATCCTTAAATATCGAACCGCCGATTAATCCAAGCCCTATTACACCGATTTTCATAAAAACCTCTTTTATTTTAAATCTTCATGATGAAAAGTTTTTCTGCCTTTTACATAATCATCCACAATATGCCCGCTGCCTGTTAATTTATATTTATAAATAGTCAGCCCTTCAAGACCGACAGGCCCTCTGGCATGAGTTTTGTTTGTGGAAATTCCAACTTCCGCCCCGAAACCGTACCTGAAACCGTCGGCAAAACGGGTAGATACATTGAAATAAACACCGGCTGAATCAACTTTGTTCATGAATTTTTCTGCATTTTCAATATTTTTAGTAATGATACAATCAGTATGTCCAGAGCCAAAAGTGTTTATATGTTCTATTGCTTCATCAAGAGAATCAACAAATTTGTATGAAAGAGTTTTTTCACCGTACTCAACTGACCAATCAGACGGATTTGCAGCAAGTTTTATTTCATTCAACTGCAAAGAAGCAAGAAGTTCATCTTTTTTTGCAAAATTTTTATGAATTAATAATGTTTCAACCGAATTACACGCACTCGGATACTGCGTTTTTGCATCGACAACAACACTCGATGCCATATTGATATCAGCACTTTCATCCACAAATATATGACAAATTCCGCTGGCATGCCCGAGAACCGGAATAGAAGTATTTGCTTTAATATATTTGACCAGATTATTTCCGCCGCGCGGAATAATTAAATTTATATAATTGTCACATTTTAGCATTTGTGCAACATCATCACGGCTGAAAACCTGCTGAATAACATTTTTCGGAAATCCTGCAACTTCATCAAGCGCATTATTAATCACTTCAAGAATCTTTCTGTTGGTATTCTGCGACTCTTTGCCGCCTTTTAAAATAACTGCATTAGAAGATTTAATGGCAAGTGACGAAATTTGAGAGATGACATCAGGTCTTGCTTCAAAAATTATCCCGAGAACTCCTATAGGACAAGAAACTTTCTGTAAAATCAAATCTTCATCAAGTTTGCGTTTCAAAAGAATTTTTCCCACAGGATCTTCAAGGTTTGCAATATCTCTTATACCTTGAATCATATCGCGCATTTTATTTTCATCAAGTTTCAAACGATTATAAACCGATTTAGAAATTTCACCGCTTGAAACCAGTTCTTCTGCTGAAATTAAATCCTGTTTGTTGCTTGCAAAAATTTCATCCTTATTCTGTTCAATCATATCCGCAATTTTGTTCAATGCAGAATTTTTAATTTCAGAACTCAAATCCGCAATCTCTAAAGACGCTTGTTTAGCCTTCTTTGCAATATCTATAAAATTTTCAACCATATTATTCTCCAAAATTAAAGCAAAGTTATATTATCTCTTGTGATAATTGCATCATAATTTTTAAAACCTAAAATTTCCGCTATATTATCGGAATGATGCCCGATAACTTTCTTGCAGGAATCAGAATCATAATTTACAATACCTCTTGCAAATTCATGCTTATCTTCATCCAGAATTGAAATAACATCCCCTTTATGGAAAGTATTAATAACATCAATTACCCCGATTGGCAAAAGACTTTTTTCGGCAAGCAGAGCATCTTTTGCTCCTTCATTTACAACAATTTTCCCTATAATATTTGTTGCATATCCAATCCAGCGTCTTTTATCCGACATAATACGATTTTCGGGCAGGAACATTGTTCCCAAATCCTCTCCTTCAAAAATTCTCCTTATAACATAAGGTTCTTTACCGTTTGCAATTAATACTTTTCCGCCAAATCTTGTAACCTGACGCGCCGCTTTGAGTTTTGTTTCCATTCCGCCTCTGCCGCCGTTTGAAATTCCGGAAGCAAGTGCAAGAATTGCATCATCAACTTTTTCAACACACTTTATAAGTTTTGCATCTTTGTTTGTTTTTGGATTATCACTGTATAAACCGTCAATATCGGATAAAATTATTAATAAATCCGCATCCAGTTCACTTGCAACAAGAGCAGATAACTTATCATTGTCCGAAAAACAAACCTGCATATCCTCAACCCCGTCACGCAAAGAAACATTACGGGTAGAAACCGTATCATTTTGATTTATAACAGGAATTGCACCTAATTCAAGCAATTTGTTCAAAGTAGTCCTAAGGCTTAAATATCTTTCTCTTACGGAAAAATCATCTTCAATCAAAAGTATTTGAGCGGCAATAAGCCCGTAAGCCTCAAAACCTGTTTCATATAAAGACATCAACTTTCCCTGCCCGATAGCAGCACATGCCTGTTTCAATGCAGTACCCTGAGTATCTTGAAGGTTAAGCCTTTTTTTGCCCAGACCGACAGCACCGGAAGTTATCAAAATAACCTCTTTTCCTGCTCTAACAAGTGCTGCCATATCTTCTATAAAAGAATATATCCTCGGCAAAGACACATAACCTTCATCATTTCTTAAAACATTTGTTCCGAGTTTAACAACTACACGTTTTGCTTTTACAAATTCTAATCTGTCCATTATTCTAATTTATCTAACCTTGTTTTCATTTCCTGCAATCAATCTTTTAATATTTTCTCTATGGAGAAAAATAACATAAATTGCCGCAACCACCGTATAAATAATATATGCTGACGGTGACTTGACAAGCCACATAATAATCGGAGCAATGGCAAGTGCAACAATTGAACCGACAGAAACATATTTAGAAAACCAGGTCACAACACTCCAGATAACAGCAACGCTTAATCCGACAATCCAATTCAGGGCAAAAAGAGTACCGACACCGGCCGCTACAGACTTTCCGCCGGTAAACTCAAGATAAACAGATTTGCTGTGTCCTAAAATCACAAATAATGCCGCAACGACAGGTAAAATTCCATGATTAAATATTACAGGCGGAATAATAAAATCATTAGTTAAGTATTTTGCAAATAAAAATGCCAGTATAACAGGGATTGCACCTTTTAATGCATCAAGAAGCATAACGGTAAAAAACCATTTTTTCCCCATTACTCGTTTAACATTTGTTGCCCCCGTTGAACCGGAACCGACAGTTCTGATATCCTGTCCCGTAAATAACTTAACTATAATATATCCTGTCGGAATAGAACCTATTAAATATGCGGTAATTGCCGCAATTGATATCTCTCTTACAATTTCTATATAATCCATCTATATCTCCCTTATATTCTCTGTTTAATTATAACACACACCATAACCCTAATTACAAATGTAACAGAATGTAAATACTCCGGATTACAGAATATAAACCGTCAGACATAAACCAAAATTTTATTTCAAAAACATTTTAAAACACAAATTTTCCATAACCGTTTTTATATTCATTTTGGAAATTACAACCTGCTGCATAGCCTCTTCCACAAATTTTAAATCTTCTTTCATCCTGTAAAACAAAGTTTTATTTTGATAATTGGATTGTAAAATTTCAAACATATAATTTTCCATCTGTATAAAAATTTCTTCAGGCGCATTATCAGCAGCCAGTTTTAACAACTCATCTTCAATATCAAGAACTCTGTTTTTATCAAAATTCCAATAACCTGCAATAATACCTTCAACAAGCGAATAATCTTTATTTTCCGGCTGCAGGGAAGGGACAAAAAACGACTGCGCCCTCGATACAACTGTTGAAATCACATCCGTTTTATCTTTTGTAAGAAAAATAAAAGTCGTATTTTTAGGCGGCTCTTCAAAAGTCTTTAACAGCGCATTTGATGTTGCTTCGGGAAAATTCATACGATTGAGCGGGAGCAGATTGCCTTCTTCATCTCTGTCGCAAAAAATATAAACTCTGTGATAATCACTCGATATTGACAATTCGTTTATAATAGATTTTGCCTGATTTATATTTATATTTTTTTTACCCTTTGAAGAATCTTCATCTTCTGATGAATTTGAATCAGTTTCTTTGAAATCCAATCTGGTATAGATTTTTATTGCGGGATGAGTCTGCTCTTTTATCCACCTGCAATTCTGGCAGCTGCAGTCAGCACCGGCACCTTCTTTACAATTCAAAAGCCGTGCAATTTCAAGTGCAAGCCCGCATTGCAGATTTATATCCGCACCCCAGAATAATAAACAGTGGCTTATATTTTTATTTTCATCAATAATGCCTTTTTGAAAATAATCCAGTAATTTTGGAATTTTTTGATATACAGAACTATCGTAGTATTGCATATTCAACCTCTCTGTCAACATCCAGCACAGACTGCCCCGTTTTGATTTTATATTCTGCTTCCGTAATATTTTCTTTTAATTTTACAAGATTCTTCAATGAAATATTTTTTACCTTCTGCACCTCGAGTTTCGCTCTATAAGGGTGCATATTGAGCAGTTTTGCAATTTCATCGGATGAATATTTGACGGAATTAACCTTAATCTGGATTTTATTGTGCAAAAGAGTCTGTAAAACAGATAAAATTTCAAGCGGATGTTTTTTTAATAAAAGTTTGCTATATTCTTCAAGCGCAGCGGTCTTGTCACCGGAAATCAAATAATCCGCAAAAGTAAATACATCTTCATTAACAACACATATTTCTTTGACCATTGCTTTTGTAACAGGATTTTCTCCGGCGTAAATTTTCAATTTTCCAAGTTCAGAATCAAGCATTCTCAAATTTGAACCGACCTGCAGCAATATTGCAGATGCAACATCATCCGAAATTTTTAAATCCTTTGTTCCTGCTC
The DNA here is from genome assembly GCA_944325095.1 of Candidatus Gastranaerophilales bacterium. GTDB lineage: Bacteria > Cyanobacteriota > Vampirovibrionia > Gastranaerophilales > Gastranaerophilaceae > Zag111. Next base: position 19,807 of record CALUYV010000001.1, on the reverse strand, counting down.
GTTGTTTTATCCAATTTTCAAGTTCGGCGGTTTTATATGACGGAATTTTTAAAAACTCTTTTGCATTGTATTTGGAAAACAATTTAAATATTTTCTTTCTTTTATCAATTTTTTTCTGGCTGTCCTCTGGAAGCACCGCCGTTAAAATTATATCGGTATTTTCACTGCAGTTTTCAAAAGCCTCAGCCATCTGCGCAATTTGTTTATCATCCGGTGATTTATCTTCCGATTTGCCGCACAGATAATTTAAGCAATTAATTTCTATAAGCATTTTTCCAAACATCATCGGCTGGGATTTTATTGCAGCCACAAAATCGGGAAACTTTGGATTATTATAGTATTTATAACTCATTTCAATAAAATTTTTATCAAGCTGCTCTTTGAACTTCCTGACTTCGTTTGAAATATTAAATTCCTCATCCCCATAGAAAAAGTAAATCATAATTTAATTATATAGAAAAACACGGTTAAATCAATTTACTGTAAAATATTTATGTTAAAAAAAAATAATATTCGGACAGAATTTGTATTTTAGTAATATAATTGTAAAAGAGTAGAGAATAATATAAATAGTAGGGATAAAGCTTTGAAAAAGAAATATCATTTTATAGCTATCGGCGGAGTAGGCATGAGCGGTTTGGCTAAGTTCTTGCTGCAAAAAGGCTTTGAAGTTTCAGGCTCTGATATAAGTGATAGCAAATATGTACAGGAAGTAAAAAAACTTGGTGCAAAAGTTTATTTAAAACATGATGCAGATAATGTACCGGATGATTGCACCGTCATCGTGAGTACAGCAATTAAGGCAAGCAATCCGGAAGTTATCCGGGCAAAGGAATTAAAACTCAAAATCTGGCACCGGTCTGATTTGCTTGTTGAAATTGCAAAACATGAAAGATATTTTATAGGATTTTCCGGAACACACGGAAAAACAACAACAAGCGGGTTATGCGCTTATGTTATGGAAAAAGCGGGATATAAACCGTCTTATGTTGTCGGCGGAATAATTCCTGAATTAAACTCAAATTCCAATGCAACAAATGAAAAATATTTTATTGCAGAACTTGATGAAAGCGACGGCACAATTGTAAAATATTCCGCAAATCTTGTTGTGGTTAACAACCTTGAACCGGATCACCTTGATTTTTACAAAAACGGTCTGGATTCTATTCTGGAAACTTTTGAAAAATTTATATCAAATATTCGTCCAGACGGCATAATTCTTGCGAATACGGATAATGACGGCGTAAAACGGCTTGTCAAATATTTCACGAAGCACGAACTTGTAAATAATGCCCGTTTTATAACTTATTCAATCGGCGGAAATACTGACTATTCCGCTAAAAATATAAATTATACGGAATCATACACCGATTTTGATATTTATTACAAAGGTGAATTTATGACAAACCTGAAAATTTGTTTGAAAGGTGTTCATAATGTATATAATTCGCTTGCAGTATGGGCAAGTTTACATCAATCAGGAATTGATATGGAACTTGTCAATCCGCATTTTGCAACCTTTATCGGAATGGGCAGAAGATTTCAAAAAGTCGGCGAATTTAACGGAATTTCCGTTTATGATGATTATGCACATCACCCGACAGAAATTAAAGCTACATTATCGGCTTCAAAAGCATTTAAAAATAAAAATGTTATCGCAGTTTTTCAGCCGCACAGATATACAAGACTGCAAAATTTGTGGAACGAGTTTATGACAGCATTTTCCGATGTAAACAGAATTGTTGTTACAGATGTATATGCCGCAAGTGAAGAACCGATTGACGGCATTAATTCTGCGGCATTTACAAATGAATTAAAAGAAAAACTCGATATTCCTTGCGAAAATTTAACAGGTGATATGCACGAAGTCGCAAAGAAATTACTGCCGACTCTTAATCCGGGCGATGTAGTAATCGGACTGGGCGCAGGAACAATTACCAATCTGGGAAAAGAACTGTTAAGTTTAAGCGAAGCAAAGGTATAAAAAATGAGTGTTTTTTCTGAAAAAAACTTTGATATCAGAAAATTAACTTCTTTTAAAATCGGCGGAATTATCAAAGAAGTATATTTCCCTGAAAACATAGAAGAATTTGAAACACTTTTGAAAAAAAATACCGGAATAAAAGTTTTCGGGAATTTATCCAACACTTTGATTTCATCAGACGGATACGACGACGCAATTATTTTAACAACACGCATGAATCAAATAAAAATTGAAGGGGCGAATGTTATTGCTGATGCCGGAGTCAAAGGGCCGAAACTGGCACAAACCGTCTGCGAAAACGGATTATCCGGACTTGAATTTATGATAGGTTTTCCGGGCTCAGTTGGCGGAGAAGTCTATATGAATGCTTCCGCAAACTCCCAGCAAATCAGTGATACTCTGGTTTATGCCGTTTGTTATTCTAAAGAAAAAGGAATTGTTAAATATACGAAAGATGAAATGGACTTTTCTTACCGTTCATCACGATGCCAGAAGGAGAATTTGATTGTTCTGCAGGCAGAATTTGAATTAACACCTAAACCGCAAACAGAAATAAAAGAGCGGATGGATAAAAATATACAATTCAGGCAATCGCATCAACCGTCGCTTGCGCTGCCAAATTGCGGGAGTATTTTTAAAAATCCTGAATCCGATTCTGCAGGACGGCTGCTTGATTCAATCGGAGCAAAAAATATGTCCTGCGGCGGAGCAAATGTCTGGGAAAACCATGCCAATTTTATTGTTAACACCAATTCCGGAAGTTCTTTAGATGTATTGAACCTTATGTATGAAATGTATTCAAAAGTTAAAGATAAATACAAAATTGAACTACAGCCCGAAATAAGATTTTTAGGCGGAAAAAACGAGAGGGAGAATGAATTATGCCAAATACTATACAAAGTAAAATAGATAAAAATTCAAAAATCGCCGTATTATGCGGGGGTTTATCATCGGAAGCGGAAATTTCAAGACGCTCGGGCAAAGGATGTTATGAAGCACTGCAAAGACTCGGATATAAAAACTCTGAACTTGTTGAAGTCGATAAAAATATTGCACAAAAACTCAAAGACGGAAAATACGATTATGCCTACAATGCGCTTCACGGAAAATACGGCGAGGACGGATGTATTCAAGGGCTTTTAGAAATTCTGCAAATTCCTTATACAGGATGCGGGGTTATGTCATCTGCAATTTGTATGAATAAAGAATTTACAAAAAGAGTTCTTGCAGCATGTGATGATATTCCGCTTGCAAAATCCGTTTTTGTACGCAAAGGACAGGATGTCAAAAAAATGACAGCAGAATTAACTTTTCCTGTATTTACAAAACCTGTATCCGAAGGCTCAAGTTTTGGCATGACAAAGGTTAATACACCGCAGGAACTTGATTCTGCATACAAAGAAGCTCTGAAATATAATGATGATGTTTTGATTGAAGAATTTATAAATGGAGCATTTGTAACAGTCGGAGTGCTGGAAAAAGACGGTAAAAATTTTGCAACAGAAATTCTCGAAATCAGACCTAAAAATGAATGGTACGATTACGAATCAAAATATACTCCGGGCATGTCAGAATTTATACTGCCTGCCGAATTGCCGCCTGAATTAACCGAAAGAGTAAAAGATATTGCTGTTAAGGCACACGAAGCAGCCGGCTGCCGCGGAGTTTCAAGAGTTGATTTTATGATAGGAGATAACGGAGTTCCTTATGTTATTGAAATCAACACCTCGCCTGGAATGACAGCAACAAGCGATCTTCCGGCTCAATCAAAAGTAATGGGAATTAGTTACGACAATCTGGTACAAATTATATTGAACGGAGCAGGACTTAATAAATAATGACAGACAGGTTTAACAACACCGGCAAACATAAATACAACAGCGGGCAGCAGGATGATTTTTCTTCGGTCAAACATTCTGTCAGCCACAAAAAACGGGAAAGAAAATTAAGGAAAAAGCGTAAAAAACTCACACAATTAAAATCCTTCCTGAAATTTGTCGTCGTTGTTATTCTCATTGTTCTTTCATATATGATTATAAAAATGCCGCAATGGTATCTGCCGGTTGATGCATTCAACCATCCGGAAAAGAACATTGAAATTGTAAACAATAAAATTATTCCGGATTATGTCATATATGATTCAATAAAAGGACTAAAAACCCCGCAGCTGCCTATCTTTTTGATAAAGACCAAACCGGTAATGCAGAGAATATATAAAATTCCTGTCATCAAAAAAGCATATATAAGACGCTACGGCTTTCCTGCACGTTTGCAGATTATAATCAGAGAACGGACTCCGATTGCCATACTCAAACCTGATTTGAAAAAGCCGCCTATTGCTTTTTTCACCTCGGACGGAGTTCTTGTAACAAACAAGCGGTATATGAATATTCCGGATGAAAATATTTTAAAAATTATCACAACACCAAAAGATTTAAATAAGAAAATCACGGCAAAAAAAATTCAGGAAATCGAACGGGTAGTAAAAGCCGTTGAAACCTATTCAAACGAAAAAGTTGAATACATAGACATCCGAAAATCAAATGATGTTTTTGTTAAAATTCATACAATAAATATCCGGCTCGGAGTATTAGACAGTACGGTTTATGAAAGAATAAAAAGAATTTACACCATTCTGCCGCAAATATCCAATGTGGATAGCCGCATAAAGTATATTGATTTAAGCTGGGATAAAGTAAACTATTTAAAACTGCAAAAGGTTAAATAATATGGGGTTTAATGAACAATATAACAATATAAAACAATTAACTGCACCGGAAATAGAAATTATTGAACAAAAAATGATTGAGGATATAAATCTTCCGGAGCCGGTAAATACTATGCTGAAAAGTTTTTTGCTTGCACCGTCAAAAAGGATTCGTGAGGTTTTGCCCGTATTATATTTTAAATCTCTCGGCAGAGAATTATCACCGGAACAGTTAGAAATTTTAACTGTAGTTGAAATAGTACATAATGCATCACTAATCCATGATGATATTATTGATGAAAGCAGTTTAAGACGCGGAAAGAAAACAATTTCCTGCGAATTCGGAAACAAAACAGGAGTAATCGCAGGGGATTATCTATTATCTGCGGCTCTTTCAAAATTATACAAAATAGGAAATTTTCCCGTTATTAAAAATTTTTCCGATACAATCCGGCAAATGTGTATAGGAGAAGTTAAACAGAATTTTGCAAGGTTTAAAATCGGAACAATTGAAGAATATATAGAAAAAAACAAAAATAAAACCGCATATTTATTTGAAACTGCCATGCTGGCTCCTGCCGTCATTGATACTTCATTTGAATACAATGTACAGAGCATCAGCAAATTTGCAATAAATACCGGTATAGCCTTCCAAATTCGTGATGATATAATAAATATGATAAATACAGACAAAACTAAACCTTATAACAGCGATATCGAAAACGGAATATACAATGCTCCGGTCATTCTCGGAAGCAAAGATGATAATTATGCCGGCGGTATTGAAAAAACAAAAGGTTTGTTAAATAATTATGTACAGAATGCAGGTGAAGAATTAAAATATTTGCCTGATAATAAATTTAAGTCAGCACTAGAAGAGTTTTTGGAGATACTGTGCAATGTCTAAAATAACCGGGATATGGGAAAATTTTAAGGCAAATATAAAAGAGAAAAAAGAAGCCGCATGGCTTGCATTTAAATCAAAACTGCCGGCAAAAGCGCAGGCATTTCTGGATGATTTTGAGCCTAAATATGCGGAATACAAAAAAAGTTCACTCTGCGATATAGTTGAAACCATTTTATTTGTACTGGTAATGGTAATTATTATAAGATTTTTTGTATGCGAAATCCGCTGGATACCTTCAGGCTCAATGAATCCGACGCTTATCGAAGGCGACAGAATTATTGTTGAAAGATATTCCCGTTTCTTCAAAGGGCCTGAAAGAGGAGATATTATGGTGTTTTACCCGCCTTCAACACATCTTTCCAAAAAACCTCTTCCGCTGTTATCCAGATTAACCGGTATTTTTTGCAAAGATGTCGCATATATAAAAAGAGTTATCGGACTTCCGGGCGATAAAGTAGAAATTAAGTTTGAAGATGACGGTTCTGCTTTTGTATATATAAATGACAAAAAACTAAAAGAATCTTATATAAAAAGTGCTTATGAATATACACCTTGTGTCAAATTTGAAGATGCAAACGATTTTATGCTCATGAACCCTTCTATTGCTAAATGCGGGCCGTTCGTTCTTCCGGAAGGCCATTATTTTATGATGGGTGACAACCGCGGAAATTCATACGACAGCCGCTACTGGGGAACATTAAGCCGTGACAGGTTTGTCGGACGCGCAGTATTTGTTGCAAGATTTTTCAAACTAAAACACTAAAGCAGATGGTAATATTTCATATAATCCGCTAAAATAACCGAACTTGTAGCATTTGCCACATTTGCTTTGATAGTCTGCTCTTTGTCCTGCGAGGCTTTCTCATCAACCTTTGAAGTTTCATTATTTTCGGCCTTCATCTCCTGCTGACGCTGGGTTTCCTGAACCTCCTGAATGTAGTTTTCTATTTTCTCAATAACCTGCGACTGAAGTCTGACATCACCTTCATAACTTCCGGTAGATTCAATGCCTGCCGTTTGCAAATTTTCAAGAACTTCTGCCCATTGATTATAATTTGGTACGCTCCCGCCCTGCATTTGAGAAGCAGCCTGCGCCTTGCGTAATTCGTCAATTGATTTGATTTCTTCTACATTATCACCCATAGTTGGCTCTCCTTATATAACTTCTTACTATTTATATAAAGGATTTATTTATGATGTAATTTCAATTTTCCCTATTTTTGTAACAAATGTTTATATTCAATCTATTTGTTATATAACTTGACTAAATCTATAAACTCAAAAAATGTCATACCAAATGCCAACGCAATCTTTTCCACCGTTTCTACACTCGGAACACTCGTCCCCCGCTCTATCGCTCCAATAGAATTTTGGCTTAAATTTGATTCTAATGCCAAATTTTCTTGAGACCAACCTCTTTTCACTCTTTCAAGTTTTATTGTTGTACCTATTAAACTTGTTATTTTAACAACTTTTCCATCGTTCATAACAAGCATTCTACGCTATTGACATAGTTGATTCAATGAAGTACACTTCTGATATAAACAACTACACTTGTTTAATTAAAAAGTTTAATATGCGATATGGAGAAATATATGAAAAATAAATCAGAAATTTCGCCTGATGAATTAAAAGAAAAAATGACACAGCACGTTATAAGATTAGGGATTATAGAAGACGGAATTTCGGTATATTGTTGTTGTTTGGAGCAAGAAACTTATAAAGAATCAATAACAGAACTTTGGAACCTGGGGGTAATATTGCAAGAATACATCCGGCAAACAAAGGAAGAATTTAGAGAACTCACTGACGGAATAGGGATGTTATATTAGTTTTGCACTGTATTATTATTTATGAGTTTTAGCAATTTATTGGCAGGGGCGTACTCAGGGAGCATGTCAAGACATGCCGACAGGGCTTTTTTACACTGATTTATATCTTTATCCTCGTAATAGGCAATATATGCCAGCAAATAATGAAGTTCCGGATCCTGATAAAATTTATCTTTTGCCTTTCTCAAAAACAACTTTGCAGCAGGCATAAAATCATTTGCCCAGAAAACTCTTCCAATAAATTTATAACTCTCGGGATTGTAATATGCCATAAAATCCGAATATTTAATGATTTTTTCAATATATTCCCCTTTGCAGTACAGCATAAGCAGATTCAAATCTATCTCGAGAAAATTTCTGATTTGGAAATAAGTCGGGCCGGTTTTAACACTGTCCTGAATCATACACAGCAAAAATAAAGCCCATTCTGCTCTATCATCACGACCGTTCAAAGCCAGAAAATGTTTTTGGGCTTTATCTAATTTATCAAGCATTAAACAACAATAACCCGCTTCGAGCAAACAGCCGTTATCTTCAAAAAAAGAATTGCAGCCTTTTATTCTGCCGGACAGAAAGTCAGTTTTTACCCTTTCATACTCACTTGCATTCATAAAAAGCCGCAATCCTTATTTATTTATGTAATTACAGAGTTATATTACTCATCATAGACTGCATCATAAGTGCCTGAATCACTTCCGGAGATAATTTCTTATCGCCCTGTTCGGTCATATAAGGAAGCAAATCCGTAATATCTTCGGTTTTTGCAGTATCAGAAGAATCAAACATTCTGCTTATTTCTTCAATTTCTCTTTGCTGACGGATGTATTCAGGATCTTTTTTTATCTGCTCAAATGCCGCATCCGCATCATACGCAAGTTTTATTGTACCTGCATCAGATTGTTTGTCGGTTTCCGGATTTGGATTTGCTTTTTCATCCAATTTTCTTACATCCTGATGTGTTTGATTTTGTCTTTCTTCTGATTTACCTTCAGCATTCATTTTCTTTTGAATTGTTCTTAACTGAATTTGTTTATATTCTTCGTTAAATTCAGGAGATAAACCATTGCCGTACGGAGCATTGATAAATTTATCAAGTTCGGAATCCTGTTTACCAAACGGCAGTTTAACCGGATCAGTATCGTTGCCGGCATCATCTGCTTGTGCATTATTAAGCGGATTCATCTTGTGATGAATTGTTCTCATATTTCTGTCAATCAATTCCTGCGGATCAACAGGGGTGAGATCCTGTGCATCCAGAGCATCTGCCATGTGAGCATTAGGATAAACAAGTTCAGGAACATTAACATCCGGATAGCATACTTCTGAAGATGCTGTTGTTGTAGTTGTCGTCGTTGTTTTTGTCGTTTTGCCGTCTGTTGTTTTAGTTGCCGGAGCCGCAACTTCGGCATTCAGAACACAATTACGACCGTTTGTTGCATATTTTACAATCATAGGACAATCTTTCAATGCGATAACTTTTTCATAAGCTCTTACAGCATTTTCTTTCTGTCCGCATTTAGCATAACTCATTGCAAGATAATAATATGCAATAGTTTTTTGTTCATTTGTTAAAGACTCAAAACCTTTATGATTTACTAATGAGATACTTTCCTGCAATGCACCTGCAAAGTTGCTTTTACGATAATTTTCTCTTATCCCGCTCATAGACGGTCTTGAATAGAAAGATTTTTCGGAAGCCCATGGCTCAGGTTCATTCAAATTACTATATACTCTTCCTGAAGAAGCACGAAGATCTTTGTTACGAGGACCAACCATTTCACCGGTATTGACAGAATCAAGAATGTTTTGAATATCCTGTGCTCTTTGCTGTCTTTCTGCTTCTTCCGCAGCAAAAGCCTCTTCCTCTTCTGTAGGTTTACCATTTGCTGCCGCAGCCGCACTGCCCGGACGCATTGAATTGTTATAAAAATCAGTTGTAACACGTTCTCTGTTCGGATCAGGCTTACTGCTGCCGCCGCCCATTACATCATCATACAAATTGTAGTTCTCTAACGGACTTCTTGCCAGAGATACGGAACCTGCCATATTCAATACCATAATAACTGCAAATAATAATCCTAACTGCTTTTTCATTATAATTTCCTCTTCGTATTCTTATTAGTAAACTATCTTCTCCTCAACGCTATTATATGATAATTTTTATATTCATACATAGTACAAACGGATGATATTTTATGAATTTGAACGGGCAAATACACATCCGCAATAATTTTGTCTGTATAAATTCAATTCTTTTGCAATTCTATTCGTCTTTAAAAAACCGTCCTGCTTTCTGAAATTAACAGGCAGATATTTTAACTCATACTTTTGTGCAACTTTGCTGCCGATATCTGATAATTTTTCGTAGTTTTTATGCGGGCTGATAACTATTGATGTTGTAAATTCGTTAATTCCCAGCTCTTTTGCCTTTTGTGCCGCACTATCGAGTCTTAACTCAAAACATTTGTCACAGCGTCTGCCTTTTTCAGGTTCATTTTCAAAACCTTTTACATAATCGTAGTAAACTTCCGGATTGTATTCGCCTGTAATCAATTCAACTCCGAGATGAGCACACAATGTTTTCTGCGCCGCCAGCCGCCGTTCATATTCTTCTGACGGGTAAATATTCGGGTTATAAAAATATACAACAACAGAATATCCCATACTTTGCAGCAGCACTATGGGATATCCCGAACATATTGCACAACATGCATGAAGTAAAATTTTAGAAGAATTTATGTTTTGGTTTTCCTCCATTTTCTTTCACCATTTTCTTCAATACCGGATAGCCGCCGCGCGGAATACCCATTTCAAACTTATCTCCGATAACAATTGCCGGAGTTCCCATTTGATTTTTTGCAACGGCACTTTTAATATCTTCTTGGATTTGCACCATTATTTCAGGATTAGCCGCATCTTTTTTCAATTGTTCCATATCAAGTCCGAACCCTGATTCCTTGAGAAGTTTTATAATTTCTTCTTCGCTTTGAGGTTTTTGTTCAAAGAACAAAGAATTAACTTCCCAGAATTTACCCTGTTTAGAAGCAGCTTCGGCATATCTTGCCATATCGCATGAACCATGGTGGAACGGCTGGCGTAAAAACGGATTACATTCCTGATCAAGCGGAAGGCTGTGATGTTCAATTCGAACATTACTAAATTCTGTTACAAGTTTATGAATCATCATATTGAATACATTACACATAGGACACATATAATCGGAATAAACCTTGACAACAATAGCATCTTCAGCATCTGACCCGAGCAGGTTGCCTTTTACCGCATATTTATTGGTTTTTGCTTCAATAAATTCTCCAAGTGCTCTATATGATTTCAAAGAAGGAGAAAAAATTGCGGTTGTATATGTCCAGCCGAGAAAGCCGGCAGCACAAAGCATAACAAGTACAAAAGCAACTCTATACGGGATTGGTTTCAAAGCGTCAACAAAATCTAACCAACTCTGTTTGATTGCTCCGATAAATCCGCCTTTGATACCTCTGACTGCAACAAAACCGATTAAAAGATTCAAAAAGTATGTAACAGCACACATAACGCAAATCTTATGGATTCCAAACAGACTTACACATAATAAAATCATTGATATAGTAAATGAAATAAGTCCTAATGATGCAATATAATGGAATTTATTTTTAAATACTTCCAAAAACTTCAACAACGGAAATTTTTTCAACACATCAACACTCAACAGCATAATTATGAATGAATACAAAAATAAACCCCAGTACGCTAAAGGCACACCTAAAAACTGGGATTCGGTCGTTCTTGCAACACCGTCACAATCAACCAATTCATTAACAGAACAAAAACTCGGCAGGGCATATTGATTGAAATTAGCCTGATAATAAATATAAGCCAAATCAATAGTTACAATTACACCGACTAAAACAAGAACCGATATTATAATAGTTTTTGTTAACTGAGCATTATCTTTTTCCATTTACTTCTCTCCATTATTATACTTCTATACATTATATTATATATGTTAAAAAAATTAATCAACCAACTTAATATCTAAATAACTTGAAGAAAATGAGAATTAATGGTAATATTCCAATGTCTGAGGAATAAAACCGTGAATCGCAGAAATTTTAATCAGTTTTTGGGGAAAATATCCAAATTCCCGTCCTGGATAAAAATTATCTTATCCAAAGAAATTGCGGGAAATAATACAAACAATCTTATATATCTTTACACAACATACAGACCAATCCTTACTTATAAGGGGAATTGCGAACTGGATTCCAATAAAACAGTCTTTGACAGAAATCTTTACAATATTCTGGAACTGATAAAAAAAGGCTTCAGCCTCTGCGAAATTTCAATGGATACATATTTGACCCTTGAAGAAGTTTCTTCATACTTTTTGCTTTGTCTTGATTCGGGCTTTATAGAAAAACCTGAAAATTCTTCAATATTAAATCTGGCAGATTTTCTTGCGGGAAAAACTCGAACAGGAGAATTTTTATCAGCCGGAAATATTATTACAAAAGAACAGTTATCCAAATCTGTTGATATTGATAATGTTGCAAAAGCAGGCAGAAAATTCGGACAAATTCTTGTTGATTCGGGATTTGCAGAGAAACAATATATAGAAAATCTTTTTGAATTTAAAGAAGATTCCAAAAAAAGATTTATTATTGATCATAATGAAATCCCTGAAAGCATACAACAGTACGCTAAAACAGAAGATAAATATCAAAAAGAAATAGAAGATTTAAAATCAGAAAATAAAAAACTCAAAACACAGTTAAATCAGTTATTATTAATGGTGAAAACAAATGATAAATAAAAATACAGAACCGGCAAAACTTGTTATATTCAACCGTGAAGGCTTAATCGAAAGAGAACACTTCGGATATGTTGTAAGATGCGACAAATACCGCGTGATCGAAAAAATCGGAGATGACAAACAGTATCCGTTTTATACCAGATCTTGCGCAAAACCGCTGCAAGCATCACTCTTAATTGATTATGAACTGGACAAAAATTTTGATATGTCCGATAAAGAAATTGCCATTTGTGCAGCATCCCATGCCGGCGAAAAAGTACATATCAATCTTGTACAAAATCTTCTTGATAAATTCGGAATAAGCAGTAAAAAACTGAAATGCGGAATACAGCAGCCAATATCAAAAACCGCGCAAGAAGAACTTTTGAAAACAAATACACTGCCCGGTGCAATTCACAACAACTGTTCCGGAAAACACGCAATGATGCTCGGTTTATGCAAAATAAATGACTGGGATATGGATAATTATGACAGTATTAACCATCCGCTGCAAAAAGAAATCAAACGCAAAATATATGAACTTTGCGAACTAAAAACCGAATATCCGGCAACAAAAGACGGATGCGGAGTGCCGATATATTCTATGCCGCTTGAAAATATGGTTAAAGGGTATCTTAATTTGTTTTCAAACCCGAAATATGCAAGAATTAAAAACGCATTTTTAAATCATGCCTACGAAATCGGCGGAGAAAACAGAACCGATACAAAAATTATTGCAAACTCCGATAACCTGATTGCCAAAGTCGGAGCAGAAGGTCTTTGTATAGTAATAAATACAGAACTTGAAGAAGGTTTTGTCGTCAAAATATGCGACTCAAATATGCAGGCAAGAGAATTTGTTACAATAGACTTAATCAATAATTTGAACTGGGCAAAAATTGATTTATCACATGATATTACAACACTTCACGGTGACAAAATCGGAGAAGTAGTTACTTTGTTATAAGTTTTAATTTTAACCGGTTTCCAAAATAACTCTGCACATCTTGATTATAGCCGGCAAGTTGATTTGCAAAATTCAAATTTTTTCTTTGACACTCGGCCCTTAGGAGTTCGACACCTCTGTTATAGACATGCTGGGCTGTATTTATATTGGACTGCGGAATATTTTTGCCGTACATCTTTGTTGCAAGCGAAATATCAAACAACCTGCGTTTATTCAGTCCGCTCATCTCCTCGCCTGTTTTTATGGATTTATTAAAGGTCAATTTATTAACAGCAGCTTCCCATTTGCAGTTTTTCAAACAGTATATCAAGCCTTTAAAACTGTCATCATCAATAACACCTTTATTGAAGGTTAAATCAAGAACGCTCTCTTTTAATGCCTGCGGAATTCTGTCATAGTATTTTTGACCTCCGAGTAAAAGAGTTAAATGCTCTTCCGCTTTAAGTAAATCCTGAGCACAAAGTGTACAAACTTCGGCATTTGTTAATTTTGTTTTATCTCCGGGAAGAACTTTATGCCCTATACCAATTGTTTTAACACCATTCTCATCAAGATATGGAGTGTTATGGAAAGATTTTTCCGGAAGATGCGCACTATCTTCTGCTTTTTTCAACTTCTTTATAAAATCAACGCTTACACCCATTGCGTTTGCAATATCCGATAAATTATTAACATTTTTGACCCTGCGCGAAGGCGGAATTTTTAACACCTGTCCGACCTGTATCTTCTGAGCGGATTGTTCGTCCAGATTATTTGCCGCAAGAAGTGCACGGGTAGTAACTCCGTATTTTTTTGCAATCACTTCGGGATTTTCATTTTTCTTGACTCGATGATCCGGATTTTTAACGGTTGTAATGTATTTTGAGCGAAGATTATTAGTTTGAATCTGCTCATCAGAAATCTCAGTCATCATAGAAATTTCGTTAGGCTCTGTCGTTTTCTTTTTATCATTGTTAAACAACGGCTGCTTAACCTTTTGTTTTGATTTAACATCTGGAGTATCTGATGATGTCCATTGAGATATTTTTGTTTTTATACTTTGAAAAAGATTTAATAGCCAATCCATATATTTTATTTACCTTTAATTTCTGTTAAAATACTCGTTAATAGCTTTTATCATTTGGGTTTCAAATCTTGCCTGATAAGCAGCAGAATCCAAATTCTTACATTTTGAACCGTTAACATATTCTATTTCCAGCAATACGGAAGGAATGTCTTTTGTCTGGTTTAAAATTCCGACACCATTTTTACCCCAGACACGTTCATATTCCTCAGCCGCTATCCAGTTATCCTGCTTAAGCGTTTCAAGCATGATATCTTTTAAAATGGTATCATCCTCTGTCCCTGGCTGAAAACATACCCCTGAACCGGTCGCTCCCGGCATGGAATCCGCATGCAAAGAAATCATCATAATATCGTCTTTGTCATATTTTTGCGAACCTTTTGTACCGTTATTAAGCGATTTAACAAGATTTCTCATTGATGCTTTATCCGCCATGGTTTCAGAATGACCGGAAGTTATTACAACCGCATAACCCTGCTGTCTTAATTTATCAGCTGTAGATTCTGCATAAATTTTTGCTTTTTCATATTCCAATAACGGAGCATATTTGCCGTTTGCTTTTCTGATAAAACTGTATGAGCCGGGGTCAAAGTATCCTGATCTTGAACTATATCCGCCATGACCTGCATTCAAGATTATTACTTTGCCGTTCGGTTTTGTTGTAGGCCGGAGAAGTTCAGATTCTTCCATAACAACCTTTCCGTCTTTAATGACAGGAGCCGGAATTCGCTCTATAGGAGTACAATCAAGTAAATCTTTATCATACTTAATATTATTATTCTTGCAGTAGGTTTTAAAATACTTATACACTTCATCTTTGGCAGAAGATATCGCACCTCTTTGAAGTTCTGATACCGTATATGTTTTAGAAACACCCTTTTTATTAGTTACAGTAACCTTTCTTCTGTCAACTGTTTTCACACCGGAAGCCGCCCCGCTGCGGGAAGCTCTTGCAGATTTTGAATCCAGCATTTCTTCTATCATTTTATCGAGTTTTTTGGTGCTTGCCATGCCCCAAACATCATACAACTGCCTGTGCAGTTCATTATAAAATTCTTCTCTGTTTGCAGCAGGCGTGCCTTTTGCCTTTGCAAGGGCATCATAAACATGCATAACCGCATCTTCTCTTGCCTGCTTTTTACTCATAATTTCACTTGTTATAGTATTTATAAGACTTTCTTTTTTAGTATATGCCTTTAAAACCGCCTCAACATTGCCGGAATTTATCTCCGCAATCAAAGAATCAAAAGATTCTTTACCGACAGCACCAATTTTTCTGGAACCTTTGTATATCTCATCAGCCAGTTCTTTAGGGGTGTGTTTTTTGCTGTCAGAAGATGAATCAGAAACCTTGTTATTTTTAACATAAAACTTTTCACCTTTGGAGGCACTATATTCATTATACGGAGCAGGAAGATTATTCAATTTTCCAAACTCTTCAAGAGTCATATTATATTTTTTAATCAGTGCATATATCCCTTTGCCGTCAGGAACTGTATCATGCGGTAAATCAATCTTTGCGCCCAATTTTAGTGTATTGCTGTTCAACCCGACCCATTTTTTAAATTCCTCCGGCTTCATACCGAATTTTTTTGCAAGTGAAGATATTGTATCACCTTTTTTAACCGTTATTTGAACAGGTCTGTCTGTATTCTTTGCCTTATTACCTGATTTAGCCCCTGAAATTTGACTTGTTGATTGCACAGACATGAATGTATCTCCTTATTTAATTACACACATGCCACTAAACGGCAAAAAAGATATTAAACTTTAATTCCCAATTTTCTTTTGTAACAATTCTTAACAGTTAACGGATTAAGTATTAAAAATTCTATCACCGGCATCGCCCATACCGGGAACAATATAGCCTTTTTCATTAAGATGCTCATCAACAGCAGCCGTAATAATTTCAATATCCGGATAATGTTTCTGAATATTCTCAATTCCTTCCGGTGCTGCAATAATACATACGCATTTTATGTTGCTTACCGGAATGCCTTTACCTGCATAAAGATCAATAGCAGCAAGCAGCGAATTTCCTGTAGCAAGCATCGGGTCTGTAATATAAATATAAAATTTTTCCGGATTATCAGCATTCATAGGAACTTTATTGTAATACCAGACCGGTTTTAAAGTTTTTTCATCACGATACATACCAATATGACGAATTGTTGCCTGCGGCAAAATATCAATTGCCTCATCCGTAAAAATTAAACCTGCTCTCAATATAGGAGAAATAATTAAATTTATATCAGGATCAACCGTTTTTGCCTTAAAAGTTGCTAACGGTGTTGTAACTTCTTTTTCTACAAGCGGTAAATTCTTAGCCGCTTCGTATAATAAACATCTTGTAATTTTTCTTGTAGCAATCCGAACACCCTGACTATCAGTATTTTTATCACGCATTGTGCATAAATTCAGTAATACTACAGGATTATTTATTATCCTCACATTGCTCTTGTTCATTTTTTGGCTTCCCTTCTTTATCAAAATTTTTCATAAAATTCTCTTTAGTATCCATAATCATATCAATGGTTTTGTTAATATTGCTGAGGCCTCTTTCCTGCGAAACCGGCATTACAACATTTCTTGAGCCGTCTGCCTCCTGCGCAAACTGGTTAGAAGCATATCCCATAGTGGTAAAAATCGAATCCAGATCTCTAAAGATTTCATTAAATAATCCCATAACTTTATTCAATCTGGTAGGTTCTTTTACGGCAATAATTCTATCTGTAGGGTATTTTTCCGACGGCGGATAAATCTCAAGAGCTTTAGAACCGCCCAATCCAGAAAATTCAACCGTTGCAATTGAACCTGCAGGCAGAACCAGATCTTTACGAGTTACCACAAATTCTATATAAACCTCGGAAGATATAATTTTAATCTGCCTGATATCCCCGATTTGGATTCCGAGAAACTTAACGGGAGAACCCACAATCAATCCGTCAGCATCACTCATAAAAATACGATAATGTTTATATTGTTTCTGCGCCTGCTGATGATGATATCTTAACCCCAGAATTAATACTGCCGCAACTAACAGCCATATTACAAATTCTACCCACGCATATAAACGGATATTTGTGTTTATCTTCATAATTTCATTATACACAAAATTTAACTATAATATAAATATAACACTTTAATTTATGTATTTTTGTAATAGATTAAGACTATGTTAAAACTTATTAAATCCATAATTTATGAATATTTATCATATTTTGTTCCGGAAAAAATATCTTATGAAATCACGGGACATTGTAAAAAATGCGGAAAATGCTGCAACTATATGTACAGTATGGATACCTATACGGAAGAAGAATTTAAATTTATGCAAAAACTTTTTCCGGCCTATAAAAGATTTTATATAAAAGGAAAAGATGAAGAAGGCAATTTTATTTTTGCCTGCAAACTTGTTACACCGGAGGGTTTATGTTCGGATTATAAACACAGGCTGCGCATGTGCAGAAATTATCCTGCCAAACGAATTTTTTATCCCGCCAAACTTCATGAAGGCTGCGGCTACAAAGTTAATATAAAATCATTTGAAGATTATTTGAAAGAGAAATCACCGGATAAGAATAAAACAACTGCCGATAATCATAATTAAAGCACCTAAAAGTTTTTTCCTGACATTTTTTTCACAAAAGAATTTCCATCCGAAAACAACCGAAACTATACTGGACAATTGGAATAAAGCAAGCGATAAACCAACATCCATATTATCAAAGACGAAATTTGTAGATAACTGCATCATCCCGAGCCCCAAAGCGATAAAAAAAGTATATAGAAGATTCTTGCCTGATAATACCGTAAATTTTATTTTAAAACACCACATCAGAACAAACGAAAACAATAAACCCGAAAAACACCACAGGATAAACGATTCCGTAAACGATGACATAAGAATAATCTTTTTCAAAATTACTGCTTCACAACCGGTAAAAAATAGTGCCGCAAATCGTAAAATTATATCCCTGCGCAGCAAAAGAGAAAATTTAAAACCGCCGTCAACCGTATCAAAAATATACCAGCTGCCGGAAATAATAAACAAAACCCCAAACAATTCGGCACCTGTCGGAATTTCGCCAAGCATAACCGCCGCAAGAAGAAGTCCTACAATACATTTATATGAATTTATCGGCCCTAACATAGACATTTCACCGTATTGTAATGCCTTAATCAAACAAACCGAACCTAATGTACACAAAATGCCGGCAAGACAAACATATTCCCAGAAAACAATACCATAACCGCTCCAGGAATAACATTTTACCGCCGGATAAACACATAATAAACTTAAAAACGCATACGAATATAAATTTATTAAAATTGCTGAATATTTAACAGACAGTATTTTCTGGAGCGAATTTGCGAACGGATTGGAAAAAATCCTTATTAAAAGCGCAAAAATAACCGCCGGCATATACTTACATCATACCTTTTCTATTAAAGAAAACGGCAACAATACATGTCGCAACAATTGATATCATAATTACAATCAAAAATCCAAAATGACTGTGTGCAAATGGAATCGGTACATTCATACCCCAGAAACTACCTATCATTGTCGGAATTGACATAATAATCGTAATTGCAGCCAAAAATTTCATAACGAGGTTAAGATTATTATTGATAATTGATGCCATACAATCCATCATACTTTCCAGAATTGTTCTGTGCATTTCAACCATCTCGGCAGCCTGTTTATTTTCAATAATAACATCTTCAAGCATATCAATGTCATCCTCGGTGAATTTCAAAATTCTTTGCAAGGACTCCGTATGCACAAGCCTCAATAATTTTTGCAGCACCAACTGATTATCTTTTAATGCGGTTGTAAAGTAAACCAGTGATTTCTGAATTTCCATCAACTGGAATAATGCTTTATTATGAGTTGTTTTTTTCAATGAATTTTCAATATTTTCTGTTTGTTTATTTATTATATTCAAATATCTCAAATAAAATTTTGCAGCCCGAAAAAGGATATTAAGCATGAAATTAGCCTTGTTGCGGGTATCAAAAAATTTTGTTGTTTCGGCATTAAAAGAATTTATAATTTTATTTTCATGCGAGCAAACAGTTATTACACTTTCAGGAGTAAAAATTAAACCCAGAGGCAAAGTATCGAAATTACCTTTATCATCCATAACCGGCACATTGGTAATTATTAAAAGATTACCGTCCTCAAAATCCATACGCGACAACTCGTCTGCGTCAAGAGAATTGTTTAAAAAACTTTCATCCAATCCCAGAACCAGAGAAACTTGCTGTATTTCTTCCCTGGTAGGATTAATCAGGTTAAACCATGAACCGGAAACCGCTTCATTCAAATTTAAAACCTGTAACTTTCCGTCATCCTGAGTTTTAGTAATTTCCAACATTACAACTATTCCTGACTAACCTGACTACATTTATTAAACTACACAATCCCGCAAAGTGCAATAGTTCAAAAAAGGGATTTATATCGCAACTCACCCTAAAGAAATGTTAAAATTATCCCCCTGACCAGCACTTTTTGTCACCCTGAACTCGATTCAAAGTCTTGCTGTTGAACG